>JAUZOM010000047.1 GCA_030706465.1 Bacteroidota bacterium | reverse complement strand
GGTACTTCAATCACTTCCGAAAGGAAAAGAACTAAAAATAATATTATTGAATGGATTTCATTTGTCGAATGTGATATTTGGATTATATACTTTTCAAGAATTATTGGAACATGCTTTAAATCAAATTTCCATAAAAGGAAACATATATCCAACGAATGACTTAAAAGAAAAATAAATGCCAGCTACTAATACATAGGACTTCGTGTGGTCGGTACGACCCAGCATGAAAGGCAAGTTGAACTTAACTTCCGGTTGCAGAAACTTTACTTAACGAGCGTTAATAAGAAAAATGTATCTATGGGGAAAGCAGCCAATTTCTTCTGTTTCCGCGCAATTATATCGAGTGGAAGATTAAGACTGAGGTAAAACGTATTGGATCATATGATTGTAATTAAGGGATACCACACGATGCAATCGTGCGGCAGTAAGTGATTAATGAAAGAGATCTTTAGAAATAGAATAGAATATAATATAATATGGAAAACTTACTCAATCAATTATGTAATAAATATCCTGAATTCTTAGAAAGTTTAAACTCCTTTCAAGAGGATATTAAACAAAAAATTGTAAGGAGACTCAAAAATGAAACAAATGAAACAACCTTTACTTCTACACTTACTGAGATAGATTTCGGTCAATTATTCAATAATCTTGGGTTTGATTTAGAATATGAAAAGCCTTATTACACTAAGCAAACACCGGATTGGATACTTTCTGTAGGTGACTCAAAAGCAATATGTGAAGTATATCGGCTTGGTAAAAGTAAAAATGACCAGTTTACATATAATTTTCTATCTCAACTAACTAAAAAAGTAAGAGAATTAAAATATAGATATATCGTTAGATTAAAGATATTAAACACTGATTTTGATACTTCTAAAGAGAAAATAGTTTCAATTGTCCAAAATTTAGAAAATTGGTTACTTTCTTCATTGAAAAATATTGGAGAAAAATTAATTATTGAAGATTCATTAGAATTTACAATAACTAGAATAAACACAAATTCAAATCATTTAATTTGTTATTCCTATCGCTCAATTGATATTAAACTGAACAAAATCATACAATTTAAAGACCAAGATAAAAACAAGATAACATGTAAATTGTCTAAATACAACGAAATAATCAGAGAATATAACTATCCATATTTTATAGCAATAGCCCTTGATTTTGCAAGTGGTTTTGATTTTGAAGATTTTAAAGAGTACTTTTTAGGAGGAGCCGAATTTGATTGTGAAGATGATTCTGATTATGAAACCTTATTAGAAGATAGAGATTATGGAACAGAATGGACAGAATTGGGAGTATTTTATAAAAATCCTCTATTGAGTGGATTGATAATTCTAGATAACTCTAAATTCAACTTGCTTTTGAACCCTTTAAAAAGTCAGGCAATTTATAAAGATGATAATTTATTGATATTGAATAATCTAAAAAAAATATAGCTTAAATTTAGATGTAAAGTTCACAAGAAAGATTCTAAGCATCTAAAAGTTAAAAAGTTCCCTGTTCCCGCGCTATTATATCACGTGGAAGATTATGACGGAGGTAAAACGTATTGGATACTGTGATGGTAATTTAGGAATGCCACAGGTTGCAATTGTGCGGCAGATAGAGGAAAGAAATTCTGTTGCAAAGAATATGGATGGAGTTTACCGACCCGCTCGCTCTAAGCGAGCGGGTCGATAGCAGAAGCTTTGAGATCGGATTACTGTTTACGTCCACGCAACCCAATCATTGCCAACGCTTGTTTTTTTGCAGGTTATATTGATACTTGGGGGCGTGGTACGCTTAAAATCATCAATGCATGCAAAGAAGCCGGCTTACCCGAACCGGATATTAAAGAAATGAACGGCGGTGTTGAAGTAACCATTTTTTTACAAACAATCGATAATGAAACAAGTGGTCCAATAGGTGGTCCAATTGATAATCTAACCGATAGGCAAAAAGAAGTTCTACAAATTATTGAAGAACACAATAAAATCAGCAAAAGAAAATTAGCAGAGCAATTAAACATAAACGTTTCTGCAGCTCAGGCTCATTTAGATATTCTTAAAGAAAAGGGATTAATTAGACGTGAAGGTGGTACACGTGGTTTTTGGAAAATTCTGTACAAAAAATGAAATTCGCCGAGGAAAAAATAGAAAATGCTTTTATTGAGTTGTTGGGTACGAAAATTTCCCTCACCACTTAGGCAACAGCATTGCCCAGGCATCCGAATGTAACCACCTGGAATGAATTGAAAATAACTTACTTATGGTTCGTTCTTTATTTTGGTAAAGTAGAACTAAACACAGATGACATTCTGAAAACTCTGAATTTGATAAATGCACGCTTATCAACAATCAACTGCCCATTAAATAAATACTTTACAATCAATGCATGATTCGGAAATATACGCCTTTTTATATTGATATACCTCTCTGAAAAATTGATTGTAGCCCTCTTAAAGCAAAATCAATTATATCGATATGATCATTACCCGATACAAACAATGACGTATTTTTGAATCTTTCAAATCCAACACTGTAAAAAAAAATGTATCTTTGTGGCTTCAAAAAACAAACTTTTTAGTTATGAATATATCGTATAATTGGCTGAAAGAATACATTAATGTTGATGTTACGCCTGATGAATTATCGAAAGCATTAACTTCCATCGGGTTAGAAGTCGGTGGAGTGGAAGAAGTCCAAACCATCAAAGGCGGCCTGGAAGGATTGGTCATTGGGGAAGTGTTGACTTGTGCCGAACATGAAAATTCGGACCATTTGCATGTAACGACTGTGAATGTCGGGGCAGCACAACCTCTCCAGATTGTGTGCGGAGCACCGAATGTTGCTGCCGGACAAAAGGTGGTGGTAGCAACAGTAGGAACAAAATTGTATTCGGGCGAAGAAAGCTTTACGATAAAACGATCGAAAATACGGGGCGTGGAGTCATTCGGAATGATTTGCGCGGAAGATGAGATAGGGGTAGGGACCAGCCATGAAGGCATTATTGTGTTGCCTGCCGAAGCCGTGGTGGGAACCCTGGCCAAGGATTATTACGGTATTAAGAATGATACGTTGCTGGAGGTGGATATTACGCCTAACCGGGTGGATGCTGCTTCCCACTTCGGGGTAGCGAGGGACCTGGCTGCCTTTTTTGCCTTGAAAGATAAATCGGTCAAGCTTCGCCGTCCTTTGGTGGATGCTTTTGCCGTTCAAAATAATAAACTGACTATTCCGGTTAAGGTTGAAAATACGGATGCCTGTCCCCGGTATTCGGCCGTTACGATCTCGGGTGTGACGGTAACCGAATCGCCCGACTGGTTGAAGAACAAGCTGCTGATTATCGGACTTCGTCCGATCAACAATATTGTGGATGTAACCAACTTTGTGTTGCACGAACTGGGACAACCGCTTCATGCTTTTGATGCGGACAAGATTGCCGGGGGACAGGTAATTGTAAAGACGTTGCCGGAAGGGACTCCTTTTACCACGTTGGACGACGTAGAGCGCAAGTTAAGTGCTGCCGATTTAATGATTTGCAATACGGAAAAACCCATGTGTATCGGTGGTGTATTTGGCGGATTGGATTCGGGCGTGACAGAGACGACTCAAAACGTCTTTCTGGAAAGTGCCTATTTTAACCCGGTATCCATCCGGAAGACAGCACGCAGGCACGGATTGAACACGGATGCTTCATTCCGCTACGAACGGGGCTGTGATCCTACCAATACGATCTATGTACTGAAACGTTGTGCCTTGCTGATACAGGAAGTTGCCGGTGGTGAGATTTCGAGCGAAATTGTGGATAATTATCCGGAGGAAGTGAAACCCTTTGAAGTATCCGTGTCGTTTCGAAAAATCAATACGCTGATTGGGAAAGAAATCGGGAAAGAGAATATTGAGACCATCCTGGCCGCCCTTGAAATGAAGATCGTGAGCCGGGATGAGGAAGGGTATAAGCTTCAGGTACCGGCTTACCGGGTGGATGTACAACGGGATGTAGACGTCGTAGAGGATATCCTGCGGATCTACGGATATAATAATGTGGAAATCGGACTGACGTTGAAATCGAACCTGAGCTTTGTTTCGAAACCGGACAGCTACAAACTGCAAAACCTGATTGCCGAACAATTAACGGCGCAAGGTTTCAACGAGGTGTTGAATAACTCGTTGACAAAGGGCAGCTATTATACCGGTTTAACTTCATTCCCGGCTGCCAATTCGGTAAAAATAATAAATGCGTTGAGTTCCGATTTGAGCGTGATGCGACAGACCTTGCTTTTCGGCGGGCTGGAGAATATAGCCTACAATATAAACCGCCGGAATGCCGATTTGAAATTCTACGAATTCGGGAACTGTTATTATTATCATGCGGAAAATAAGCAGGAAGGCGAAACACTGGCTGCTTATTCCGAGGATTTCCATTTGGGAATGTGGCTGACGGGCAATAAACACGGCCAGTCGTGGACTACCACCGAAGAAAAATCGAGCATTTACGAACTAAAAGCCTATATCAATAATATTTTCCGCCGCTTAGGCTTCAACCTGCGGAAGCTGGTTGTCGGGGAATATACCGATGATTTGCTGAGTGAAGCATTGACCGTATACAGTTCATCGGGCAAGAAACTGGCCGTTTACGGTATTGTTCAACCGGCTGTCCTGAAAACAGCGGATATCGATGCTGCGGTTTATTATGCCGACATTAACTGGAATGCTGTACTGGCAGAATTGGGTGACCATACGGTACAATATGCCGAGATTTCAAAATTCCCCGAGGTAAAAAGGGATTTGGCGTTATTGCTGGATAAGAATATTGCTTTTGCCGAAGTGGAAAAGATTGCTTTCGAAACGGAACGAAAATTATTGAAACGCGTGAATTTATTTGACGTATACGAAGGGAAAAACCTGGAATCGGGCAAAAAGTCGTATGCCGTCAGCTTTGTGTTGCAGGATGACAGCAAAACACTGACCGATAACCAGATCGAAAGTATTATGAAGAAATTGCAGGGAAACTACGAAACAAAACTGGGTGCGAAACTCAGGTAGCCGGAAGGGGTATTTGCTGCGTGATATTTGCCTTCGGCGATATTACTTCGTGATATTAGCTTCGCGTTATTACTTCGTGATATTGCTGCGCGAAGTTTAGTGTGGGCATTCACTATCTGATATTTTGTAACTAATATAGATTTTCGACCTTTGACCTTTGACCTTTATCCTTTGACAAAAGACCGGAGACCGGAGTTCTGGGTCCGGGAACTGTAGACTAAGATAAGAAATGAACAAAGAAGAACTATCGATTAACGGAAAGATATTGCATACCCCTTTTGGTAAAGAGGATGTGTACGGTGCGCTGAATATGCCTATTTATCAGTCGGCGGCATTTGAATTTAATACGGCAGAGGAAATGGAAGCTGCCTTTAAAGGCCAGGTAGCCGACCATACTTATTCGCGTATCACCAATCCGACTGTGCAGTATTTTGAAAGCCGGGTACAGTCGATAACAGATGCTTTAAGCGTTACGGCGGTGAACTCGGGAATGGCTGCGATTACAAATGCCATTATTACACTGGCCCGGACAGGTAGTAATATCGTTACTTCACAGCATTTATTCGGGAATACCTATTCCTTTTTTGCGACGACCTTAGCTTCATTCGGTGTGGAGGTGCGCTTTTGTGACCTGAAAAATCCGGTGGAAGTGGAGTCGAATATTGATAAGAATACTTGTGGTGTTTTCCTGGAAATCATTACCAATCCTCAACTGGAGGTGGCGGATCTGAAGGCTATCTCAGCTGTAACCGGACAGCATGGAGTCCCCCTGGTAGCCGATACGACCGTTATTCCTTTTTGTGGCTTTAGCGCAAAGGATTTTGGTGTCAACATAGAAATCGTGTCGAGTACCAAATACATTTCGGGTGGTGCTACGAGCCTGGGAGGATTAATTATCGATTATGGCAATTTTGACTGGACGGGATCTTCCAAATTGAACCCGTTAGTGAAAGAATTTGGCCCGGGAGCTTTTACCGCCAAGTTGCGAAAAGAAATACTCCGGAATCTGGGGGCTTATATGACTCCCCAGGTAGCCTATTTGCAAACATTGGGCCTGGAAACCCTGACAGTCCGTTATGAACGGGCGACCAGCACCTGCTTGCAGTTAGCGAAACGATTGGAAAAGTTATCGCAGGTGGAATCGGTCAATTATACCGGATTGCCAACGAATGCCTTTTATGAGTTGAGTTGTGCACAGTTTGGGGAAAGACCGGGAGCCATGTTTACATTTGACCTGGTATCGCGGGAAGCCTGTTTCAGCTTTATGAATAAACTCAGCCTGGTAAGGCGTGCCACGAACCTGTTCGACAATAAAACGCTTGCCATTCATCCGGCCAGTACCATTTTTGGTACTTTTTCCCCGGAAGTTCGAAAAGCGATGAATGTCTCGGATAAGACAATCCGTATCTCGGTGGGACTGGAAGATGTGGAGGATTTGTACCGGGATTTTGAACAGGCGATTGGTTGATTGGTTGATTAGTTGATTAGTTGATTGGTTAATTGGTTGATTGGTTAATTGGTTAATGGCATGTGCGGGGATCGGTTGATGGAATGTGTCCATTCAGGTGATGAAAAGTGTTAGCTAATTCGTTGTATATGAATCCGAAAACCGGAATGCAGCATTTGTTTCCGGGCTTGTTTCTGTAGAATTGAATGGGTTGGTTTAGCCCGCATTTCCTGATTTTGAATGTGTCGGAAAAAAAGGAATGGAGCCGGATAAAAAACAGGAAAGTGTAACTGAAGGAGACTGGGAGGGTAGCCTAAAAACAATATTAAAACAGGTTGAAAAGATTTGTTTAGACGGTAAAGTTAAATATTACGTTGAAATGAACAAAAGGATGCTAAATAATTGTTTTAATAATTAAATATCTGACATTTGTTATACTTTCAACCGGATGCAAGCGTTTAATACAAAGCAATTAAGCAGGAAAGCATTAATCTGTCAGGCTATTCATTCCCGGTAATTTTTCCAACGAGATTAGAGGACAGGTGATAATCCGAAACAGACGGCTTGGAAATACAGAAATATACCTATAATTTGTGGTTAATAATTAGAACTTTTCGGTCAAAAAACAGATGAGAATGTAATATTTTAGTTGTTTTTATTCAAAAATCAAATAGATAAATATTGTTTTAAGCTGATAGCCAAATAATTAAAAAATAAATAGAATTAAATATTGTAAAAACCATCAACATTAATGATTTTGTTATTATTTTTGTGCTCATTTTATTAAAGTCGGTAGTTTTTATACCGTGTAATTACGCTTAAGTTATCCATAAAAAACAAATTTACAGACAATCGGAGTAAAATAAATTAAACAAATAAATTAATAAAAAACCGTTATGGCAAAGAATCAAAAACAACCAACAAAAAGTAAATCGTTTACCGGTATCAAGTCCTCAGGTCTTGTTATTTTAGCATGTCTTGTACTTGCAGTATGTATTTTTCATTATATTTTCGGTAATCCAGCGAACTTTATGAACAATGATCCCAACAATCACCCGTTAGAAGGTAATTTATTAGGAACAATCTACAAAGGTGGAATCATTGTGCCTCTTATTCAAACATTATTACTTACGGTCTTGTCGTTAAGTGTTGAACGTTTCTTTGCTATCCGATCAGCTCAGGGGAAAGGAAAATTAGTTAAATTCGTAGAAGATATCAAATCATCCCTGTCAAAAGGTGATATTAAAGAAGCTACAGAAAAATGTAATGCACAAAAAGGATCGGTAGCAAACGTAGTTACCTCAGCCCTGATCAAATATGCAGAAGTAGAAGCAGATGCTTCTTTATCAAAAGAACAACAAGTCCTTGCCATTCAAAAAGAAGTTGAAGAAGCTACGGCATTGGAACTTCCTATGTTAAGCCAGAATCTTCCGATTATTGCAACCATTACTACTTTAGGAACTTTGATGGGACTGTTAGGAACGGTAATCGGTATGATCCGTTCGTTTGCTTCGTTGGCAGGTGCCGGTGGAACAGACTCAGTAGCCTTATCACAAGGTATTTCGGAAGCTTTGATTAACACAGCTTTTGGTATCTTAACCGGTGCATTGGCTGTAATTTCGTATAACTATTTTACAAGTAAGATTGACTCGATTACTTACAGTATCGACGAAGTAGGTTTTTCTATCGTACAAACATTTGCTGCGTCTCACAAGTAATCATCCTAAAAAATAAAAAAATGCTATGTCAAAAGTAAAAGTAGCAAGGAAGAGTACTCGTATCGATATGACTGCGATGAGTGACGTTACTGTACTTCTGCTGACTTTCTTCATGTTAACGTCTACGTTCGTGAAAAAGGAGCCGGTACAAGTGACAACTCCCGCGTCAGTATCCGAGATCAAAATACCTGAAACCAATATTTTATCGATATTGATTGATCCGAAAGGAAAGGTATTCCTGAGCCTGGATAAACAAAGCGATATGGTTGAGACCTTGACCAGTGTGGGCAAAGATTACGGTATTACCTTTACTCCTGGAGAAATCAAGAAGTTTAAGATACTGAAGACCTTTGGTGTCCCAATGAAGAGCATGAAAGCATATCTGGCTATGTCATCAGAAAATCAGGATAAAGTGCTTAAAGATATGGGCGTTCCGACTGATAAGACGAATAATGAATTTAAGAGCTGGATAAAGAATGCGCGTGTAACCAATAAGGATTTGAGAATTGCCATCAAGGCAGATCAAAATACGCCTTATAAAGTAATTAAAGACGTTATGAGTTCGCTTCAGGATTTACGAGAGAACCGGTACAATTTAATTACATCTTTGAAGAAAGTTTCTGCTAAATAAAAAACGATAAATTATGTCTGAAATTCAAACGAAAGATTCCGGTGGCGGAAAAAAGAAAAAAGGCGGCAGCAAGCAGAAGAAAATAAGCGTGTTTGTGGATTTTACACCGATGGTGGATATGAATATGTTGCTGATTACTTTCTTTATGTTATGTACCTCGTTGAGTAAACCTCAAACGATGGAGATCAACATGCCGAGTAATGATAAGAAAATTACCGATGCAGATAAAAGTATGGTAAAAGCCTCACAGGCAGTTACTTTATTGCTTACCGGTGGTGATTCAATATTCTATTATACCGGACAACCTGATTATAAGGATTATAATTCTTTAAAACTGAGTAGCTATAAAGCTTCCGGAATTCGTGCATTTCTATTAAAAAGAAACAGTGATGCCGTATCTAAAATTGATGACCTGAAACAGAAAAAACTGCAGTTGAAGATGACTCAGGATCAATTTACAAAGCAAGCTTCGGAAATAAAGAACGGGAAGAATACGCCGGTAGTGATTATAAAAGCTACGGACAAAGCCACGTACAAGAATTTGATTGATGCTCTTGATGAGATGCAAATCTGTAATATCGGAAAGTATGTGATTGATACGATTGCAGCCAGTGATAGATTTTTATTAAAAAACCGAGCAGCAAAAGGAGCATTCTCAAGAGCCGGTGGTAAATAGTTAAACGCCTAAAATGAAATTAAAATGGCTAAAATAGATTTAACTTCCCGCGAGTGGATAGAGCTGATATTTCAAGGAAAGAATAAGGAATATGGCGCATATAAAATGCGGAGTGAATCTGACAAACGACATAATGTGGCAATGATTATTATCACAGTAGTTGCTTTAGTTGGATTTAGCGTTCCAAAACTGATTGAAATGGTGAAGCCCAAGCAAAGGGAAATCAATGTTGAAGTAACCCAGTTATCTCAACTGGCAAAAGCAGAGGTGAAAAATGATGTGAAAAAGCCGCTCGAGGCAGCAGCACCACCTCCAGATTTAAAATCTTCGGTAAAATTTACAGCTCCCGTTATTAAAAAGGATGAAGAAGTCTCTGATCAGAATCAAATAAAGAGTCAGGAAGAACTTACCAATGCTCACGCGGTTATTTCACTTGCAGACGTAAAAGGAAGTGAAAAGGGAACTGTCGATATCGCCGATGTTAAGCAAAACGTCACCCAGGTAGTAGAAGAAGAAAAGGTGTATACTGTGATTGAACAGATGCCTCAATTCCCGGGTGGAGAATCGGAGCTTTTATCGTATATTGGCAAGAACCTGAAATATCCGGTTATTGCGCAGGAGAATGGAATTCAGGGAAAAGTTATTGTACGTTTCGTTGTAACCAAGAACGGTTCCGTTGATAAGGTAGAAGTTGTAAGGCAACTTGATCCGGCATGTGATAAAGAAGCGATTCGCGTTATACGTTCGTTGCCTAAATTCATTCCCGGAAAGCAAAATGGTGTAAATGTATCCGTTTGGTATACGTTGCCGATAACATTTAAATTGGAATAGAAAGGATGTCTGTAATCAAATTGTTTTTTCTCGCTTTGGCAGTACTTTTAGTTTCATGTCAAACTAAAAGTACGGATAAGTTTACTGATACGTTAACAGCTGGGGTAATACCTATCGCGGTAGATATTAATTTTCAGCCGATAGTTCAGGAAGAGTTAGATGTATTTGAGTCAGTCTATCCGAAAGCAGGTATTGTGCCTACCTATACCAGTGAGGTAGAGGCGATTAATCTTTTATTAAAGGACAGTGTACGATTAGCAATAGCTACTCGTCCATTGTCTGCTAATGAGGAAGCCTCGTTGCGAAGTAAAAAATTCGCACCTCGTTCGTATAAATTGGCAACAGATGGGGTTGCTCTTATTACCAATAACCGCAATCCGGATTCTTTAATAACAGTAAGTCAGATACGGGATATATTAACCGGTAAAGCGGCCAATTGGAAAGATATATTTCCAAAGTCGAAACTTGGTCAATTTCAGGTAGTATTCGATAATCAGAATTCCAGTACAGTCCGTTATGCCATTGATTCGATCTGTAACGGAGAGTCGTTATCCAACAAATTGCATGCACAGAAGACAAATCTGGAAGTAATTGATTATGTGTCAAAGACTCCGAATGCAATAGGTGTTATTGGTGTAAACTGGCTGGGTAATGAAAATGATACAACCAATCTTTCTTTTAAAAAAGAAATACGCGTTATGGCAGTTAGCGGAGAGGAAACCGCTACCGTAGCAAATAGTTATAAACCTTTTCAGGCTTATTTGTTTTATGGCTACTATCCGCTTACACGTAATGTTTTTATTATTTTAAATGATCCCAGAAGCTCATTGCCTTCGGGACTTACAACTTTCTTAACTTCAGACCGGGGACAACGAATTATATTAAAATCAGGTCTGGTCCCCGCAACTCAACCGGTTCGAATTGTTCATATTAAAGAATAGCATTTTAAAAATTACTTATAAATTTAAGCTACATGAAACGTAACTTTTTATTTCTCGTATTGACTCTTTTTGTGATAAACGTATCTGTTTTCGGAGCAAAAGAGTCGCAAGGTGTATCCTATTATAAAGCCGGTTTTCCTCAGGTGGCAAAGCCTTTGTTGCTTTCGGAATATGCAACAGACTCATTAACGCGTTCAGAAACCTGTTTTTATCTTGGGAATATTTATTTTGGAGAGAACAAACCAGATTCAGCAGCTGTATTTTTCAATCGTGGAGCGAATGGAAAACAGGTCGATGGGTTGAATTCCATTGGGCTGGCTATGTTGAAGATTAAAACGGATCCAAAATCTGCAGAACTTGAAATACAAAGTGTGCTTAAATTATCTGCCTACAAAAAGAATCCCGATTATTATATTGCGGCTGCCAATGCTTATCTGGTAAACGGACTTATTGACCAGGCTGTTGTTTATCAGGATAAAGCCAAGAACATTAAACCGAAATATGCCTCCCTGGCTGTATTGTCCGGTGATATTGAGTTAGCCAGGAAAAATGTCGGGAATGCCTGCAGCAATTATGAATTGGCAATCCTGTATGATGGAAATTGCAAGGAAGCTTATGTGAAATATGCGCGGGCATACAAGAATGTAAATTCAACCTTAGCCATTGAGATGTTGAACCGTCTTAAAGTAAAAGAACCTTCGTTTCTGTTAACCGATAAAGAGTTGGCAGATATTTATTACACGAATAATGATTTTGAAAAGGCAGCACAGCTGTATGACAGTTATTTAAAGTCTGGAAATTCGAACATTCAGGATCTGATAAAGTATGCCATGACTTTATTCTTTAACCATGATTTTGCCAAATCGTTACAAGTGGTCAATGAAGGGCTTGTAAAGGCTCCACAAAATCCTGCATTTAACCGTTTGGCTATGTATAACAATACGGACCTGAAACAATATGAGGATGCAATTAAATCGGCTGATCGTTTATTTAATCATTCCGATAATCCTGATTTTACCTATTTGGATTACCGGTACTACGGGCAAGCATTGCATGAAACAAAACAATACGATTTAGCGATTATACAATATAAAAAGGCACTTGAGGCTGATTCAACGAAAACAGACCTTTGGAAGGATATTTCGGATATGTATAATGAAAAGGATGATTTTAACAACGCAATAGCTTCTTATATCAAATATGAAAGTTCATTGACTGAAGAAAAGAATACCCCTGATGTTGTTATTGCCTTAGGAAAGTTGTATTATGGCTTGGGAAATAAAGATTCAATTGATGTCCAAACAAGAAAGAAAGCGTTATTAAAAGCCGATAGTGTTTTTGCTCAGGTTGCGAAAATGGAACCAACCGGTTACAGAGGTAATTTTTGGAGGGCACGTACGAATTTCGGTCTTGATCCGGAAACTACCCAGGGTTTAGCTAAGCCTTTCTATGAACAAACAGTTTCGATGCTTGAGGCAAAGGCGGATCCTAAATTTAATCCGGTTCTGATTGAATGTTACAGATACCTGGGTTTCTATTACCTATTAAAGAGTGATTATTCGGTTTCTTCATCCTACTGGAATAAGATATTGGCGATTGACCCCACGAATGCCACAGCTCTTAAAGGTATAGAAGGCATTAAAAGAGCATTGAAAAGTAAGAAATAACATAAAGGATTAGAGGTCATATAAAAAAAGAAGCAGGATGCATCCTGCTTCTTTTTTTATATAGGATAACCCGCCGGGATTTGCTTATACCGTTTGCAGAATAAATAATATAGTCCGATTTCGACTTCGTCTCATTTGCCTGTTTATTTGTTCCGGTGCCCGGGGTGTTTGCAAAGCTATCCTATGCAACGGCATTAATCATAGATGGTGTTATTTGTATCCGGGCTTAAATAAACTTTAGTTTAAGAATAAAAGAGCTTTATTTCAATTTTTTTATCACCGTTTTGTGAGCAAGTTCTATTATTATTCGTAATTTTGTCAGGCTGTTTATGTCATTATTACAGTTTATAATTTAGTTAACATTATGCAACATTCAGAGATACAATCGGTAAAACAAAGATTCGGAATTATTGGAACGTCCGAAATACTGAATAGAGCAATTGACATTGCCGTACAAGTGGCGCCAACGGATCTTTCAGTACTAATAACCGGGGAAAGCGGAGTAGGGAAAGAAAATTTCCCTCAAATAATTCATTTTTATAGTCATCGCAAACATGGACCTTATATTGCAGTAAACTGTGGAGCCATTCCGGAAGGCACTATCGACTCCGAGCTGTTCGGGCATGAGAAAGGTTCGTTTACCGGGGCTACAGCCGACCGCAAAGGCTATTTTGAAGTTGCGGATGGGGGTACGATATTTTTGGATGAGGTCGGGGAGCTTCCCCTGTCAACCCAAGTGCGGTTGTTGCGTGTCCTGGAGACCGGAGAGTTTATAAAGGTAGGTTCTTCCAAGACTCTAAAGACTAATGTCAGGGTGGTTGCCGCTTCAAATTTAAATATGATCCAAGCAATCCGGGACGGACGATTTCGGGAAGATCTTTTTTACAGGTTGAATACAGTTCCAATATCAGTCCCGGCATTAAGAGAAAGGAAGGACGATATTGTTTTGTTGTTTCGCAAGTTTGCCGCTGATTTTTCTGAGAAATACCGCATGCCCGCAGTAAAGTTGACTGAAGATGCGAAGCTTATGTTGACAAACTATTATTGGAACGGAAATGTACGCCAGTTGAAGAATATAACCGAGCAGATTTCGGTAATTGAACAGCAACGGGAAATTTCGGCTCAAATATTAAGTGCCTACTTGCCCAAGGATGATATTGAACGATTGCCGGCCTTATTTTCAAAGACGGGTAACGACCAAAAGACCTTCAATAATGAACGGGAAATACTTTATCAGGTGCTTTTTGATATGAAAAAGGATATGACAGATCTGAAAGCAATTGTTCATGATATCATTAATAATCAACATAATGATATTCAAAGCACAGAACCGCATTTTTCTTCGACTTTCTTAACTCACAAGGACACGATAATTACGACTCCGACGACAGGTCCGGACTATAAAACTGATAAGTTGCCCAGGGATGCTGCTAAGTTCGTTGGGAGAACGGATTATGAAGAGACCTATCAGGATGCAGAAGAATACAGTGAGATGGAGAATCAGAAGCCGATGACCCTGGAGGACATGGAACGTCAGATGATTAAAAAGACTCTCGATAAACACAAAGGAAAACGTAAGTTAGCCGCTGATGAACTGCAAATATCAGAACGTACTTTGTATCGGAAAATTAAAGAATACGGAATTGAATAATAAGAATTATATGCCAACAAAAGGTAAACTGTTTCATTTTAAACTGAGGTTATTATTGACTTCAATTTTGACACTCTTCGTAATTGTGTCCTGTTCCATTTCGTATAAATTTAATGGCTCTTCGATCGATTATACTAAAACAAAATCCATTTCAATTTCGGACTTCCCAAATACAGCCGAACTTGTTTATCCTCCGTTATCTCAGGAATTTTCAGAATCATTACGCGATTCATACACCAAACAAACTCGCTTACAGTTATTGAAAAAAGGGGGAGATTTAAATATCGAAGGAGAAATTGTAGGTTATCAGTTAACTCCCTTAGCCATTAGTGCGGATTCATATGCTTCGCAAACCAAAGTAACCTTGACGATAAAAGTCAGGTTTTCGAATGCAAAAAATCCCGAAGAAGATTTTGAAAGGAGTTATTCCTCCTTTCAGACTTTTGACAGCAGCAAATTGTTGACCGATGTACAGGACGCTTTGGTAAAACAAATGATAACTGATATTGTGGATAATATCTATAACGATACGGTAGCCAAATGGTAGGAACAGATCCTACCATTAAATTATATGATTGATAAGTAAAGAGTCAGATTAATAATTATATCCAATCCATGACCAATGAAGATTTCATGACCGTAATAAGGCAACCAGAAACGGTAAGGGGGGAATATCTAGCCGATTTAAAGGAGATCGTGGAACGATATCCTTATTTTACCCAAACGCGTTTACTTTTACTGAAGGCTTTACAACAATCATCCAGTATACATTACGGGGCAAATTTGAAGGTAGCTTCCGTTTACAGTTCGAGTCGCCGTTTGCTCTACTATTATCTGTATCCTGAAAAGATGCTTTCGACAGAACCTTATCAACGTAATAAGGCCGGAAAATCGACGGGTGATTATTTTGATATGATCAATAGCATTGAGTCGGAGGGGGGCGATACGAAGCAATCGCTGAAAAACCTTGCAGAGAAGCTTAAATCAGCACGGGCTATGGTTATTCCCCGGTCCGGGCAACCAGTCAATAAACCAGTCGTATCCAACAATGATCCGGTGAAAATAGAAAAAGAAGAAATTCCGTTAAAACCGGTTTTAGAAGGACAAAATATTCCTGCATCGATGGAAATATCAGAAAGTAATGCAAAGAAAATGATTATTGAGCGGAAATACATAGAGGCAATTGAAATATTGAGAGCTTTAAATTTGAATAATCCGAAAAAAAGTGTTTACTTTGCAGACCAAATTCGTTTTTTGGAAAAAGTAATTGTAAACTCAAAAAAATAAAATATATTATGTACGTTCTACTTACTATTTTAATTGTGATTGCATCTGTATTGCTTACCTTACTGGTACTGGTTCAAAACTCCAAAGGTGGCGGGCTTGCAGCAGGATTTTCATCTTCCAATCAGATAATGGGGGTTCGAAAGACCACCGATTTTCTTGAGAAAGCAACGTGGGGGTTGGTTATCTTTGTTGTTGTTCTATCTATTGCAGCTGTCGGAGTTCACAAACATCAACCTGCAGCTTCAAATGATTCAGAAATTAAAGATCAATATCAACATGCCAAGCAAGCAGAACCCGGAGTTGTAGCACCAAATTTCGGAGAAAATCCTGAAGCAACAAAAACTCCAGCAAAACCGGGAGCTCCAGTCAAAAAATAATTGATATTTAAATAATAGAAAGAGCGTATCAACTATCATTGATGCGCTTTCTTTATTTATAATTTCTTGTCTTATAAATTTCTCTATCGCATTGAACTCTGAAATACGATTGTATCCTAAATTCAGTGCATTAATCGTTGATAATTTTTTTAATAAAGAAAATGTTACAAATAGATGATACAATAATCAGCTTAGACTTGTTGGATGAGAGATTTGTATGCGAACTGGATACCTGTAAAGGCATTTGCTGTATCGAAGGGGATGATGGTGCGCCACTGGAGGATTCAGAAGTACAAATTATCGAAAACCTTTTGCCCGTAATCTGGGATGATTTAACTGAAAGATCAAAGGAGGTTATCAGAAAGCAGGGGGTCTCTTATATTGACGATGATGGAGAGCCGGTAACCTCGATTGTAAATGGAGCTGAATGCGTCTTTACTTATACCGATGAATCGGGTAAATGCAAATGTGCCATTGAGAAAGCATACCGGGAGGGTAAAACCGATTTTTACAAACCGATATCCTGCCATTTATACCCTGTCCGTTTGCAGCAATATGAGAGATATACAGCCGTGAACTATCATAGATGGAGCGTTTGCAATTGTGCCCGTATATTCGGGGATAAATTAGGAGTACCGGTATTCAGGTTTTTAAAGGAACCATTAATCCGGAAGTTTGGAGCGGCTTGGTACGAACAACTAGAAATAGCGGATGTTGAACTAAAAGGCAGAAAATAAAATGAAAACTAATCGCGTAAAGGTAGAAATCATCACCATTGGCGATGAAATTTTAATTGGCCAGATTGTAGATACCAATTCGGCATGGATGGCAACAGAGCTTAATAAATCGGGGTTTGAACTAGCCCAGATTACTTCGGTACATGATGAACCCAATCATATCGTGGAGTCGTTGAAACTGGCTTTAAATCGAGCCGATGTAGTCCTTTTTACAGGGGGGATCGGCCCGACGAATGATGATATTACAAAAAAAACGTTGTGTTCGTTTTTTGGCTCGAAATTAATCTTTAATGAATCGGTTCTGCAAAATATAAGTCGTTTATTCAAGACCCGCACAAACTTTGTGTTGAATGACTTAACAAGAGCCCAGGCGATGGTTCCGGATGATTGTACGGTTATTCAAAATTTAGTTGGTACTGCGCCTATTATGTGGTTCGAGAAAGACGGAAAAATAATTGTTTCAATGCCGGGTGTTCCGTATGAAATGAAGGATGCCATGAGCAACGAGATAATCCCGCGGTTGCAATCCCATTTTAATACTCCGGCTTTACTTCACAGAACCGTTCAGGTTTACGGTTATCCGGAATCGACTTTGGCGCTAAAAATTGCAGACTGGGAGAATGCATTACCAGAATGTATTAGTTTGGCTTATTTGCCGAGTTCAGGGATTATTAAACTACGGTTGAGCGGTTTGTCAGATGATGTTTTAGCATTGGAATTCATTATGAACCAACAAATCGATAAGCTAAGCCAGTTGCTCGGGACTGCTATTTTTGCGTATGAAGATATTTCGATAGAACAATTGATTGGGAATTTGCTGGTTGCAAAAGGTAAAATGGTTTCAACAGCAGAAAGTTGTACAGGTGGAAATATTGCTCGCAGTTTTACATCGATTCCCGGGAGTTCCCGTTTTTTTAAAGGATCCTTTGTTGCTTATTCCAATGATTTTAAAGCCGATATTTTGCATGTTTCTCCTTTTGATCTGGAAAAATATGGAGCCGTAAGTCAGCCGGTTGTAGAACAAATGGCCAGTGAGGCACGGAAGTTGCTCAAAACGGATGTTGCAATTGCTACATCGGGCATTGCAGGACCTACGGGAGGAACCCCTGAAAAACCTGTTGGAACAGTCTGGATTGCAGTCTGTTCGGATAACAGGATGATCAGCCGGGAATTTCATTTTGGATCTTTACGAGAACAGAATATACTTCGGGCTACTCAAGCGGCTTTACTGATGTTGAAAGAGATTCTTTGATGTAAATGATGGAATATCAGTAGAGTCGAACCGGTTCGATTTAAAAAGTCCTGTTAATTGAAATAATAAGCGTAAAAACTTGCATATTTGAAAAATAAAGTGTACTTTTGCACACTGTTTTTGAGAAAAAATGTAAACAATAAAAAGATATAGAAATGTCAAAAATTTGTCAGATTACCGGTAAAAAAGCAATGGTAGGAAACAACGTATCACATTCAAAGCGTCGTACCAAAAGAACATTTGATGTGAACTTGTTTACAAAGAAATTCTATTGGGTTGAACAAGATACCTGGATCAGCTTGAATGTATCGGCTAATGGACTACGTACCATTAACAAAATTGGATTAGATGCTGCCATTAAAAAAGCGTCAGAAAAAGGGTATTTATACGCATAATTTAGGAGGGAAACTACACCATGGCAAAAAAGTCGAAAGAAGCAAGAGTCCAAGTGATTTTGGAATGCACAGAACACAAAGATAGCGGAATGCCCGGAACATCACGTTATATAACTATGAAAAACAGAAAAAATACACCGGCACGTATGGAGTTGAAGAAATACAATCCCATATTGAAAAAAGTAACTGTACATAAAGAAATTAAATAATATCTGAATCATGGCAAAGAAAACGGTTGCATCTCTGCAAAAAGGAGAAGGAAGAGCATTTGCAAAGGTTATAAAAATGGTGAAATCACCAAAAACAGGTGCATATATGTTCCAGGAAGAAATTGTACATAACGATAAAGTGAAAGAACACTTCACAAAATAAAAAAATATCGTTTTAAAAATATAGAAAGAATCCTCTCATTAAATAAAATGAGAGGATTTTTTTGTTATTAGTTCGGAAAAAAGGCTTAATTTTGTAGGTTGATTTTCAATATACTATTATGGCAAATTGACGCAGGTTGGATTTTAAAATTCAATCCTTGAAACCAGGAATTGTTATCTATTAATTTTAGTTATGGGTCTATTTAATATTTTCAATAAAGAAAAAAAAGAAACACTCGATCAGGGCTTATTAAAAACCAAAGAAAGCGTTTTTTCAAAACTAACACGTGCAGTTGCCGGAAAATCGAAGGTTGATGACGAGGTGCTTGATAATCTCGAAGAAGTGTTGATTTCTTCGGATGTAGGTGTTGAAACAACTTTACGCATCATTGAAAGAATAGAAAAAAGAGTTGCTCGTGATAAATATATCAACACGGCAGAGTTAAATACTATTCTAAAGGACGAAATTGCGGTTTTACTTGAAGAGAGCAACTCGGACCAACCAGATGATTTTGAAGCGGTTTTACCTCAAACACCTTACGTGATTATGGTTGTGGGAGTGAATGGTGTCGGGAAAACGACGACAATTGGTAAGTTGGCTTATCAATATACCAAAGCAGGGAAAAAGGTTTATCTTGGAGCTGCAGATACGTTTAGAGCAGCTGCCGTCGATCAGTTGGTTATTTGGGGAGAGCGGGCTGGTGTGCCTGTTATAAAACAAAAAATGGGTGCAGATCCGGCATCGGTAGCTTACGATACTATTGCATCTGCTAAAGCTAATCAGGCGGATGTTGTTATTATCGATACAGCCGGGCGATTACATAATAAAATCAGCCTAATGAATGAGTTGACCAAGATTAAGAATGTTATGCAAAAGGTTCTACCAGATGCGCCGCATGAAGTTTTATTAGTGCTAGATGGGTCAACCGGGCAAAATGCATTTGAACAGGCTAAGCAATTCACCAAAGCTACTGATGTAACTGCTCTGGCTATTACAAAATTGGATGGAACGGCTAAAGGTGGTGTTGTCATAGGAATTTCAGATCAATTTAAAATTCCCGTAAAATATATCGGTTTGGGAGAAGGAATTGAACATTTACAGGTTTTTGACCGGACTAAATTTGTTGAATCATTATTTAGTTGATATCTGTTTTTATAGTTTTAAGTTAGAATTTGTAAATGATAAGTGAAAAAAATATTGTGTTTCCTCAAGGTGAACCCTTTAAGAAACGTTCTGTAGTTGATGTGATCACTTTAGGCTGTTCAAAAAATCTTGTCGATTCGGAACAGTTGATGCGCCAGTTTGATGTGCTTGGATATCAGGTGCGGCATGATGCCACACATCCGGACGGTGAAATTGTGATTATAAATACCTGCGGATTTATTGGTGATGCCAAAGAAGAAAGTATCAATACGATATTGCAGTTTGCCGAATTGCGCAGGCACAAGAAGATTCAAAAACTCTTTGTAATGGGATGTCTTTCCGAACGGTATTTGAAGGAATTGCAGCTTGAAATACCCGAGGTTGATAAATTCTACGGAAAGTTCAATTATAATGATATTTTGACTGATTTGGGCCAGAATTATCGGGCCGATTTACGACTTGAACGGACCTTAACAACTCCAAGGCATTATGCGTATATAAAAATATCGGAAGGCTGTAACCGGACTTGTTCTTATTGTGCTATCCCGATTATTACAGGTCGACATCGTTCCAGATCGGTAGAAGATATAGAAAATGAGGTAAAAGGGTTGGTGGCAAAAGGGGTTAAAGAATTTCAGTTAATAGCCCAGGATTTGTCTTATTACGGGTTGGATAAATATAAAGCGTTGAAATTGCCGGAATTGACAGAAAGGCTTTCAGACATTCCCGGGGTAGAATGGTTACGGTTGCATTATGCCTATCCCGCACAATTCCCATATGATATTCTGAAAGTGATGCGCGAACGGGAAAACGTATGCAGTTATCTGGATATAGCGTTGCAGCATGTCAGCAATAACATGTTGAAACAAATGAGACGGAATATAACCGCAGAGCAAACGTATGAACTGATAGACTGTATCCGGGCAGAAGTGCCAGGCATTCACTTGAGAACGACCTTGTTGCTCGGTCATCCAGGTGAAACGGAAGAAGATGTCAACGAATTAAAAGATTTTATTCTCAAAGCGCGGTTTGAACGTTTGGGAGCTTTTGCATATTCAAATGAAGAAGGGACCTATGCTTATAAAACTTATTCTGATGATATACCGAATGAAGTAAAGCAAAGGCGTGTTGATGAGGTTATGTCGATTCAACAGGGAATTTCTGCGGAAATAAATCAAGCTAAGATAGGAGAAACATTAAAAGTAATAATAGATAGGATTGAGGATGATTATTTTGTAGGAAGAACTGAATATGATTCACCCGAAGTAGATCAGGAAGTGCTGATCCCATTAGCAACAGCAGGAGTGGAGCAGGGAGAATTTTATCAAACCGAAATTGTTGATGCAACTGATTTTGATTTGTATGGTAAATGAAAGTAAAATAAAATACAAACTTTAATTTATTTTTGATTCAATTCTAATTGCAAAAGTATGCGTAATAATTAACCTGTGAATATATGAATAATAAAGAATTGATAGCGAGTATGGCCGCCAAGATGAATGCGCCAAAATCAGTGGTGGAAGTTTTGTTGGAAACAACAGTCGCAACTTGTACCGAGCTATTGGTTGAAGAAAAAACAATAGGTTTTCAGAGTTTTGGAAATTTTGAGGTCAGGAAAAAGGAAGAACGCCTTTCAGTTCATCCTTCTACACAAATTCGTACATTGATACCACCCAAGTTGGTTGTGAATTTTAAACAAAGCAATATACTGAAAGATAAACTAAAAGATTTGCCTCATCATGATTAAGGAAAAAATTTCATCTCAGGAAATTATAGACCTCGTAGCTTCAAAGGCTTCAGTAAGCAAGCGGGCTGCTGAAGAATTTCTGAAAGTCATGATTACATCGATTGAAGAGGCGCTTTTGGCAGGGGAAGTCGTAAAAATAAAGAACTTTGGAACATTTAAACTTCAATGGAATGAACCGCGGAAGAGTGTTAATATCCAGTCTGGAGCAGAGATTATTTTGTCGGGTTATTACAAAGTAGCTTTTACGCCAGATACGATGTTGAAAGAACAGGTCAATGAACCATTTGCGCATTTAGTACCAGTGGAGTTGGACGTAGAAATTAAGAAAGATGAACAGGAAGAAGGTGCTGAAATAGCTTCAGATCCTCTCCGCATTTTTACAGAGCAAGCTTTTGAAATTAAAAATCTTATTTTTGAGATTCAAGCTTTATCTGATTCAAAATCCGCTACTTCAGAAGCAGCGATAGGGTTGGAAAATATAACCGAAGAAAAGACGGTTAATGATGTCATTGAAGATGAAAGAGCAATAAAGAGTTCTTACAACGAAGATGATTTGGATATGATTGAGGTTGAGAATCCAAAAATACCTGAAAGAGCTCAGGATCTTTCAACTGAGGATATTGAAAATCCAGCTATAATTAATCTGATATCACCCGAAGATAAGGAATCGAAATTGATTTCAGATTTGTCTGTTACTCCCTACCTGGAAAACATAAAACCGACAAAAAAAAGAAAAATATGGATGTGGATTCTTATAATTCTATTTTCTTTATCTAGTCTATGGACCTGCTTTTACTTTATATACCCACCTGTGACCGAATTAACCAGAGAAACGATTGCGAACAGTCAATATTCTGTAAATAAGATAGCTGAAAATATGTCCATTTCCGAAATTGTTAATTCGATATCTAAATGGTTTACTTCTGATGCCAAACCAGCTAATAAACCTGTTACGATAGTTATACCAAAAGATACGAATGATTTTGATTCAATCAAACAAAACCAACTTATTGACAGTCTTCAATACTTATTCGATAATCCACTGGTTTATAGGGAGTTTGTTGCCACAGAACGTATAAATGAAGGTAGTAGATTGACCTTAATGTCTAAACGCTATTATGGAACAAAGGATTTCTGGGTTTACATTTACGAAGCAAATAAAGAACGAATTCCAAATCCGGACAAAATTGCTGTTGGAACATTAATTCGGATACCAAAACTGGATTCAAGACTAATAGATGCCACAAATCCGCGTTGTTTGAAAAAAGCCAGGGAGTTGCATGATATTTACGTTAAATAGAAATATTGAAAAGGCATTAAAGTAATTCTGATTTGTTTTTTGATTTACTAATTGCATACCATAAGTTCTGTAAATATTCACAGTTGCAGAACTTTTTTAATTCAAATATGTAAAAAAAATGATCGGATTTTCACGCTATAAAACGCTCAATACTTATTAATCTAAATTCAGGTTAATAGATATTAAATCAAAGCTTTAACGTTTCAAATAACACTATATTTGTTCAACAAAAAATCCAACAACATAACATAAAATAATATGATTCAATCTGTTGATATTAGGGAACTTAATGACCGCATCGAAAAACAAAGTTCTTTTGTAGATGCATTAACCATGGGAATGGATAAAGTTATTGTCGGTCAAAAACATTTGGTAGAGTCGTTATTAATCGGATTACT
>JAUZOM010000046.1 GCA_030706465.1 Bacteroidota bacterium | reverse complement strand
CCTTAGAAACTCCACCTCACCAACAGCCTCATATCTGTTTTGCGATTCCCTGAAATCGTTTCTTTGCCGCTGCTTAAGGTCTCCCGGTCGTCGGCATAGACGGTTTGGGCTAATTTAAACCAGAACGACAGGTGCCTGTTCACCTCATAGCGCAGATTCACGTAATACCGGCTCCCCAAGCCATAGTACATGGGAATGGAAAAAGCATAAAGTACATCCTTTTCGTAGGTATAAAATCGATTCTCATAATCCACCGCATCAAAGAACTGATAGCGGAAATCAACTTTCAAGGGGAGCCGGGGAAAGGAATAACTTACATCTTGGCAAGCATTTGCTCCATAAGTCCAGTCAGCACCTGCTTTTCGTGAAAGGTTTCCTTCGAGGATATTTTTAAACGTGAAACTGCCAAACGAATACGTAAGTTGATAACGCAGGAAAGCTTTTTGAACCGGAACAACTACCGGCATAACAGCACCGGTATTGGAAAGATTGGTTTGTTTTTCTTCAAACTTCAAACGCCAAAACATGGCCAGGTCTCTTTTTGCCGTGTAATCTGCCTGAAACAAATAGTCTTTCCCAATGGATGGATCATCAATACCATACTTTGGCCACGGGAAGCGGAAACTATCGGCATAGGCCGCCAGCTTCCATTTCCGGAAGGGACGGACTTCAGCTCCCAGATATAAACCGGCCTCATCATTAACACGGGAAGTCTCGGAAAACGCGGATGCATAAAAGGTATCATATTCCGGCGAATAATACCGGTGCAATACTACCAGGCTGACTTGCGATACCGGGTTGAAAAAACAGCCGTTTATCGTAGCCGCAGCACCACGATCAGTCATGGCTGTTTCACCGAACAAATTGAGTTTCGTCCAACGTAAGCGATAAAAAATACCACCGGTAGTTTGTTTATTCCCGGAAAAATAAAAATAGTTATACACCGACTTATCCGGCTCCAGCCTGTTGTCCAGCAACGTATGCACCAAGGTTACTCCAACCTGCAGGTTCATACGGGTATAGGTTGCATTTCCACCAACAACCTGTTGGTTCACTGTATGCTTCTCGCTTAATTCCTTCAAGGTACGATGATAACCGGTTTTGATAATGCTTGAAAAAGTACCGTTTGCGGTATCACCATCTATCTGCTTATTGGAATAAAAAGCCGTCAGGTCAACCTTACCAAGCCGCAACGTAGCACCTCCTCCCCGGAAGAAGTTACTCTCGTCCGATGAACTGTATTTCATCAATCCTGCATTACGTGCAGTAACATTCAGGACATACGACGATTTTCCAATTGAAAATTCAGGGTGAAGGACTAATCCTTGTCCGAAATTAGCCCTGAAATCGCCTGCTACAATAGTTTTAAGTTTACCGAAGTCATTGAGCTGGGCATAGAAGGAATAAAAATCGTACCCTTTGTGTGCTGATCCCCAAAATTGCTCTCCCGCATCCTTCTCAGCTGTTATTCCCGCCTGAATACGATCCTTGTAATGATAGCGGTATTTCAATGAAGTATAAAGGTTATTCCCCAAATAATTACCGGTGTTGGTTTGGGCTACATTTGTATCTTCTTCCGGCAGGTAGCGATACCCTTCTTTGTTTTCAAGCCCTTTATCCAACCTGAAATACAATTCACTTTTACCATATTTCTTTAAATCGGCCCAATAAATCTTCTTGTTTTCCCCAATTCCTTCGCCCACCACAACAAAAGGCAGCATACGGCGGATATCCGTCATATCCAATCCATCAACCAATTGAAGTTCATAGATGGTGGATAAAGGACCAAACTGGTAAACGTACGAAAGAATATTTTCCACCTGGATATCCGATAAAAAAGGTAATCGTTCCAGTTCCTCCCGGGTGGCTCTATTGAGATTTATCGGATAGTTGGAACATAACAGCAAGTCTTCATAAAAAGTATTATAATCAATATATTCGTCCAATTCAGCAGTGTATTGCTCAAAAATATCGGCAATTGTTTGTTCAATGGAGGAAACAGTATCCTGTGCTCCTGACGGGCAAGAACATATGAAGATGAAACCCAGAATAATAAGCAAGTGCTTCACGATGGTTCAAGTAAAAGTGATACCTTATTTTCCAAACCGGTATTTAATAGCAGCTAACGTATTTAAGCCAAGCAACGGATGCATTTCGCAATTTAAATCTATCCGGAATGCACCGGTCTTAAATCCTACGCCGAGACATGGGACCAGATAACCGGAATCGTAGGCTCCTAATTTAACCCTGAAACTTTGCAACATTTGGTATTCGAATCCCGTGGCAAAGCGGTAATTACTGCTTACCTCCTTGTCTATTTGCGTACGCCAAACCAACTCTTCGGAGAAAAGGTATTCAGTGCCTAAACTGAAAACAGAAGGCAGGCGCTTAATCACATATTCAGTTTGTATGTTGGTCTGAAACGGATTAAAGGTATTGAACCCGAAACTAAATAGAGGCGAAAGATGGACTGATAACCCGATTTGTGGCAACAGGGCTCCCCGGTAGGAATTAGAGGCAGAGAAAAAGGCTGTATAATAATTAAATTGCACTCCCATGGCAAACTTATCGGAAAAATTACGGGCAAAACCAATCCCGGTAATCATTTCGTGATAAAGAGAATATCCGAAATACGAGAAAGAAATTCCTGTATTTATCAGATTGGAAGGCAGTGCAAGCTGAATGCTTTTAGTGGATAATTCGGAGAGTAAATACCGGTTTTCAAACTGCAGTCCAAACTCAGGCTTATCAACATAACCCAGCATGGCCGGATTATTAAAAGCAGCCCAGCTATGGGTATCGGCAACCGATGTTAAGGCAATTGCTTCAGAAGAAGGTATGACGGTTGATATCTGAGAAAAAAGAGATTGGCAAAAAATAAAAATAGTAACTAATGAAATGATTTTCTTCATAGTTTCAAAGTTTTTGGTTACAAAAAATCTGTAAACACGAGAGCATCAATCAATTTTAAGTATCTATCTATTAAATATTTTGCGAATTAATAGCCAAAACCGGGATAAGCAGCTGTTTGGAACAAATATTGTATATTGAATGTAGAATATAGTATGTAAATTTTATGATAAAGAACGGTTTCATAGTTGCTTTTGTTTTCCTGTCTATGATATCGGGGAGTATTTTTGCTCAAAAACCTTATCAGAGTGTCCCGTTGGGAGATCCGATCGTGTGGATAGAAAAGAACGAAGAAGATACCATGTTGATGGCTTACCTGAATGATATCTATGTTTTTCCTCCCGAACGTTTCAAAAACAGAACGCAGGAGAAATTCTATTGGCTGACTGTAAGAGATGTCAAGTTGACCCTGCCTTACGCTAAATTGATAGCCGGCGAATTAGACAAAACAAACGTAACACTGGCTTCATTGCCCAGTGACAAAGAACGTAAGAGGTACCTGACTCTGTACGAAAAAGAAGTGTTGAGAAAATATGAACCGGAATTAAAAAAGATGAACATTAACCAGGGCAAGATGCTTCTTAAGCTTATTGATCGACAATGTAACCAAACGCCATACGAACTAATAAAAGCCTACTGGGGAAGTTTTACTGCCTTCTTTTGGCAAGGAGTAGCACGGCTTTTCGGATCTAATTTAAAGGCAGAATATGATGGGAAAGATAAAGATAAAATAGTTGAAAGAATTATTCTACTTGTTGAACAAGACAGGTTATGATAAAGTAACCCACTGTATCAAAAGAGCAACGGCCAAACGACTTATTTATCTTTATAAATGTCAAATTACTAAATCATTTGCTCCCGTCAGTTTCTTTTCGCCTTTCCGGTAATAATAGACCAGTCCGTACGCCTTGCATTTCAACAATCGTGTATAGGGCTCTACCTCTTTATATTTTGCCTCCACCTGATTCCAGATATCCAAAATAATCATATCCCCTTTTGCACGCAGATTGACCAGTTCTTCCCAATTCCGGGTGGTGGTATTTTGATGCAACTTTTGCGTAGATTTATACTCTTTGAAAACTTCGTAATGGACTTTTACTTTGGCAATAGTTGGGTTATAGATGGGTAATCCTCCGTTTCTTAAACGTTCGTTTTCACCATCTATAATACATTTTCCCCAGTTCAGTAATGCCGCTTCCGTACTTAAATCGGGAACGGTGTGTATGTTTGGATCCAAATGATAAAATAGCTTGTGCTCTTTTTTTATGTCCCCACGGATTACCGAAAGATTAAAGACCTGGATGAAATGTGAAATATAAAGTCTGGCGTTGTGGACAATCTGTTGGTAATGTTTATTTGCCGAAACCTGGCTCTGGAGCATTTGTTGGTATTGAATCAACTGCTTTTCAAAACCACCCAGGTAATTTTTGGCTTCATTAATTGTTTTGAAAGATACTGTCTGATCTCCGTAATTTTCTTTGTCAGATTGTTGGATGGCTGTACGCAATGCCCGCAAACGGGCTTGATCGGTATTGGGTAATCTTCGATAGGGCATACTTAATCACTGTTTTTATGATTTATGCTCACAAAGATAAAAATTATTCTTGTCTGGACATTAATTTGCCGGCTAAATTTCTCAATTCTTGCTTTTTATTTTCCAAAACCGATACTTTATCGAGATTTGCGATGGCCTTTCTATAAAAAAACTGCATCTTGTCTTCGCAAATTTTCTTTACTCCAAGCCGGTTATAGATTGAAGTGATGGCTTTAATCTTTTCGCACGACGATTTTTCGTCCGAAGTATTAAGCCAATTATTTAATTCGAGAGCATCATTTCCTCTTGCTAATTCGATAGCATGAATCAGCAGATAGGTTTTCTTGTTACAAAGGATATCACCCCCTATCTTTTTACCAAAAGTAGCCTCATCGCCATACACATCCAGCAAATCATCTTTCAGTTGAAAAGCCAGGCCGATATTGATACCAAAGTCATACAGGTTTTGTGCATCCTCCTCTCCTGCCCCACCAATCCATGAACCTATTTTCAAAGCACACCCTAACAGAACAGCTGTTTTCAGGCGAATCATTTCCAGGTATTCATCCGCACTTACCGTATCCCTTTTTTCGAAATCCACATCATATTGCTGCCCCTCACATATTTCAGCGGCTGTTTGTGAAAATAAGTCCAACGAACGTTTTAAGTCTTTCCCGGGCGTTTGAGTCATAAGCTGGTAGGATGTTATCTGCATAACATCACCCGACAGAATGGCGGTATTGTCGTTCCATTTCTTATGTACTGTCGGTTGTCCACGACGGACATCAGCCCGATCCATAATATCATCGTGCAACAGGGTAAAATTATGAAAGACCTCTAATCCAAGTGCGGAATTCATTGCTTGTTGCACATTTTCCGAATACAGGTTACAAGCCATCAAAGTCAGTGCCGGACGGATCCGTTTTCCCCCCAGGGAGAGCACATAGCCAATCGGTTCGTACAATCCGCGTGGTTCCCTACTCCAGTTGATTTGTTCGATTTCGGAAGTAATAAGTTGCGTTATTTCGTCGAATGATTTCATGGAATGATTTATTGTTGAATCGGTGAAATGTTGAACCTGGCTAATGATTACCGGAGATTAACGATCTTGTTATTTCTCCTGTTTATAACCTGCCGTTATAGTTCGTTTTCAATAATCTCCGTCATGACATCTTTAATATTCAATCCTGCAGCAGCTACTTGCTGTGGAATAAAGCTGGTAGCTGTCATTCCGGGCGTTGTATTTACTTCCAGCAAATTAATCACATCGCCTTCCGAGATAATATAATCGATCCGCACAATGCCTTTACAGCCAAGGATGTCGTAAATGGCAGATGTCAATTTCTGTACACGTTCTGTAAGGGAAGAACTTATTCTGGCTGGTGTAATTTCCTGCACCTGACCTTTATACTTGGCATCATAATCAAAAAATTCATTGGCGCTGACAACCTCGGTTACAGGCAAAACCTGCGTCTTTGTTTTGGTTTTGTAAATGCCACAGGTTATTTCTGTTCCCGAAAGAAATGATTCAATCATCACTTCATTCCCTTCGCAAAAAGCTTTTGCTATAGCCGGTTGAATTTGTTCTGTGTTTTTTACCTTAGTTACTCCAAAACTGCTTCCCCCTACGTTTGGTTTTACAAAGCAAGGCAATCCTATCTTTTCCACTACTTCTCCGTCTGTAACTGATTGTCCGGCCCGTAGAACCAGTGATTCGGCTACTTTAACCCCAAAGCCCTTCAGATAGGTGTTACAGGTAAACTTGTTGAAGGTAAGTGCCGCTGCCAATAGCCCACAACAAGAATAAGGCAGCCCGATTAAATCAAAATATCCCTGCAAGATACCGTTTTCGCCCGGTGTCCCGTGAATGGTAATATAGGCAAAGTCAAATACGGTCTTTTCTCCATTCCGGGTAAAACTGAAATCATTTTTATCAACAGCTATTTTCTCCGTTTCTGACCATTCAACCTGCCATATTTTTCCAACTATGGTTACAATGAAAATGTTGTAACGCTCTTTGTCCATAAACGATTCCAATCCTGCTGCACTTTTAAGTGAAACAACAACCTCCGATGAATCTCCACCTGCTACAATGGCAATGTTCTTTTTCATAATGAATAACCCCCAATTCCGCCAGCTGGCGGAGAGTTTAAATTAATATGTCTTGAAAAATTAATTGAATATCTTTTTATAAACCATAGAATCCCTTTTTATTCCCATTGGGGGTTAGGGGTTCTTAATCCTCTGCCAACATTTTCGCATAGCCCCTCCATTTGTCAACCAGTTGTTGCATATCATCCGGCAGTTCACTCTCGAAATGCATGAATTCACCGGTACGTGGATGGACAAAACCAAGCGTTTTAGCGTGCAAAGCCTGGCGTGGGCATATTTCAAAGCAATTCTTTACAAATTGTTTATACTTGGATGCTGTGGTCCCTTTCAAAATATCATGGCCGCCATACCGTTCATCATTGAAGATGGTATGGCCAATATGTTTCATATGAACACGTATCTGGTGCGTACGGCCCGTTTCTAAGCGACATTCTACCAGCGTGACGTACGCAAGTCTTTCCAGCACTTTATAATGCGTTACAGCGTGTTTTGCTGCAGGATTTTCACCCTCCGGGAAGACCCTGAATAACATCCGGTCTCGCGGATCACGCGCCAGGTCACCGATAATAGTCCCTTCATCTTCCTTTACATTTCCCCAAACAACTGCCTGATACCGGCGTTGGGTCGTTTTATCAAAAAATTGCTTTCCCAGGTTTGCCTTTGCGTCTTCTGTTTTAGCGATGAGCAATAAACCGGAAGTATCTTTATCAATCCGGTGTACCAACCCGATCCTTGAATCATTCGGATCAAAATCCGGATGGTCTTTCAAATGGTAAGCTATCGCGTTAAGCAATGTTCCGTCAAAGTTTCCGAAACCGGGATGCACAACCAGGTTTGGTTGTTTATTTACCAACAGGATATCATCATCTTCGTATACAATCTTTATGGGAATATCCTGCGGAATTATTTCAAACTGGGAAGGAGGATAAGCCAGTACGATCGTGATAATATCAAACGGTTTGGCTTTGTAATTCGATTTTACCGCCCTTCCGTTAACCAGGATATTCCCGGCATCAGCTGCTTCCTGAATCCTGTTGCGTGACGTGTTGGACATGCAATTAACCAGGTACTTGTCAATACGTATGATGGTTTGGCCCTTATCAACCACAAACCGGAAATGCTCGAAAAGTTCTTGCTCCTCCCCTGTTTCTTCGGGTTCATCCGAATCTATTTCATCAAAAAAATCTTCTGCCACATTTATCGGATTAAGTGAATTTTAAAAAAACTGTTCATCAGTATCTTCCTTCTTTTTATCTTCATCGAAAACTTCTTTCAGGCGGGCCTTATCCTTCGAAAGATAAATGTCTATCTTATCGCCGGCTGATACGGAAGTGCCGGCAGCCGGACGTTGGCGGTAAATGATGTATTTATCTTCGTCACCGCCGGAGGGGGGAACATCATAATTCACCGCACCTATTTCAAGCGAAGCGGAGGTTGCGGCCTGGGTTCCTGCATCCAGCCCCATTCCCTTCAACGAAGGAACCAGGCCCTGGGCCTCGCCTAATCCATTCCCAACCACCAAAACAAGAGAACTCCCTTCCGGGATCCGGGTTCCGGGCAGTATGCTTTTTCCGTGGAATTTTACATCAATCACTAAATCCTTATATTCCGAGGGGGCATATTCTGTATTCGAGACACTCAAACCCATGGATTGAAGCATTGCATCGGCCTGACGGAACGAAACATCACTGATTTCAGGTAACGCAACCTCACGGACCTTACGTGAATTAATAATAAGGTACACCGGCCGGTTGCTCTTGACAGATGAATTCACCGGCGGAATCTGATCTATAATCGTTCCCAGTTTTTTATCCCGTACATATACCGAGTCAATCACCTGGGCATGGAGACCCTTTTTGGCTAATATAACTTCCGCCTCTTCAACGTACGATCCCCGTAAATCGGGGATGATAATCGATTCGCCATGATGGGTGTAAAAATCCATAGCTATTAATGCAGCCCAGGAAAGTACAACAGTAATACCGACTGCAATCAGCAGATTTTTCAGTACAAAACCACCGAAAGTTTCTTTCCAAAATTTTTTTATGTCCATAAAAAATAGAGATTACATGACTTGTGTATCAGAAAAATAAATTGAAAGAACACGATCCTGATGAGTAATTCAATTAAGCCCCAAAAATAATGAATTTATTGCTTCTTACCGGCATTAAAACAAAAAAAGTAAAAACTTACGTGAAGTCTTTACTTTCTTTATGCTGTTTTAGCAGAATAGTTAGGCTTTGTGACGACCTTCATCGGCAACGGTAAGTTTTGATCTGCCCTTGGCACGACGGGCTGCTAATACTCTGCGTCCGTTTGCGGTTGCCATTCTTTCACGAAATCCGTGTTTGTTATTTCTTTTTCTAACAGAAGGTTGGAATGTCCTTTTCATTGTTTAGTGTATTTGGCGTTATTACTTTTTTCTTTTCTGAGTTTGGGACTGCAAAAATAGATGTTTTTTTCGATACTGCAAACTGTTGATAACTTTTTCTTTGGAAAAATGGCAAACTAATCTTTCTTTTACACTAATAAACGATGAAAATATACATATTTCATACAACACAATGAACAAGACCACAAACAATCTTCATTTTATTCATCGTAATTAACGGACTTAATTTATGCTTCGCTTACACTAAGTTGCATTAGGCAAATTTGGACGAAAGACAAAACTACGACAAGTTTTTTACAATCTGTTTCAGGTACAATTGCACTTCTTCCGAAAAATCAACCAGATCCTCTTCGTGTATAATATCGTCCAGCAGTTGGCCGGTAATTGTCAGTAGATACCTGGATCCCGTTATATCATCATAACGCTGGGCAATATGTTTATCGAAACTTTTTATATGCTTGTAAACAGCTTGATAGGATTCCCTGTTGTTGCTTACGCCTTTCCTCCAATTGAGTAATATCGCTTCTGTTTTACGAAGTCCATTTTCAAATTCCCGTTGTAACCCGGTCTCGATGACTTCCCGGGCAACTTTTTTGTCCTTTTTTGAAAGTTACATAACTCTTTTGTTTAAATTTAAACCACTTTTATTTTACATTCGCCATCACGTTCTAAATCAATGCTTCACCATTTCTTTTTGCGATAATACTTGTTCGCAATACAGGCATTTGCTTTCGGAAGTTAGTTTTTCTGACATACCGTTTTTTATGTAAATTATAGTGGTACTGATTTATTCCTTTAAAGTGGAAATCTTTTCTAATATTTCAGGTAGACCTTTATGGTTAACCATCCCAATTCTTGGTAAATTGAAACGTATCCTATTACAAGCCATTCAGAATATCCATTTTTTATATGAATTTAAGCATGCAAATAGAGTGAATGATTTCTATTAGTTACAAGTAGCAGATTGCAAATCATTATAAAACAAGGAACTCAGATTACAAATCCAGCAACCGGCACCATTATTTTCTCGTTTAATGAAGTACATATCAGTTCCGACGGGTTCGTGTTAATGCACTACTTTCCGATGCTTATATCTATGTTAAGCATATCTACTTGAAAGGTAACTTTTGCTTTTAATGCCGTAAAAACGCGGAACATAGTATCGAAAGTTACATTGCTGGCATTGTTTTCGAGGCGTGAAATCTGGGCTTTTTTTACGCCAATAAGTTTGCCGAGTTCTTCTTGGGTAATATGCCGTTCTTTGCGGGTTTGCCTGATTGCCTTTCCTATCATATCTAATTGTAATTCATATTCAAATCGGTCACGTTCCGGTGTCCCGACAGCACCAATCAGATTGTCTTGAACCTCATCTAAAGTGTATGTTTTCATACTATTTTTTCGTTAAAATAATTATTTCTAATTTGAATTGCTTTTTTTATTTCGGAATCCGGAACTTTACTTCTTTTCTTGATAAAACCATGAGTAGAAATAACGAGGGTATTTGATTTATCTGTTTTATCCCAAAATGCAAGTAATCTGTATTGCAAACCCTGATAGAGAGTCCTGAACTCCCAGACATCATCGTTTATTTTTTTGAATAGCTCCGGATTGTTCTCAGTCTGAGATTTACGAATGTTGTAAAGTATTTTCTCAGAATGCTTTTTGTCAATACTTTTGAGAAAATCAAAAGCTTCTTCTAAAAACTTAACGTCAAAAAGTGTCATCATTTACAGATGATTTTAGATTACAAAGATAGTAACAGTTTACATATAACGAAACTATTTTACGAATAATTATATATCCATCGTGTGGATTCTATCTTTATCATAAAGTGGCGTAAAATGAGCAATGTCCCGAAACAGACAGTTCCCAGCCACAAGCAACACCATTTTCTTATTTAATGAAAGACATATCCGAGAGAACGGGGTGGTAGAATGTAGTTAATTAGTATCTTATGTTTTAAATTGACGTATTTTTTGGCATAATTTTGATTTACAACCAGAGCGATGTTTTTAAACCCGTAGGGTTGACCTGATTGTAGAAATGAAGAGTAACACAGAATGTGAACCCCGTTAGGGGTGACATAAAAAAGACAGACACAAGAAAATCATGTCGTGTCATCAATCTATGTAAGCCATCACCCGGAATAGATGGCTCCGCAAGTAAGTAAAAGAAAGAAATCCGGAAGAGATAATAAATAATATCACTCCTACGGAGTTAAGATGTAAATTGATATATAGCAAATTACAATCATTGCACCCCTAACGGGATTAAAAGACGCAGTTGTATTTCCTTTTATTACAATAATTACTATTCTCTTTTTTGGTTCCGGCTTGTTCAGGTTAAGATTTGTCAATCCAATTTCAAGCCTTGGAATATATCCTTTATTTACACCAATACGGCTTGCCAGCTCAGCCTGCGTATTTTTACTTCTTTGCAAGCATCGTGCAAAATTTGAACCGAATAAAAAGCATATGCCTTTCGTCAAACTTTGCTCGTTCGGCAGTTCCGGGTGCGCCAAACTCAGCTGGTTTCTTTAATTCGATTTTAACCGATCATTTTGCTTTATCCACAAATACAATGCTGCTAAAAATACTAATAAGCAATATTCCTACAAAAAACAGGAACAATCCTAATTTTCTTTTTGAATTTATCCTACTGGCCCTAAAAAGCAGATATCCTGCAAGCAGATTAAAGATTGCCCATAAAACATTAACCAAAGGAGAAGAAAGCCCTTGGCCCGGAGGATTGGAAAATGGTGATGGGAAAGGGTTTCCTGAAACTCCATTAACAAAATGTGGAACCCCGTTCGTTAAAAATACTCCTGCTAAAAATCCTTCCATGTAATGATACCATTTCATTGGTTTCTCTAACATTTTGTCTGTCTTTGTCATCGTGATAAAAATGTTTTTGTTTCTATTCCTGTTTATTTTTCCTTTATACCCCGTTTATAGGTTTATATTTTATCCGGGTCAACTATTTTAGTAATTTGTTATTTATCCCCTTATCATCAGCCTTTTCTCAAACCAGCCCATAACTCCCGCCCTTTGGAGATATATAAACCTATTTAAATGTTCAAATAATCCAACCTGTTACTTGGATTTGCAACCTATCAACTGGTTATTTACGCTCCAAAAGTACAAACTCTTTTTAACCTCTCCAATATTTTATAAAATTATTTTGAATAAATGTAATATGTTATTTTGTACTGTCGGTTTACCCGTTGCTTTTACCAAGCTAATCGTGCTTTACTTCTGCTTTCGGTCGCAGTATGTCCGTAGTCTATTCGTAGTATAACGGTAAATAACATTTCATTGTAACTGGGATATTACTTACATTTCATATACCATTAATGCTATATAACATCTAAGTAATATCTATGTTACATCTAAGTAACATCTAAGTAAAAACAAAGACAAAACATCGACTGAAAGAAGATAAGAAGGTAACGGAAAGCCGGAAAAAATAGGGAATAAAAACCGGAGGGCCAAGAATGAATGATCCAGACAAAAAGTCCGGCATTCCGAACAACAACGGAGCAGAAACAATGAAAGTACCGGCATGTTGATCGGGAAGGGTGGAGGAGAAACAAAAATATGTTGTATTCTTTGTATTCTTCTATCTTTAAATTAACCACAATAGCCACACTAGTTCACACTAGAAACAATATTTCCAACTATATTCCTGAATTTATAATCTTAAAATACTGTCAGGTATTTCAAGATTATGTCTTGTTCTTCTTTGTTTTTGTGTTCCATTGTGTCTATTGTGGTTAGCTCTTTGTTTTAGTAATTAGCAAAGTAGACGTAAATTGGAAGTTCAACCATTAAACTTTTGTGATTTAAAATTTTTCACCTGAAAACCAGTTATACCATCTTTAAAAAAACAAATTGATAAGAATTTAATCTTTATGTCACTTTGTGTACTTAGTGTCTTTGTGGTAAATATTTTGTTTTCAATTGTATAGTAAATTAAGGGGAATAAAGTCTAATGTCAGCATTAAATCTTATCGGTCATGTCTATTCGCACCGATATTTCCTTGCCTCCCCTCAACAGGGTGAGTTTTAACGGTCGCTTGGAGGGTGTTTCGAAGATCATTCTGATTTCGCTTACCTTATACTCGAATGCTTTGGTTCCATTGATTTCAATGATTTGATCCCCGGGCTTTACCCCGGCCCGGGAAGCCGGGGAATTTGCCCAGACATCCAGCACTTCGGATAAGGAAAGATAGGGTGTGATTTGTATAATTTCTATTCCTGCCACATTGTAGAAATATCGTTTATTAAAATCTCCATTGGGCTTGAAATAAAATTTCCGTTGTCTGTAATCGATATACATGTTGAAGCGGCTTAACAGCTGGCTGCCGATGGTGCCATCGCGCTTTGATGTTGCCAGTATTCCGGTGATGGTTGTTGAGTCGGGAAAGGAAACAATCGGATTTTTCAGGCAGAAATCTCCAAACCAAATCTGCGGAATGTGCCCGTATTTGCCGGTAATAATACCATTAAGACCCTGGCCGATCACACCCTGAATCCACTTGGACGGAACATGCACCGATTGGTTGGTGGATGTCTGGAACCAGGCATTGAGCTCGGCACCGGTGTCGATCATCATTTTTACCTGTTTGCGGGTGCTGTCGGATTGTAAAACCGATAATTCAACAAACATTTTTTGTGCTTCGATAGTCATGGGCAACATACCGTATCCCTTCGGTAAATCGAGGGTGTTTGGTTCATAGAACCGGAGCCGGTGCTGCGTGTAGTCAATCTGCAGGATATAATCCTGAAAAAAATCAACCCCGATAAGCCCGTTAATAATGGTACCCGTATGTTTTGACAGATTGAAAACATCATTTTTCAGCACGTACACCGTTTTATTGTGAAGCTCTAATTTGCCTATTTTCAATGTATTATAATCGCTTGTGTAAGCTTCCAGATGTTCACCTCCCCCAAGTCCCATCAATTCTTTTACATCCGAGTAATTCAATGAAATATTGTCCCCGGGCATTAATTCGGTAATAATGGTATTCCGGATGCCTGAATCAAGAATCAGATTCAAGACCGATGAATTATTAATCCGGGCTTTTATAATAACATAACTCCCCACCACTTCAAAAGGAATGGATTCAATTTTTTTGGGCTTGGCTGTAACAGCCGGACCAGCCAACAAAATGAAGAAGAATGAAATGATAAAGGCTCTTCTCATACAGGCATCGGGAGTTATTTTATATCCTATTGTGCTCTTTAAACCAGTCGATAGCTTCTTGTACCGCTATTTTCAGATCGGTTTCAGGTAAATTCAATTCATTTTTCCCCTTCCGGTTGCTATAATATTCCCGTATCAACAACTGGCGTATGTTCCTGGTAGAAAGGTCGGATTTGATTCCCAGTCTACGGAGTAAATCCCCTATTTTGGCGATTGACAGCAATAAAAAACCGGGCAATTCGAAAATCCATTGGCTATACGAACCGGCTTGCTTTTGCAGGGTATAATACTCTTTAAACGACAGGTTAATGCCCGAAGCCAGGTACCTTTCACCATTCCGCCCCCTTGTCAGGGCATTACAAACAGCCACAGCCACATCGCGGGCCGGAACAAAATTCTTTCCTCCTTTGGGAATAAACAGTATCCTCCGGTTATAACCCATTAAAATTAATTTTCCGGAACTGGGCTTGGTATCATACGCCCCGATCATAAAAGCCGGATTGATAATGACAACGTGTTTATCCGGCTGTTTGGAAGCTTCCACCAGCAACTGTTCCGACTCCAGTTTGCTTTGGGCGTAAAAAGATGCTGAAAACGGGTATTGTATTGGAAAACGTTCATCGGCAGGCAGTTGTTCATTTCCAAAACCAATGGTATTGGCCGAGCTTATGTAAACAATCGTTCGGATGCCCGATTCATTGGCTGCCCGGATAACCCGGGCAGTACCCTCCACATTTATATTTCTGTAGTCATCAGCCTTCAACAAATTGGTAGCCGTTACGGCAGCTATATGGATGATGGCGTCACATCCCCGGGCTGCCTGGCTCAGGAGGGTATAATCTGTAAAATTTCCTTCGAATACCTTAACTGAACTGATGTCAAAATATATATTTTGGGTGCTTCGGACAATTAGATGAACAGTATGCTGGCGTTTTAGTAATTCCATCACCACCTGATGCCCCAATAATCCGTTCGCTCCTGTTACTAAAACGTTCATTTCATAGTATTTAATTTGTAACTCTACAAAAGTAACAAATCTTTTATATAATTTATTGATTGGATAAAATAAGAATTATGTTAATAATCAGTATATTTGCAACCTAATATAATTATTCCCGAAACAAATGGAAACAAAAGTCGTATTGATTACCGGTGCCAGTGCCGGCATTGGACTCGCTGCAGCAGTACAATTAATGAATAAAGGAGTAAAGGTTTACGCTGCTTCCCGCCGTGGGGGAAATTCCCAAAAGGCTCCGGATGGGGTGGGGGAGTTGATCCCGGTAAAGATGGATGTAAACGATGAAGCAGCTATTGCTTCGGTGGTTGCACAAATAATGAAAGAGAACAACCGCCTGGACGCTTTGATTTGCAATGCTGGAAACGGTATTGCCGGTTCGGTGGAAGATACTTCTTCCGAAGAAGTTCGTTATCAGTTCGAAACCAATTTCTTTGGAGCAGTCAAAACAATTGAAGCCTGTTTGCCTGTTTTCCGTTCACAGGGTTACGGTAAAATAATGGCTACCTCCTCGGTAGCAGCCATCGTACCGATCCCTTTCCAGGCATTCTATTCCGCCGGGAAATCGGCATTACTCGTATTCATGCAGGCCCTGTCGCTCGAAGTAAAGCCCTTCGGCATACAATGCTGTTCCGTTTTACCGGGAGATACCAAAACCGAATTCACAGCAGCCCGAAAATATACTCAAAAGTCCCAATCGCCCGAGTCTGTCTATGCCCGAACCATGAAAACCTCGGTGGGTAAAATGGAGCGGGAAGAACAAAACGGAATGAATGCCTCGGTGGTAGCCGCCCAAATGGTAAAACAAATCATGAATAAACGCATGAAAGTGATGGTGGTACCCGGCCTTCAATATCAACTCATTTGCTGGCTGTTTAACCGGTTACCGGCCCGACTCCGGTTGTGGGTAGTGGGATTACTTTATGCCTGAAAAGTAAAGGCAGAACATGAAAACAAAGTAAAGAGCGGAGAGATTATCTTCGCTCTTTACTTTGTTTTCATACCTTATTAATCCTTATACGAATTATTTACTTAAACGAAATTGGAACCTTCATTTTATTAAATAATCCGTAGTTTAGTTTACCATATCGTTGTAACCTTCCGACAACAAATGCCGGATGAATATCAGCCTTTTGAGCAATGTTTAGAATCATAGCTTCAGAAACTTTATCTTTCAGTATTCCTGCAATTAACTTATCAGAAAAAAGTTGTTTTGAAGCAAATTCATCAGCCTCTCTTTCTTTTTCCTTATCTGATTCTGTTCCATCTAATTCCTCCAGAAAAATTTCCTTCCGTGGATGTTTTAATATATGTGCAGCTTCGTGGAAAAAAGCAAACCAAAAATGATCATTTGTTTTATATCTATCGGACAGCTGAATCAGCGGCTTGTTCGAAAACCATCGGGTTGCCCCACAAATGCGTGCATTCGAAATACTTGGTGTAAAAACACAAGCGACTCCTTGTTCTGCACATATCTCCTGAAGCTGTTCAAGGAAATCATCCGGTTGCTCCTTGGCTAATGTCCTTAAACAGAATAACGATTGCTTAAAACCTGCTATGTTATATTCTTTAGCATTAACACTTTTCGACTGTAATTCACCCATTCTCAGCCAAGCCGAAACGGCATATGGATTTGGTGTACGTACTAACGAAGCGCGAAATGCTACCGTCAGTTTTTCTTCTATATAAATCTTATTCCACTCGTTGTTCGAAGCCACCCCAAAGAAAGCCAATAATTCAGCGACTAACTCCGAAGTTATTGCTTTAGTCCTGATATAACCACGTTTTCGCAATTCGGACAATGGAAATAACTTGGCCCATTCCAGTAAATTTTGCAATTCTTGATGTTGGTCAATACGGGCTAATTCTTCGCGATAGTTGGCTTCACGTGCAAGCCAGAAATTAGCGGGAATACCCAGTACACGTTCCAATAACAGAGCCGTATTTACAGTAATGGGCTCTTTTCCTTTTATAATATCATTGATTTTGCTTTCAGGTTTACCCATGCGCTCAGCAAGTTCATTTTGGCGCATACCCATGGCAGCAATGGTTTCCTGAATAGTATCACCCGGTACTGATACCAATTCTTTTGCTAATTTTAGATCGGTATTCATAGTGTTCCCTCTTTTTAATGATAATCTTCCGTAGTGATAATTTCAATACAGGTAATTAAAATCCAATTCAATCCTCCATCGTCCTTAAGTGGAATAGGTTCATTTGCAGGTTGAAAAATTAAACGATAATTGGGAGAAATATCCACAGCTAATTGTCCTTTTCGTACACCGTATAATTCGTGGCAACGAGCTGCCGGAATGGTCCGCATAACGTTCAGGTTCTCTGCAGCTTTTAATTCGGCCATGCGTTGCACCACTTTTTTAGCCATCGGGCCAAAACATCGTACAACTTCTTTTGATTCCGTAAGTTGCTTTTCCAGCTTTTTACTCTTGAATTGTATTTTCATTGCAAAAGTAATATTTTATTATCGGAAAAGGATAATTTTATTTGCCAATAATTTATAAAAGGTTGATTTAGTTACTTTAAATCGATATATAAAATTTTCTCTACTTCTACTTTAATTAAAACAAATAATTCAAACCACACTGGTCACATTAGGACACAAAAACAAAATAAAAAAGGACACAATAGGCAACTATCGATCTGTATTTTAAGGTTATAAACTCAGGAAGATGGCTGAAAACAGGAATTCTATTGTGAACCTGTGTGTCTATCGGGATTCGTTCTTTATTTTAGTAAAGTAGAAATAGTATCTATCTAAATTTTGTTTTTTTATTATCAGTCAAATTCATTTTACTTTTACAAAACTACACATTTCATTTTAATACTTTATCAAATTATGAATAACTTTTTTATTGGTTTTCAGTCATTTTCTTATTAAAATGAATTTATTCCAAGGAATTGAAATGAGCATTATCAATTCATTTTCCAAATGCTCACAACCTATCAACAACCTGTTGAAAACTTACTGAAAACCCGTGATAGAAATATTACAACTTAATTTGGAAGTACGAAAACCTTCCGGGCATATCCAATGTTTTGATTCCACAAAATTAGTTAGTATTTATTTTATACCTTTTTTTTAACCAGTTTTTATGGGTTATGAGCATGAGGTTCTATAAAAACTTTCTAACTTTGCAGTTATTAACAGCTTGTTGATAAAGTGTGTAATTTTCTTATTTACAAAGGAATAATTCTTATGAATTTGTTTATAATACAACTTTGAATTTTAATAATGGATTATACAAGCTTTTCAATGTAATTTTATGAACCTTATGAACAGTCTATTATTATCTTCATGAGATTTTTTTAAAATTAAAAAGAATAATATAAATATAGTTTTGATAACTCTGACAATGGAAACAACTCAATTAATAAATGCCATCAATCAACTGAAAAAAGAAAAGAATGCAGTGATTATGGCACACTACTACCAAACCGGCGATATCCAGGATATTGCCGACTATGTAGGAGACAGCCTGGCACTGGCTCAATGGGCCGCACAAACCGATGCGGATATCATTGTGCTTTGTGGCGTTCACTTTATGGGTGAAACAGCTAAAATTCTTTCTCCTACCAAAAAAGTGTTGATACCGGATATGAATGCGGGATGCTCTTTAGCCGACAGCTGCCCTGCGGATCAATTTGAGGCCTTTGTAAAGGCTCACCCGGATCATACTGTTATTTCGTATGTAAACACGACAGCGGCCGTGAAAGCGCTTACTGATGTAGTGGTCACATCGACCAATGCCAAGAAAATAGTCGATTCATTTCCCAAAGATGCGAAACTTATCTTTGGTCCGGATCGTAACCTGGGAAATTATATCAACAGTGTCACGGGTCGGTCGATGTTATTATGGGACGGAGCATGCCATGTACACGAACAATTCTCTGTTGAAAAGTTGGTGAAATTAAAATCGGAACATCCCGGTTCATTGATATTGGCACACCCGGAATGTAAGAAAACAGTACTATTAATGGCCGATTTTATAGGATCTACGCAAGCCTTGTTGAATTATGCTACTGCTTCGGATAATACATCATTCTTAGTAGCTACCGAATCGGGCATATTGCACGAGATGCAAAAGAAAAACCCGGATAAGGAATTTATTCCCGTACCTCCCAATGACAGTACCTGCGCCTGCAACGAATGTAATTTTATGCGTTTAAATACATTGGAAAAACTGTATCAATGTTTATTGAATGAAACACCTGAAATTACCATTGATGAGGAAATACGAGTAAAGGCGGTAAAACCAATTTTGCGTATGTTGGAATTGAGTTAAGCCCGGGATAATTGATATAAAAAGAAACCCTTATTCAAATGTAAAACCGTAGATTTATATACCTGAAACAGGATAGTAAACGATGTTTTAGATATTTAATAATCTTTCAATCAAATAATTAAAATACTTAAGTTTCAATTGAATTTTTTATTTTTAATAAAACTATAAAATAGATAATTATGTCTGCAGCTATTGAAGATGATAAACGTAAGGTTACCACGCATCGCCTTAAAGAAATGAAAGATCGTGGGGAAAAAATATCAATGCTTACAGCCTATGATTATTCGATGGCTTCCATTATTGATGGAGCAGGAATGGATGTTATCCTGGTGGGTGATTCAGCATCGAATGTCATGGCAGGAAATATCACTACACTTCCAATGACGCTTGACCAGGCAATCTATCATGGAACTTCCGTGATGAAAGCCGTAAAGCGGGCACTTGTAGTGGTCGATATGCCCTTTGGTACCTGTTCGGGAAATCCTGTTAAATCATTGGAGGCTGCTATTCGTATCATGAAAGAAACCGGTGCCGATACACTCAAAATAGAAGGTGGGGAAGAGATAATTGAAGACATTAAAAAAATTATCGGGGCCGGAATTCCGGTTATGGGCCATTTGGGATTAATGCCGCAATCGATAAACAAATACGGCACCTATACGGTTCGTGCAAAGGAGAAGGAAGAAGCCGACAAGCTGATAAGTGACGCTTTGCTTCTGCAAAGTGTGGGTTGTTATGGCATCGTGTTGGAGAAAATTCCGGCTAAACTGGCAAAAGAAATAACTTCCAAATTGTCAATCCCAACCATTGGTATTGGTGCAGGGGGTTATACCGACGGACAGGTATTGGTTATGCACGATATGCTGGGAATCAATAAGGGCTTTTCACCCAAATTCTTAAGACGTTATGAAGATTTGCATACAATCATAACGAAAGCCGTTCAGAATTATATCAGGGATATAAAAGCAAAAGATTTCCCGAATGAACAAGAATCGTATTGATATACAGAATGTAATTAAAAGAAAACATCCCGATTCAATGGCGTTTATATTTAAAAGAGTATTCTGATCCTGCTTTTATTCGATAAATATTTATTCTACGTTTGTAATAAAATTTTAAAGTAAAACCAACCATGGACGTAATTGCTAAAATAAATATATCCACTCCGACAGGTAGAAAAATTGTGCGGGAATTAGAGAAACATAAGAAAATAGTAAAACTTTCTTACCCGGTTTCTTTTGACAAATCCCTGTTACCTGATGAGACTTTTTTTGTTAAGGAAGCGTTTATTGAATTAGAGGAAAAACTCAAAAATATAATGATTTAGTGAACTGCTTTAATTCTATGAACATTAACAGGTTTCATTAAATGACTATAATTTATAAAAAAAGCGGATCATTGATCCGCTTTTTTTATTGGATATTAATTGGTTACTATTTTAAATAACTAAACATTTCATTTTATAAATTAATTTACAATAAAGAGTGTAATCCTGTAAAACTTATAACAAATTCATTTGTTTGATGCACATTATTGGCGTGTAATTCATTATATGATTAACCATTTAAATGCTTAGAAATTATGACAGCATCGCACATTTATCCGGGGGCATATTCGTTAAACGCATATGTTACCATCCGAAATTGCCATGAAGCAATTGAATTTTATAAAAAAGCTTTTGGAGCCAAGGAAAAGGAAAGGTTATTGACACCTGACGGACACATTGCACATGCCTCAATTGAGATTGAAGGCTCCTTGTTAATGATGTCTGATGAAGATGCTATGATGGGAAGTAAAAGCCCCGAATCACTTGGTGGAAATCCTGTGACTCTTAGTTTGTACGTCAAAGACGTTGACAAAGTATTTAAGACGGCAATTGATGCCGGTGGAAGTGTTATAATGCCTGTTGAAGATCAGTTTTACGGCGACAGGTCAGGTACCCTGGTCGATCCGTTCGGATACCGGTGGATGATTGGAACACACAAAAAAGAGGTGAGTATGGAGGAAATGCAAAAACTTTCGAACAAAATGTTTGAAGCTCAACACGCTGCTCATCACAATTAACATGATAATAAAAAAGCGGATCATTGATCCGCTTTTTCTATTTCTTAATCCCCTTTAGGGGTTTGGGGTACTATCTTAAACAGCTTATCATTCCTTCTAATCAATTCATTGGTTTTCATAGAAAAATACGTTCCTTTTTCCACTTTATCCACCGGATTCAATTGTACCCTGATTTCTTTTACCGTATCTTCATAGGCTCCCGTTGTTTCACCGGTAATCAGTATTTCATCGCCCACCGAAAGGCTTTGTGCTTCCAGTAAAAACTCTGCTACCCCAAGTTTAGTAAAGTAATTAGTACATTTACCCACGTATATTTTTTTATGGGTAGCTGCCGACCCGTAATTGCTGCTCCATTCACCGAGGCGCTGTCCAAGGTAATAGCCGTTCCAGAATCCACGATTAAAGACCTTGCTAAGGCGTATATCCCATTCGGCCACTTTCTCCCCGGAAAAAGTTCCGCAGAGGCATGAATCAATGGCTTCCCTGTAACTGGATACCACCGCTTTCACGTATTCAGCTCCGCGGGCACGACCTTCAATTTTAAATACCCGTACCCCAGATTTCAGCATTTCGTCTATAAAACCAATTGTTTTCAGGTCTTTGGGCGACATGATATATTCATTGTCAATTTCCAGTTCTATTTCGGAGTCTTTGTCCTTAACAATATACTCCCGCCGGCAGATTTGGTTACAGGCTCCCCGGTTAGCCGATAAGTTTTTCTCATGCAAGCTCAGGTAACATTTGCCTGAAACTGCCATACATAAAGCCCCGTGGCAGAACATTTCAATGCGGATCAGTTGGCCGTTTTTACCTTTAATCTGTTCCTTTTCAATAGCCTCATGAATAACTTTTACCTGTTGCAAGTTCAATTCACGGGCCAGTACCACTACATCGGCAAACTGGGAATAGAATTTCAACGATTCAACATTGGTTATATTCGTCTGAACGGAAAGGTGCACTTCTACACCCACACTGGAAGCATACATCATAGCGGCCACATCGGCGGCAATGATAGCCGAAACTTCCGATTCTTTGGCTACATCAATGATCTCACGCATTAACGACAGGTCGTTATCATACAAAATCGTGTTGACCGTCAAATAGCTTTTTACATTGTTTTCCTTGCAAATGCTTACTATTTTACGCAAATCTTCCGTAGTAAAATTACTGCTCGATTTACTGCGCATATTCAGTTTTTCAATGCCGAAATACACGGAATCCGCTCCAGCCTTTATGGCAGCCGAAAGGCTTTCCCACGATCCGGCAGGAGCCATGATTTCTATTGAACTCCTATCTACCCCTAATCCCTGAAGGGGAACTGAGTTAGTTTTTTTATTTATATTTTCTTTATTCATCTGTTTATAATCAACGGTTGTAATTAAGTTCCCCTTTAGGGGTCAGGGGTGTATTTATTTATATTTTGGCGTCAATATTTCAATAGGAAAGCTTACTCCAACCCTTAGTTGCTGGTAAGGAAAATCATGTATACCAGTTTCATATTGAGCAAAATAGTTAATATTCCTGGTTGGTTTTATAATTTTGGCAGTGTAAACCATGGGTGCATCACCATAGTCGCTCCGATAATGAATATTGGTATGCATCCAACCCCAATAACCGGAGAGTGTGTTTTCCAGTTTCCAGTTTTCATTGCCAATAATAATTTTACCTCCATACATCGGAGCATCATCCTGGGTACTCGGTTTGTCTATGTCCCAACACATAAAACCAAAATTTACCACTCCCCGGATTTCGCTGATAAAGCTGTTTTTTGTGTAAATCGATTTTCCTATTTCAGCATCAAAATAATATCCTGCCGTGTTAAAGTACCGTCGGTATTGCTGGTTTGTTCCCGAAGCCGTCTTCAGGGTACTATTCAAAATGATAGCGGGCGTTGTTTTATTTTCCTTTAAAATAAGCATTCGGGTTTGTACGTAAAAATCGCCGTTTGCCGTGCCCGAAGTATTTCCGTCCTGCATATCCCTTGCTGCACTCAACTGGTCGGTTACCTGGTAATGTTCCAGAATCGTGGACCATATTTTTAGTGAAACCCGCTCGGGCAGGAGGGGAAACTCTACCTTGAAATAGCCGTTTTCAGTATGATCGCCATGACCCAAGTAATAATCACCCATTAGGCTAAGGGTCGTTTTCGCGGGAATAGTAGCATCTGTAAATTCAGGTACCGGATTGGCATTGGGTCCAAACCAGGCTGGAGAATAGGGTGTTTGAGAATAAATACTTTGAAAACAGAGAATTGTCAGGAGCAATATACTATTTTTTTTCATGGT
>JAUZOM010000045.1 GCA_030706465.1 Bacteroidota bacterium | reverse complement strand
CCCGGATCAAGAGTCTGTAACCTGAGAAAGGCTTGTTCTGTTCCGGCTGCTTGAAGCTCAGCATAGGACCTGATGCCAGCTAAGATCAGTTTAGATTCTGTGTCTTTTCCGATATTGGGCTGGTGGGATAAATCACTCATTCTTGTTTGTTGGTCAGGCGTTGTCGTAGGCCTCCAGGGCTGTTTGCAAGCAAGTGGATACTCCTTTTAGTCCGCAAACTGTGAGCGTAATGAGGATGGTATCTTTAATCTCGTCCCGGGTGGCGCCCAATTGCTTTGCCATTTTGACATGAAAAAAAACAGCCGTATTATCTCCCAGGGAAGATTTAATGCCGATATAAACCAGTTGTTTTGTCTTGGCATCAAGTCCTGTGGTTGATTTCAAGGCTTCTACCAGTCCGTCGAAAGCTTTGGCTACTTCGGGGGCTTCCTGTTGGAAGGTGTCAAGTGAACTTTTCATAAATTGGAGTTTGTTAAAGTTAGTCGGATTTAGTCCAGAATTAAAGGTTGAGACCACTCCTCAACGTATTTTTTGTACGCAAAGACCCGAAGACGCTAAGATTATACATCTTAAAAACAGTAGGTTGCGTCATTGCGTCTTAGCGTACCTTTTGATAATTAGACTTATCGGAGAAGACGCAATGCCATAATTATAAATAATTCAGATGTTCATTTTGTAACAGTTGATTCCATGCTGCCTGCTCTTGGATTTATAACAACGGTTTAAAAGCCGGAGTATACTTAATCGGATTAAATTCAATGATCTCGTAGCTTGCTGCCTGATGGATATGAAACGGATCTTCCTGGATTAGCTGTTGTACTTCGGTTTTATTTTCCGCACGACAAAGTATTACACCTCCGTTTCGTGGATTTTGTGGGCCGGAACAGATAAACTTATGTTGTTCATAATACTTGTCGAGGTAGCTCCTGTGGGCAGCAAGTTGCTCGTTCACTTTTACCATATCCAGATAATTCAAGAGTATTAGAAACATGGTAGTCTTTTATTTTTGATAACCGTTCAGTTCTTCCAGCAAAATTTTGTTTTCTTCAGGTGTTCCCACCGTTATACGCAGGCAATCGTTACACAATGAAACGGTATTCCGGTTGCGGACGATGATGCTCTTATTGACCAGATACTGATAAATTGCATTGGCATTATCTACTTTTACCAAAACAAAATTTGCATCTGTTGGGTAGATCCGTTGCACGAACGGAAGTTTTTGCAGCGATTCGATTAAGAGGGTTCTTTCTGCCAACAAGGTTTTTACCCAGTCTTTTACCTGGTCAGCATTTTTCAACGCTGATAAAGCTTGCTTTTGAGTCAGGATGTTAATGTTGTAGGGATATTTGATTTTATTCAATACGGCAATGATTTCTGTCGAAGCAAACGCCATACCCAGACGGATTGCTGCACTTCCCCAGGCTTTGGAGAAAGTTTGCAGGATAACCAGATTAGGATAATGGGATAAATATTCAGAAAAGCTTCCTTCCCGGGCAAAATCAATGTAAGCTTCGTCCAGCACCACAATCCCCTCAAAGGTATTCAGTAGCTTGACTATTTCAACGCGGTTCAAACTGTTTCCGGTAGGGTTGTTTGGGGAGCAAAGCCAGATTATTTTGGTATACAGGTTTGTGGCAGACATTAATTTATCTGCAGAAAACTGGAACTGGTCATCCAGCAAGACTTTGCGATATTCTACATCGTTAATGGCTGCACTTACTTTGTACATTCCGTAAGTTGGTTCAATGGCTACCACATTATCTTGCCGGGGTTCGCAAAAAGCACGGAACATCAAATCAATTGGCTCATCACTCCCGTTTCCAAGGAATATCTTTTCGATCGGAACATTTTTTATTTTGGCAATTTGTTCCTTTACTTTCCATTGCAAAGGATCGGGATATCGGTTGTAAGGAGCATTATACGGATTCTCATTTGCATCCAGGTATACGGAAGCTTCCCCTTTGAATTCATCACGGGCAGAAGAATAAGGTTGAAGCTGGCGGATATTTTCGCGTAATAATTTTTGTATGTTCATGATGGTAACTTTATGTTAGTCCCTTCGCAATATTCAGTTCGCTCGTTTGTGATACTTGCTTCGCGACATTATTAGTTATTTGCCGGTGATGTATTTTAACTGTCATCAGTCAACTGTTAACTATCTTCTGTGACTGCTGTATCTTTCTTCTACTTCTTTTTCTTCGTTCAACCGTACTTTCACCGCATTGCTGTGTGCATTTAGTTCTTCGCTTTCTGCCATGAGAATAATAGCATTGCTTAAGTTGGTCAGGCCTTCCTGGGTGATTTGTTGGAATGTTACCTTTCGGATAAAACTATCAAGATTCACCCCATTGTATGCTTTAGCATAGCCGTTCGTCGGTAATGTATGGTTGGTGCCTGAAGCATAATCCCCGGCACTTTCGGGAGTATAATTGCCTAGAAAGACTGATCCGGCATTAATGATATTGGCTGCAACGCCCATGTAGAAACGGGTGGAAATTATCAGGTGCTCCGGAGCATACTCATTGGTCATTTCAACAGCCTCTTCCAAGGTTTGAAGTAAAATTATTTTACTGTTTTCCAATGCTTTCCGGGCTAACTCCTTCCTTGGAAGTTGTTCCAGTTGCAGTTCCAGTTGTTCCAAAACCGGTTCAATTATCTTGTCACTTACAGTCAGCAAGATGACCTGGCTGTCTACGCCGTGTTCAGCTTGTGAAAGTAAATCGGCAGCTATAAATGTCGGGTTGGAAGTCTCATCAGCTATAACTTCCACTTCCGAAGGTCCTGCCGGCATGTCAATGGCGACATCACGTAATGAGACCAGTTGCTTGGCGGCAGTCACATATTGGTTGCCCGGTCCAAAAATTTTGTAGACTTTCGGAACAGTTTCTGTCCCGTAAGCCATGGCCGCGATGGCTTGTGAACCGCCGATTTTGAATATGCGATGAATTCCTGCCACTTTGGCCGCATAGAGTACGGCGGGATGAATTTTTCCTTCTTTATTTGGCGGCGTACATAAGATGACTTCGTTACATTCAGCTATCTGAGCCGGTATTCCCAGCATTAAAACCGTTGAAAACAAAGGAGCTGTTCCTCCTGGAACATACAACCCTACTTTTTCAATGGCAATTGCTTTTTGCCAGCAATAGACTCCGGGTGAAGTCTGTATTTCGGGTAACTCTTGTTGCTGTTCTGAATGAAACTTCCAAATATTACGCCTCGCCATTTCAATGGCTTGTTTCAGATTAACGGAAACTAATTTTTCTGCCTCTGCAATTTCTTCCTTGGTTACTTCGATACTTTCCGGAATTACCTTATCAAATTGTTCTGTATATTTCTTTAACGCTTTATCTCCGTTCTTTCTGACATCAGTCAATACTTGTTGAACGGAATCAAATAACAACGTGCTATCGTATGATGGACGGGTTAGGAGCGAGGTCCATTCTTCACGGGAAGGGTATTTGATAATTTGCATACTTTTTTATCTTCTAAGAATTTGAAAATTAATGTGGAATATGAAATGACATTTCAATTGTAAAAATGTCATTCCTTTTCTCGGAAACACGAAGTTAGTTTTCTGTTCTCCAGTTTTTGCGGAATGCTTCCCATTGGTCAAAAAGCTCTTTCATGCTGTTGAAAACCAGGTTAGCTCCACTTTCTGTTAATATTGACGGGTCTAAAGGACCTGTATTGACGGCAATTGTAAACAACCCGGCTTTCGATGATGATTCTACCCCTAATGGCGCATTTTCAACAACAACAACTTCCCAGGGCTTTAATCCTGACTTTTTTAACGCCATTAAATAAGGCTCGGGATGTGGTTTTCCAAACTGGACATCGAATGCGGTAACCATTTTATTCTTGTGAAACAGGCCCGGAAAATTTACTTCTAAATTATTAATCAGGCTCGGTTGTCCTGAACCGGTGACGACAAATATCTCCAATTGCTGTGACTGGATTTTTTTTAGTAAATCAGTTACAAATGGTATCTTTCCGGAATGTTTGGATGCTTCAAATAATTTCGATTTTAAACGATAAATAGTCTGCTTTTCATTTTCAGTAGCATTCCGGCCATGTACCTTCACAAATACACCATTTATGGTGGATGATCCGGTTCGCCCTTCATTTAAATAAGCTTCCTTTTCGGTAAAAGGAAGTCCCATTTGTTTTAAGGCTGCCACCCAAGCCGTGGCATGACCCCGCATCGAATCGAATAGGACACCATCCATATCAAAGAATATCGCTTTGGGATGAAATGTAGGATATTTATTTAAGCGAATAAATTCTTCTATCTGATTTGAAAACATGTAGTTAAAATTTTATGCAAAGATACATATTTTGTCAGTTAAATTAGCTCTTTTTGTCATCCTTATTAGCCAATATTCAACCAAAACGTTTCAGGATACAGAATGTTGGTGAGACAGATTATTTTTTTTATTTTTTTTCGTATGATTTTCTGCCTCGATGAAGCTGTTTTAAGCAAAAAATTTTGTAATTTTGCACCGTTAAAACAGACGGGGTGTGGCGCAGTAGGTAGCGCGTTACGTTCGGGACGTAGAGGTCGCAGGTTCGAATCTTGTCACCCCGACTGAAGTGAAAGAGCAGGAAAATTTTTTCTTGCTCTTTTCGTGTTTATATTTTAATTTATTAGCATTTGTAAGGGAGTTTTGGTATAATTATTGTAATTTTGTGCCAATATAAGATTATAGGTATGAAAACTCGATTATTTCTTTTTCTTGTGGTGGCGTCTATCGCTTTTACTTCATGTAATTTAAGTAGCTCGTCCAATAAGTCACCACAAATATTCTTTGTTACAAATCCTTTTGTTAACAAATCAGATTCCTTGAACAGCTATTTGACCGATGATGGAGTGTACCACATGGATACAATCAATGTGGGCGATACGGTTACTTTTCGTATTTTGCTCTATGGTTATGCAAACAATCTCTTAACCTGCAATATAACTCAGTCCGATACCACTTCAACCAAAATCTTATTTCCCGGTAAGAATTCGTTGGATTCGATCTTTGTCTCTGCTACATCCGATTATACCAATGGAAAGTTTATATTTAAAAATAAAATATCAAGCCTTTATTTTCCATTTAAATATGTTGCCAGGAAAGCAACGAAGGATGCAAAGATCTCTTTTTATTTAAGTTCAGATGCAAACTTTGATAATTCAAGCAGCATAGGAGGTGGAGGTAACGCTGTTTCATTTGTATTACAAACTCCGGTCAAACAGCCAAAATAACCATAAACAGTTCGGTAAAATAACGGAAGGTTTAAAAAACAAAAAACATCTGCAAGATCTTGCAGATGTTTTTTTATTCAGTTGTTTTGCAATGGTATTAAAGGCGTGCTTTGATAGCTTTTGTTTCGGCTTCATAACCAGGCTTTTCAAGTAGCGCAAACATGTTTTTCTTGTATGCTTCTACTCCCGGTTGATCAAACGGATTGATACCCAATAAGTAACCGCTTATTCCGCAGGCTTTTTCGAAGAAATACATCAGCTCTCCCAAATAATATTCATTCAGTCTGGGTAATTCCACTTTCAAATTAGGAACACCACCATCTACGTGGGCAATCTGAGTCCCCAGTTCGGCCATCTTGTTTACTTCATCCACCCGTTTACCGGCAAGGAAATTCAATCCATCGAGGTTTTCCTTGGAATGAGGGAAAATCTTTATGTGGTTGCTTTCTTTGATTGATATGACGGTTTCGAAAATGGTACGTTCACCTTCCTGGATCCATTGGCCCATGGAGTGTAAATCGGTTGTAAAATCTACTGCGGCCGGGAAAATACCTTTATTTTCTTTTCCTTCGCTTTCGCCGTAGAGTTGTTTCCACCATTCACCAACATAATGTAGTTTAGGGTGAAAATTCACCAGGATCTCCGTGTTTTTCCCGTTTTTATACAATTCATTCCGTACAGCGGCATATTGTGCAGCCGGGTTTTCCTCAAATGAAGTTTCCGTTCCGCAAACTTTTTCCATTTTTAATGCTCCCGACACCAGCTGGCGGACATCGAAACCTGCTACTGCAATGGGTAATAAGCCTACCGGTGAAAGTACCGAGTAGCGGCCCCCGATATTATCTTCAATGACAAATGTTTTGTAACCTTCCTGCGTTGCCAACGTGCGTAAGGCCCCGCGAGATTTGTCGGTTATGGCGACAATAAGTTTTTGGGCAGCGTCTTTTCCTTGCTGCTCTTCCAATTGGGTCTTAAGCAACCGGAATGCCAAAGCAGGTTCAGTTGTTGTCCCCGATTTGGAGATGGAGATAATCCCAAATTCCTTGTTTTTCAAGAGCTCTTGGAGTTCATACAAATAATCTTCGCCGATATTCTGGCCGGCATAAACGATAACCGGTGATTTCCGTTCGGGTTGTAACCAGTCGAAACTGTTCGAGAGCGCATCGATCACGGCTTTTGCTCCAAGGTAACTTCCGCCGATACCAATAACCACTACTACTTCGCAATTATCCCGAAGTATTTTTGCTGTCTTTTCAATATCTGTAAGATGAGCATCATCAATGGATGAAGGCAAGTTCAACCAACCCAGGAAATCACTTCCTTTTCCGGAACCATTGTGTAAAGCGGAATTGGCTGCGGCTACCTGCGCTTTGTATCCGGCTACATTTTGTGCGGAAACAAATCCAAATGCTTTGTCAATCGATAGTTTGATATTTTCCATACCTTAATTAAGAATTATGAATTTATAATAATAAGTTATTTAAGTCTTTCCGACAATTTTCGTATTTCCATGGTTGGAGAGCATCTGTTATACAGGATCTCAAAAATAGAATCTACAATCGGCATGCTAACCTGGTAATTTTCATTAATCTCGTGGATACATTTCGTGGCATAATACCCTTCGGCAATCATTTCCATTTCTATCTGGGCGGTCTTGACCGAATACCCTTTGCCGATCATGCTTCCGAAGAGCCGGTTCCGGCTAAACTTTGAATAAGAGGTGACCAACAAATCGCCCAGGTAAGCCGATTCATTTATGTCGCGGTGCATAGGATTGGTGGCATTGCAAAAACGATTCATTTCCTGAATGGCATTCGAAACCAGTACCGCCTGAAAGTTATCGCCATACTTCAGCCCGTGGCAAATACCGGCTGCAATGGAATAAATATTCTTCATCACCGATGAGTATTCAATTCCCATGATGTCGTCGCTGATAGAGGTACGGATAAAACTGGTGTTAAAACGTTGTGCCAACATACGGGCTTTTTCCCGGGAACTGCAACCGATGGTCAGATAAGACAGTCGTTCAAGTGCCACTTCTTCGGCATGGCAAGGACCGGCTAAAACGGCAATATTATCTTTTGGAACCCCATACAGTTGTTCAAAATAATCCGATACAACCAGATTTTCATCCGGAACAATTCCTTTAATAGCCGATACAAGAAATTTATTGTTCAACGGACGCCTTAACTTTTTAAGATGTTGTTTTAAAAAAGGAGAAGGCGTGGCAAATATCAATATATCTGAGGTCCGGACGAGCTTATTAATATCGCTTGTAAAATGAATCCGGTCGGTATCAAATTTTACGCCCGTCAGGTATGATGGATTTTTGCTAAGCCGTATAAACTCATCGATCTGTTCCTGTCGGCGCATGTACCAATTGATGCTGTCGGCATTGGTTAGCGTAATCTTAGCAATTGCCGTAGCCCAGCTTCCGCCGCCTATCACCGCAATTTTACTTTTTTCGTTCATTTTTGTCTCTTGTCTAAAGTCTTATGTCTAAAGCCCAAGGTCTCCTGTCCCTGTCTGAATACTCAATCAACTATTTCTCTGCTCCGGCAATCCACGCGGCCACGTCTTCTTTCGACGGGTTAGTGAGTTCCATTTTGTGTTTTTTGTTTAGCCCGCAAATGTCCTGATGGAATTTGTTCGGGTTCAATCCTTTAAGATCAGCTACCAGGACAATACCGGCCTTCTGGACTACAGCAACCCATGCTTCCGGAATTCCCAATGCGATAAATTTATCAGGTCCATCTTTCTGGGCAACTTTTTCAGGTTTCATTTGAGGGAAGAACAGTACCTCCTGAATGGTCTGTTGACCGGTCATAAGCATGACCAGACGGTCCATTCCGATTCCCATCCCCGAGGTGGGAGGCATGCCGTATTCCAGCGAACGAACAAAATCCATATCAATAAACATAGCTTCATCATCTCCCTTTTCGCTCAGTTTCAATTGTTCCTGGAAGCGCCCCAGCTGGTCAATCGGGTCGTTCAGTTCCGAATAGGCATTGGCCAATTCTTTCCCGTTCACCATTAATTCGAATCGTTCGGTCAGTTCGGAGTTGTCGCGGTGGCGTTTGCAGAGCGGACTCATTTCGCGGGGATAATCGGTAATGAAGGTCGGTTGGATATAATTTCCTTCGCACTTTTCACCGAAAATTTCGTCGATCATCTTGCCTTTACCCATTGTTTCATCAGCTTCAATATGCAGTTGGTTGCATACATCGCGCAGCTGTTCTTCATCCATGCCGTTGATGTCGATTCCCGTATATTCTTTGATCGCATCAATCATGGTGATGCGTTTAAAAGGTGTTTTAAAGCTAATGACCTGATCGCCTACTTTAATTTCATTCGTCCCGTTTACATCAAAACAAATTTTCTCAATCATTCGTTCGGTGAAATCCATCATCCAGTTGTAGTCTTTGTAGGCTACATAAATTTCCATGGCGGTAAATTCGGGGTTATGGGTACGATCCATCCCTTCATTGCGGAAGTTCTTCGAAAATTCGTATACTCCTTCAAAACCTCCTACAATTAGTCGTTTCAGGTACAATTCGTCGGCTACCCGCAGGTAAAGCGGTATGTCCAATGCGTTGTGGTGTGTAATAAACGGACGAGCTGCAGCACCACCCGGTATAGACTGGAGGATGGGTGTTTCTACTTCGATATAATCCTGCGCGTTGAAATAATCACGCATCGATTGGTACACTTTGGTACGTTTCATGAAAATATCTTTTACTCCCTCATTCACCACCAGGTCCACGTAACGTTGGCGGTAACGTTGTTCCGGGTCTTCGAACGCATCGAACGCCACGCCATCTTTGTATTTGACAATGGGTAATGGACGAAGCGATTTGCTTAAAACGGTCAATTCCTGGGCATGAACACTGATTTCGCCCATTTGGGTCCGGAATACAAAACCTTTAATGCCGATGAAGTCACCAATATCTAATAACTTCTTAAACACAGAATTATACATTTCGGGCTGTGCTTCCGTGCTGATGTCATCCCGACTTACATACACCTGAATACGGCCCCGGGAGTCCTGCAGCTCAATGAAAGAAGCCTTTCCCATGATGCGGCGGCTCATAATACGGCCGGCAATGCAAACCTGTTTTTTACTGTCGTCGTCTTTAAATTCAGCTTTTATATCGGTGGAGAATGCGTCGGTTGGGTACAGTGCGGCAGGGTAGGGGTCTATGCCTAAATTCCGTAACTCGTCCAGGCTCTGCCTTCTGAACTGTTCTTGTTCGCTAAGTTCTGTGCTCATAATCTATTTTATATACAAATTGCTGCAAAAGTACAAAAAGTAATGCATAATTCATAATTCATAATTCATAATTAAGCTGTAATACCCGAAAACGAAACGCGAACCGATAATCTCTGTTCGTGTTTAAAGATCTCTGGATGAATTGATGCTAATTCGTCATTGAGTGTTTGTTTTTTTACGGTAAGTAACTCTCTTAACCCGATTGCCGGACTAAACTCGGTCGAAATAATACTGAGACCTTCTCCTAATCCACCCGGAAATCGTTCTACCTTCAGAGATCTAACTGTTTTAATTGAGATCACGAAACATTGTTTTTACAAACCCGGATGCCCTTCTTTTAAAAGGATGTTCGTATCTTTGCAACAATAACGCTGTTTTGTCATTTTATATTCTTTTTGACTCCATACCAAAACATAAATAACATGCAAGAATTAGAGATTCTTTTTCAGCAATACACTCACGAGAAACTTTTATCGAAAGAAGAACTCTCGGCATCAGGCTCAAACCGACGCTATTTCAGGTTGGAAAGCAAAAAAACATCCCTGATCGGCGTCGAAGGGACTTCTATTGAAGAGAATAAGGCGTTTATCGAAATGGCAATCCATTTTCATAAACAAGGTTTACCGGTGCCGCAATTCCTGGCACAAACTCCCGATGGGCGTTTCTATATCCAGGAGGATTTAGGGAATACCTTGCTCTTTGATGCGATTGCCGAAGGCCGAAAAACAGGAGTCTTCTGTGAACAGGAGAAAGGATTGCTTCGCAAAACCATGCAGAAATTGCCGGCCATGCAGGTATTAGGTGCAAAAGGCTTCGACTTTTCGATTTGCTATCCTCAGCCTGAATTCAATGAACGTTCCATCCTGTGGGACCTGAATTACTTTAAATACTGCTTCCTCAAATCGACCGGTCTGGATTTTCAGGAGAACCTGTTGGAAGATGATTTCGACCGGTTATCAGAAATACTCTTGCGTTCGCAAACCAATACCTTTATGTATCGCGATTTCCAGAGTCGCAACGTGATGGTGAAAGAGGACGAACCTTATTTCATCGACTTTCAGGGAGGCCGGAAAGGACCGCTTTACTATGATGTGGCTTCTTTCCTGTGGCAGGCAAAAGCCCAGTACAAGACGGAGCTACGGGAAGAATTATTACGGGTTTACCTCACTGCCTTACAGGAATTCATGCCGGTAGATGAAGCGGATTTTCGGGAACAACTGAAACACTTTGTCCTATTCCGCACCCTACAGGTGCTGGGAGCATACGGATTCAGGGGCTATTTTGAAAAGAAACCTCACTTTCTGCAAAGTATCCCCTTTGCGCTCGAAAACTTACGGGCTCTTTTGCAAAATGAGTTCTCGGAATACCCTTACCTGCTCCGGATCCTGAAACAAATGACGGACCTGAAGCAATTCCGCGAAGTGTCGGTCAGGAAACCGCTGGTTGTAAAGGTCTATAGTTTTTCCTATAAAAAAGGCATTCCCCAGGATGATTCGGGAAATGGAGGAGGCTTTGTGTTCGATTGCCGGGCGGTGAATAATCCCGGTAAATATGAACGCTATGCTCATTCTACAGGATTGGACGAATCGGTTATCCAGTTCCTAGAGGACGATGGTGAAATAATCCCATTTTTGGAACAGGCATTTGCGCTGGTGGATGCTTCGGTGAAACGCTATATGGATCGTGGATTTACAAACCTGATGGCTAGCTTTGGTTGTACGGGTGGCCAACACCGCTCGGTCTATTCCGCCCAAAAACTTGCCGAACATATTAATACTACTTTTGGCGTAGAAGTGCAGCTCATACACCGGGAACAAAACATAGAACAGGTGTTTGAGGCACGGGAATGAATGCACGATATGAGCCTTCGGCGATATTACTGCGTGATATTACTGCGTGATATTACTGCGTGATATTACTGCGTGATATGATTTCATGATATTACTTCGTGATATGATTTCATGATATTACTTTATGGTATGATTTGTCTTTTAATGGAGATCTATTTGTCATTATAAATTAACCTTAAAATTATAAGACTTATGAAACTTGAAGATTTGGAAGTTTATAACTTGTCGATGATGTTATCGGATAAGGTATGGGATTTTGTTCTAAAATGGGAATACTTTTCAAAAGATACCATAGGTAAACAATGGGTAAGGGCAGCCGATTCAGTGAGTGCAAATGTCAGCGAAGGTTTTGGAAGAAATACTTACAGGGATTCACGAAGCTTTTATTACATTGCCCGGGGATCTTTATATGAAAGTAAAACATGGTTAGATAAAGCCAGAAGAAGAAAACTGATTTCGGAAGATGATTATCATGTCATATTTTCGGAACATAATGTATTGGGATTTAAGCTCAATAACTTTATTAAAGCTCAGACAAATTTGATGAATTTAAAGTCACCAACTAAAGAATCTGAATAATATCATGTAGTCATATCATGTAGTCATATCATGAAATCATATCACGAAGTCATATCAATTATATTATGAAAGCAATGATTTTTGCAGCAGGGCTGGGTACCCGTCTTAAGCCCCTCACCGATACTTTACCAAAAGCCTTAATTCCTATAGCCGGGAAACCGTTGTTGGAGCATGTTATAGTGAAATTAAAAGCTGCCGGTTTTGACGAAATCATGGTGAACGTACATCATTTTCCCGATCAGATCATTGATTTTCTGAAACTGCATAACAATTTTGGTATTCGTGTGGAAGTGTCGGATGAACGGGATCAATTGCTCGATACAGGTGGAGGAATCCGTAAGGCAAAGTGGTTTTTCGAGGATGGAAAGCCTTTTCTAGTTCACAATGTAGATATTCTTTCGAATCTGGATTTAAAAGAATTATATCAGGAACATATCAAATCCGGTTCATTGGCAACCCTGGTTGTCAGCAAACGGGATACTTTCCGGTACTTATTGTTTAATGAAGAAAAACGTTTGTGTGGCTGGATAAATGAAAAGACAGGAGAAACAAAACCGGTTAGATTTACGGATATTTCCGGGTTTAACAAGTTGGCTTTTGCCGGTATTCAAATGCTTTCTCCGGGCGTTTTTGATTTGATGGAAAGCTTAAAGCCTAAATTCCCGATCATGGATTTCTATTTGTTCAATACACTAAGCCAGCAAATACAAGGCTTTGTACCCAATGATTTTCACATGCTGGATGTGGGAAAACTAAATGTGTTGGATGAAGCGGAACAATTTATTAAAATGGCAACCCCTAACTCCTAAAGGGGAACAGGATTAGTCCTTTAGATTATAAATTGCTCGTAAATATTTAAAATCAGGATAGAAAACTAACTTATTTCCCCTTTAGGGGTTAGGGGTTCTTTTTTTTTGTTACGGTACAACCATCTGTATGGCATTCGGAATAATGCTGATGGTATAAGGTGAGGATCCGTTAACAATAATACCATCGGCTTCCATAAGCGCGTCTTTATGACATTGGACCGTCAGGCTTTGAGTTTGAAAAGATTCAATTATCGGATGCTCGAGCAATCTCCCCTTGAATAAGAGGAATAATCCGCTGATAATATCAAAGAAACTTGGCCTTTTTGCAACCATGATATCTAACAGGCCATCGTAAGGCAGGGCATTGGGCGTTTGTTTCAGTCCTCCACCACTATAGCAACCATTGGCAATATCCATGGTGAACATGCTTTCACCGATATTTCTTTCTACCGAGCGAATCAGCACCTTATGAGCCCGATAGGTGAAAACTGCTACAAGCAATGCCACAGTGTATAAAAAGGAGTGACTTCCCAGGTATTTCTTAAGTTGATAGGTGATGTTTACAACCGTTGCATCCAATCCCAACCCTACCGAGTTGATAAAGTAATGAGTCTGTTTCTCACCTTCCAATTCATAATCCACTTTCCCGATATCGATAGTTTGGACTTTCCCTTTTAAGAATACCTCAATGGAATGATTGTAATCGGGCGTAAGTCCCCAAAACCGTCCCCAGTCGTTGCCGGTTCCCCGGGGTATCAACGCTACTTTTGATGAATTGGTATTTTCAATATTTGCACTGAAGATGCCATTTATGACTTCGCTTAGAGTCCCATCTCCCCCAAGAATCATAAAATTCTGATATCCCTTTTCGGCAAACAGTTTGGCTATTTTTATGGCATGCCCGGCAAACTTGGTGACCCGGTAATCAAACTGAATACCGGCATGTTTGAGTTTCAGAAAAAGGTATTTTCGCTGTTGACGAAATTTCTTTTTCCCGGATTTCGGATTAATGATAATAGCCCAATGTTGTGGTGTGATTTTTTCCATAACTAAGAACCCTGGCCCCCAAAGGGAAACTAAAACCCCCAACCCCTAAAGGGGAACTTGATTAGCAGTGTATATTCAATATTTATATGACAAATGAGGCTAAAAACATACGAGCCGATGGTAACTCCGGTTCCTCTTTAGTGTCTAATCTCTCAATTTGGTGTATTTTTTTGTATAATATCCAGCTATACATCAAAATATAAGCTATTTAAAGTGCTACAAAAATCTAAGAATAGCTGTATTCATTTGTGTAAATTTGCGCTATTTACGTTCTGTCTTTTGACTCTGGCTTGTCTGGGTTAGGGGGTAGGGGTTCCCTTTGTCAGATATAAATCCAGTAACGTCATAGCCGCCATAGCTTCCACAATGGGTACCGCACGTGGCAATACACAAGGGTCATGCCGTCCGCGGGCTTCCAGTTCCACTTCGTTTAAATGAGTATCCAGTGTATCCTGTTTCTTGGCGATCGTTGCCACCGGTTTAAACAGGACCCGGAAATAAATATCCTGCCCGTTGCTGATACCGCCCTGGATTCCGCCCGAATTATTTGTTTTGGTGGTAACCAGATCGCCGACTTTCACAAAGGGATCATTCATCTCGGACCCTTTCAGGCTGACTCCTTCAAATCCACGCCCATAATCAAACCCGTGGGTAGCATTAATACTCAACATGGCCTGGGCAAGCCGTGCCTGTAATTTATCAAAAATCGGTTCACCTAACCCAAGTGGTACTCCCTTGATAATACAGGAGATGATGCCACCGATTGAATCGCCTTCCGCTTTCAATTGTTTAATATAGGCAATCATCTTTTCGGCAGTTTCCCGGTCGGGACAGCGAACTGCATTGTTTTCAATGAACGATAAGTCGGCCGATTCATAATTCAGGGGCATGGCAATATGCCCTACCTGCGAAGTAAAAGCCGTGATTTCAATTCCCAGCTTTCTCAACGCTAACTTGGCTATAGCACCTGCCACCACCCGCGAAGCGGTTTCACGGGCCGAGCTGCGTCCTCCGCCCCGGTGATCACGTATGCCATATTTTTGTTGATAGGTATAATCGGCATGCGAAGGCCGGTATACTTCTTTCAGGTGGTCGTAATCCGAGCTGTGTTGGTTTTCGTTCCAGATCACAAAAGCAATGGGTGTTCCGGTAGTCTTCCCTTCAAAGGTCCCGGAAAGAAATTCCACTTTGTCCCCTTCTTTTCGGGGGGTGGATATGTCCGATTGCCCCGGACGGCGACGATTCAGTTCCAGTTGAACGAAATCCTCATCCAGCTCAATGCCGGATGGACACCCATCCACGATGCCCCCGATGCCTTTTCCATGGGATTCTCCAAACGAGGTGAATGTAAATAATTTACCAATGATATTCGACATAAGTTCCTATATATGATTTCTGAATTCTGAATATTTATTTTAAAAATTGCTGTTTGATGCACAAAGTTAGTTGAAAATATGAATTTTTAAAGCAAATGTTTATATTTCGTGTTTTTTTGAGAGCTTAGGATGTCAAATCCGTATTTAAAAACAGGATGGAGTAAGTTGAGCAGTTAACCTTAATTCGTCAAATTACGAACTAACCCTCTACTCCATATTCAGGAATGGTGAGCAATAATATTCCATATGTACGAGATTATTTCAAGTCAACCTGATAGTTCGTTGTGTAAATTCAATCCTAATGAGTTTGTTATTAGGATCTTATCCGGAAGTTGATGTTTGAGGTTTTTGTACATTTTTGAGAGCGTGTCAAAAGAAGCTGCTTTTGAATAATCCAACCATCTGGATCCTTGTCTGGGTGTCTTGATTTAAAATCTGTTGCGTAGATCTCCATGTTTCTTTCAAATTCAACTTTCAAAGCATTTAATATCCAGTCGCGGATGATTGGATTTTCAGAAATAGCATCATTTAAATACCAGAATCCTCCATAGGCTTGTGCCAGAAAATAGATCATTCTGGTTCTTAATGCAATTTCAATTAATTTGCTAGCATCAAATAAAATTAGTCGTAATTGATGATCTAAATAATAACGCTCAATAACGTTTTCAAAATAAGTGTTAGGATTGAAAGTGTGGTTTACAGTGTCTGATTGACCAGACAGAACGCTTCACCAAACAATAGATAAGCCAGGCTTAAACTAAGGAGAATGAAATAGTAAATGGTTTTCATTACTTAAAAAAACCAGCCCAACTTAATTCTACATTAAGTTGGGCTGGTTCACATGTAAACGAATAAGAGGATAATTTCTTATTGAACGCCACCTCCAAGTGCTTTGTAGAGACTCACACTTTGAGTTAGCTGATCGAGTTTGTCATTTACCTTGCTGAGCTGTGCCGAAAGCAGGTTTTGTTGTGCTGAGAGTACTTCGGTATAATTGGCTTCGCCGGCTTTGAGTAATTCCTGTGTGTAGTCCACCGATTTGATAAGCGACTCCACTTGTTTATCCCTCCACTCGTTTTTATTGATCAACGATTTGTAGGTAAACAAAATATCCGACACTTCTTGTCCGGCTACCAATAAGGTGTTCGAAAATGTAAGCAATGCCTCATCTTGTTGAGCTTTTGAAATTTTCAAATTTCCTTTCAACTGTCCTTTCGAAAAGATCGGTTGAGTGATTCCGGCTATTATTTCGGTTGCCAGGTTAGCAGGACTGAAAAACCTGGAAACCCCACTAGCAGCAAATCCAAGAGAAAACGTGCTGATACTGAACGATGGATAAAAAGCAGCTTTAGCAGCATCGGTAAGCGCGTAGGCCGATTGCAAAGAAAGTTCTGCTTGTTTCACATCCGGACGATTGGCCAGGGTGCGCACCGATACATTACCGTTCATCGTAGCCGGTATGATCTGATCATTGATAGAACCTCGCTCTACGGCACCGGGTGCACGACCGATAAGTACACAAATGGCATTCTCCTGTTGGCGCATTCTGCTCTCCAAATCAAAAACCGAGAGTTGAGTACTATAAAGCAATGCCTTGCTTTGTTCAACACCTGCTGCATTTATCTGACCTGCATCTTTCAAAGCCTGCAAGGTTTCGGTACTTTTTTGCAATAACACAATGGTCTCTTTGGTTGTACGCAATTGTTCATCCAACGCCATTAAGCTATAGTAACTCTTGGCAATAGTTGAAATAAGTGTTGTCTGAATAAGCTTTTTATATTCAAGCGTATTCAGGTAAGCAGCATACTTCGACTTGGTCTGATTATTGAGTTTTCCCCATAAATCAGCCTCCCAGCTAAAAGAAAGCCCTAACGAATTCAGATTTGTATAATAGCCGAATACATCAGTTCCTTTTTTACCTGCACTAAAGCGTGTATGATCAATTTGAGCTGCGGCACCTACCGAAGGCAAAAAAGCCGACTTAGACATATACAAGCCGGCTTCGGCTTGCTGAATGCGGGTCATTGCCACCTGCATATTGTAGCCGTGTTCAAGCCCTTCGGTAATGAGTGCCTGAAGTTTGGCATCGGGAAAATAACTCTTCCATGGTATAGTAGCCAGAGAGGTGGTGTCAGCACTATTTTCAGCAGCATCACGCACCAGTTTTTTTGTATCGGGCTGTGGCGCTTTGGTAAGCTCCTTATAATTCCGACACGACACGAACCCAACGGCAATTATCATCGCCATCAAAATCCGTATACTTATTTTTTTATGTTGTATGTACATATCAATATTGTTATGATTATGTTGAATCGTACCGAAAATCAGATAATTTTCTCTGCCTCCGATTTTCGGCACAATTAAACAGGGGTTATTTTTCGAGATGTTCGTCCAATGTTACAATTTTCGTTTTACTGAAATGCTCGTGCAAATTCTGGAAAATGATAAAGAGCGACGGAATAACCAAGATTCCGAATACGGTACCGAACAACATACCTCCAACAGCACTGATACCAATGGATCTATTACCAACTGCACCCGCACCTGTGGCAAGTGCCAACGGAAGTAACCCGAAGATAAAGGCCAATGAAGTCATCAAAATCGGACGCAAACGAGCTGTAGCTCCTTCTACGGCCGCTTTCACAATACTCATTCCCTGATGGCGGCGTTGCAATGCATATTCCACAATCAAGATGGCATTTTTGGCCAACAGCCCGATAAGCATAATGAGTGAGATTTGTACGTAGATATTATTCACAATACCACTACCGCCCATCAACGATACGAAGACGAACACAAATACACCGGACAAACCGATAGGCAACGAAAGTATAACGGCAAAGGGAAGAATGTAACTTTCGTATAAAGCAGCCAGTAACAGATACACAAAGATGATACACAACCCAAAAATCAGAATGGTTTGATTGCTGCCATTAGCTTCTTCACGGGTCATTCCGCCAAAATCGTAACCATATCCATCAGGCAGATTAATCTCTTTCAGTGCTTTTAGCACATCCCCCGAAGTATATCCTTTCATATAGTTAGGGATAACAGTGACTTCCATTGACGAGAACAAATTGAAACGCGTCAGGGCCTGAGGACCCGTAACATCCGTCACCGTAATAAACTCGCTAATCGGTGTCATCACACCATTCGAAGTCTTTACCATCAATCCGCTCAAATCATTCAACTTTGCCCTATATTGAGGTGCTGCTTGCACCACTACACGGTATTGTTTACCATATGAATTAAAGTTGGACACATACATACTACCGACAAAGGTTTGCAAGGTACCCATTACTTCAGTCAGGGTAAGTCCGGCATCTTTTATTTTGGCTATGTTTGCCTGAATCTGTTTTTGTGGAAAACGTGGATCAAATGAATTCATAACCATCATGACTTCAGGACGCTGACGCAATTTATCCAGGAAATCGGTGGTTACACCATAGAATTTGTTTATATCGCCTCCTGTTTTATCCTGCATTTTCAACTCCACACCGCTGCTCATACCAAATCCCTGAAGAGTTGGCGTCCCGAAAAACATGAACTTAGCATCTTTGATAGAATCGGTTCGTTGTTTCAACATCGCAGCGACATCGGATGTCAAAATATCACGTTCATCCCAGGGGTCCATTTTCATAATCACAGAGGCATACGAGCTACCTGAACCGGCTAAGAAACTGAGTCCTGTAAGATTAATAGTATTATGTGCATGAGGGATGGATTGCGCAATCTTTGTAACTTCACGGCTAATCTGAGCCGTACGCTCAAGCGAAGCACCAGGTGCAAGACTAATCATGCCCATTACATTTCCACTATCTTCATTTGGCACAAATCCGGATGGTATCATTCTCATTAGCACAACTAAAATAGCTGTAAATGTTATAATAATACTTACGGTAATCCAACGGTGTTTCTTCTTACCCAGGTATCCGAGTGTTTTTTTGTATTTGGTAGTTATAGCAGAGAAACCCAAATTGAAGTAATAATAAAATCGACGAATAAGACTTTTATCATGAATATCGGGATTATGTTCTGCTTTTAAGAAAAGAGCACACAAGGCCGGACTAAGTGTAAGCGCATTCACAGCCGAAATAAGAATAGCTATTGCCAATGTTAGTCCGAATTGTTTAAAGAACACCCCACTTGTTCCACCTATAAAACTGACCGGAACAAATACCGCAGCCATAACCAACGTAATAGAAATAATGGCAGGAGCTATTTCAGTCATCGCAGCTATTGCAGCCTCTTTGGCATCTGTCATTCCTGCATCCAGCTTGGCATGCACGGCTTCCACCACCACTATGGCATCATCCACTACAATCCCGATAGCCAGTACTAAAGCAAACAACGTAAGTAAGTTAATGGAAAATCCGAACAAGAGTAAGAAAAAGAACGTCCCTAGAATTGCTACCGGCACTGCAATAGCCGGAATCAAGGTAGAACGGAAATTTTGCAGAAACAAGAATACGACTACAAACACCAAAATAAAAGCTTCCAGCAACGTATGAAGAACCTTCTTGATGGAGGCGTTGAGAAATTCACTTGCATCCATTTGATATTCGTAACTGATACCTTTAGGAAATTTCTTGTACTCTTTCTGCATTACATTTTTCACTTCCTTGATAATGTCCTGTGCGTTAGAACCTGCCGTTTGATTGATGGCCATAATTACCGCTTCACCATTATTATTTGTAGTGAAAATAGAATAACTGGCAGCACCGAGTTCTACTGTTGCCACATCTTTAAGACGCAGCACCTGTGAATTCTTCGAGCGGATGATAATATTTTCAAACTCCTCGGTATTTTTTAATCGACCGGTAAATTTTAAAGCATACTGAAAAGACTGGTTGCTGTTAGCACCCAACTCACCCGGAGCTGCCTCAATATTCTGATCCTGCAATGCAGCAGTTACTTCGCCCGGAGTGATATTATAGGATTTCATCACGTCGGGTTTCAACCACACACGCATGGTATAATCCTTCGCCCCGTAAACCGTAGCATCACCCACACCCATCACCCGTTTTATTTGTGGCAGGATGTTGATATTAGTGTAGTTCTGAAGGAATTTATCATCATAATTCGGATTCGACGATTTTAGCATAATCATCAAAACCGTACTACTTTGTTGCTTTTGAACCGTCACCCCATTTTTCGTTACTTCCGATGGAAGTAAAGCAGATGCTTGCGAAACGCGGTTTTGCACATTTACAGCTGCCATATCCGGGTTTACGCCTTGTTTAAAATAGACATTAATGGTCGCTGAACCTCCATTTGCAGCAGACGATGTTATGTAAGTCATTCCTTCCACACCATTGATTTGCTCTTCGAGAGGCACAATCACACTCTTTAATACAGCATCGGCACTGGCACCACTGTAATTGGTTGTGACCCTTACAGTAGGGGGAGCTATGTTTGGGTATTGTTCAATCGGTAATGAAAAAATTCCGATAACACCCAGTACGACAAAGAGAATTGAAATCACCGTTGATAAAACGGGTCTTTCTATAAAAGTTTTTAGCATTTTATTCTTTTATTGTTGAGTAATTTACTTTCTTTTCTTTGATTTTCTGACCGTTCGTCAAAGTGGCAATACCATCGGTGACTATTTTGTCTCCTACCGACAAACCTTCGGTAACAACATACCCCTGACCATCTGGAGTTGCCTTCACACTAATTACCTTTTGAATCACCGAATCACCCTGGAATTTATAAACCAGTATTTTATCTTGTTGAGCAAATGTTGCTTTTTGAGGAATGACGATCGCTCCTTTGTGTTCGTTGGGAATAATAACCTTAGCACTGGAACCACTGCGTAACAAACCATGCTTGTTTGGGAACAAAGCCCGAAAGCTTACTGAGCCCGAAGTTGCATCCACTACACCCGAAATGGTTTCAATTCGTCCGGATTCTTCATATTCAGTTCCATCAGAAAGCAACAGCTTCACAGCAGGCATGTTTTTTATTTTTTCGGCTTGGGTATTACCCCGGAATTCTTTCAATAATAACAACAAATCCTTTTCATTCACCGAGAAATAGGCGATTACATTGGATATATTCGAGACGGTGGTCAATACTGTTGCATTAGTAGCCAAACTCCCCTGACGGAAAGCAATTGCTCCAACGACCCCATTTACCGGGCTTTTAACAGTTGCCCAACCTAACGAAGCCTTTGCCTGATCCAGTGTAGCCTTTGCCGAAGCAAGCACGTTTTCGTATGCCGAAAGTTTTACCTGACTAAGAATTCCTTTTTCTGCCAATGGACGGATACGTTCCACATCCAGTTTAGCTGTATTATAATTGGCCTTCGCATTTTCGATCGCCTGAACTGATGCAGGTGAATTAATTTTAAACAAAGGCTGTCCTTTTTTCACCATGGCACCTTCATCTACCAATACCGCATCAATATATCCATCAACCCGAGCTTTTATATCAATATCTTGCTGACCTTTAAGCACTGCCGGATAACTGGCCTGTAATTCCACATCCTGACCTGCCAAAGTAGCAACCGGAAAAGATTTTACCTGATCAGCCGGCTTTGACTCGGCTTGCTTGTTCTTACACGAAGTAATGCACAATAGGAGTGCCATACTTCCAACTAAAATTTTTCTATACATCATACATTAAACCTTTAAACTTAATACTTATTTATTACAATTTTTTGTTTTCACTTTTATCTTCTGATCGAGCACAGCTCTTATATTTTCGAAATTAAATATAACTGATCTGACTTAACTTTTAGGTGATCCACTACTTTATAAAAAGTTTTCATATCATTAACAGATAATCCCTCCTGAAGTTCATTGTTGAGCTTTAATTCAATTTCTCGAAATTCAACGATAAACTGTTCTCCCTTTTTGGTAACTATTATATGATTTTTACGTCTATCGGTTGAGTCAACAACCCGACGTACAAGCTCTTTTTTCTCCAACAAATCTATCATCCTAAGAATAGCCGACTTATCTTTACCCATTTTTTCAGCCACATCTTTCAAAATAACTTCTTCTTTCTCCTCACTTATAGTAAACAGCAATCCAAACTGAGCCATCGTAAGCTTTATATCTGTCTGCTTGGCGGCACGAATTTCCAACACCCGGAACATTGGTTTCAAAAATTTGATAATGGTCATACCGAGAGGTATATTTGACGTTTCCATATTCTGTCACTCTTTTTTTGTGCAAAGTAACAAATAATGATTGACATATGCAACTAATTATTTAAGGGTGGAAATGTCATCTAACTGATTATGAATTAAATCAAGTGAAGTAAATTTGAGTAAATTCAGGATCGAATCTAAATTGCTGAAATTAGTATAGCACAAATTGAGTGAAGTAAGGTTTGTTAGCTCACTAAGAATAGCTATGTCTTTTTGAATTGTTTAACCTAGATTAATAGATGCAAGACTTTTTATTTGTAAGAGGAATGACATATTTGTTTTATTTACCAAATAGTCCTAAGTATTGAACGGTAATTAGTTTATACAATCTTTAAAAGATATTTTTAGTGAAATAGGATACCTAACAGGTTTTTATTGCCTGAGAATAAAAAGGTAATGGTACAAAATGCGGAAATGCAACAACAAAAATTATTGCTAAGATATTTGTTGTGTTCTTGGTGAAATGCTGTTTCATAGCTTTCTCACAACGCTGAAGTTTAAGTTTAACGAACTGTATCTTGTGCCGGAAATAAGGCGGTTTTCAACTGATTAAACTCCAAAGTTATAAGCTTTTCGGGTTGTCTAGCGCAAGTCTCCGCTTCGCTTAGACTTGCGCTAGACAAGATACTTTATGGCAATATTGATAAGGAAATGCAGGATAATGGTTAAGCAAACGGCAAGTGACAATCCTCCTGTCATAACAATAAAAAACTCCTGGTGCCGGGGGTATGAATGATAAAGCTTTGGGAGCATCAGGATAGAATAGGGGAGATAAAGGATCACTGCCGTTATCACAGCCGGGAAGTAATGTTGTAAAACGATAGTTCCGACGATATGTGGAAAAATAGCATTGGCAATAAACACGGATACAAAAATAAGAAGCAGGTTTTTACGGCTTATCTCCTTCGGCCGGCTGTTTACCCACAGGATTAATCCCCAGGCTATAAGGGTAAGCAACCCGATTGCCCAAATCATGGCATCGGCATCCGGAGGACGGATAGCCAATGGCAGGTTGGCCGGATAAACAAAGCGGGAAAAACCGGTTGCTTCTTCCAGGTTATGGAGTGTAAAAAGAGTTCCAGCAAGGAGTAGTTGTTTGTCGTAATCTAATTTCGACATAGGACCGTTTGTTATTCTGATTCCTGACTTACTATCGCTTCTGTCATTTCAACCGCATCCTGTACATATTTCGAACATTTGTACCGGAATAGCTCCCGTTTCTGTATTTCGGCCATTCCTTCGGGAGTATTTATGTCCAGTCCATCCAGCAATTCCCGGCAACAAATAGTCCCGTGCCGTCCGTTGAACCCGGCCATCAGTTGTTGCGAAAGCCTGTAGGCGCGGGTTTTATCTTCCTCCGTCCCCTTTTCACCTTTTCCGTATTTCAGTCCGATAACCATGATAGCCCCGGTAACCGCTCCGCAGGTTTCCTGCATACGGGCTATGCCTGTTCCGAACGGACTGGCCAACCGGAGACAACTGTCTTTCGTTAATCCAAAATCTTCGGCAAATACCGATAAAACCGACTGCGAACAATTAAATCCGCTGCGGAAAGTTTCTGTTGCTTGTATTGTTTTTTTGCTCAT
>JAUZOM010000044.1 GCA_030706465.1 Bacteroidota bacterium | reverse complement strand
CGGATAATGTCCATGTATTTAGAGGTTGAAATCCCGGTTGTGCGGTATTTACTCTCTATAAAATTAATGGAGACTTTCCCTTTATTGAATGGGGTGCCTGTTGATGCAAACCCCTGCTCCTCGGCTCCAATAGTTACATTGGATATAATGGATTCCACATCCGGATTATGCCTGCCCAGCGCCTTATAAACACGTTGTTCGGCTATACCGGTGATACTGTCGGTTACATTTTGATGAGTTCCTCCTGGCATCTTGATATAAACATAGATGTTATTCGGGTCATTATTCGGGAAAAATAACACGGTTGGTTTTACAATTCCGGTTATAAAAAACGTAACAAAGAAAAGCAGTGTCATACCGGCCAGTATCCAGATTGGACGGGAGCCTACCAGAATGTATCCCAATTGTCGCTCATAAACCCTGATAAAATAAGGCCATATTTTATTTTGGAACAGGCTGATTGCTTTTTTAAGAAGAAAACGATAGAACAACAATAATAATACGACAACTGCCAGCAGGTTTGCAAGGACATACACTTTTAACAGGTAAAATAATCCGGCAAAAAGCAGCAGGAAGAGGATCATTCTCCGCATTTTTTTCCATTCAGTCGTTTTTTCCACATTCTCATCATATTCGTGTTTCATAAACGAAACGGCAAACACGGGGTTGAATACATAAGCCACAAAAAGCGATGCAAACAGCGTTATAATCAGTGTTACGGGCAGATAATGCATAAACTGCCCGACAATGCCCGGCCAGAATACTAACGGGAAAAAAGGGGCCAGCGTAGTCAGCGTTCCGGATAAGATAGGCCGGAATACCTCTCCTGCTGCTTTTTTTGCTGCCAGCGTAATATCCGGGTTGAAGCGGTGGAGCCGATGTGTATTTTCAATCACTACAATAGCATCATCTACAACAATTCCAAGTGCAAAAATAAAGGCAAACATGACCATCATGTTCATGGTGTATCCTAAGCCGGGCAGTACCAGATAAGCCACAAAGATCGAAAGCGGAACGGACAACCCTACAAAAAATGCATTCGTGAAGCCCATAAAGAACATTAAAACAATGGTTACCAGAATGAACCCTATAATGATTGTATTATTGAGCTCTTCCAGTGTATTCCTGGTAAAACGGCTTTGGTCACCGGTAACAGTTATTTGCATACCCTTCGGGAACTCATGTCCGATTAATTCCTTCTCAACAATTTCCTTAATCTCATCCGATGCATCCAGCAAGTTTGCCCCACTCTTTTTTATCACGTTGAGCGTAATTACATTCTTGCCATCCAGTCGGGAAAAGCTTTCCTGTTCCTTGTGACTATCTTCCACGTCCGCAATATCGGTCAGTTTTACAAATGCACCACTCGAAGAATGAACGACAATGTCTTTCAGCGTATTTACATCAGCAAATTGTCCCTTGATCCGCACTGTATTCCGTATTCCGTTGTTGGTAAGCGATCCTCCGGAGATAGTCATATTTTCCATCGCCACAGCCCTTTCTATATCGCTAAAAGTTACCCTGGCTGCCTGCATTTTAAAAATATCGGCGTTAATCTGTATTTCACGGTCCAGGGCCCCCACGATATCCACCCGGGTAATTTCTTTCAGGCCTTCGATTTTATCCTGGGCAATTTTAGCATAATGTTTCAGTTTATCCAGATCATAATTACCTGAAATGTTGAGATACATAACCGGTATCTCGGATAAATCGACATCCATGATATCCGGTTGAGTGGGCAGGTCGGTCGGGAGATCACTCTTCGACTTATCAACTGCATCGCGTACACGTTGTTTGGCTGTTTCAATAGACAGATCGGGGTCAAATTCTACGATGATGGAGGAAAAATCGGGAACAGAATTACTGGTTATTTTCTTTACATCCGAGATTGATTTCAGTTGTTTCTCGATAGGACGGGTAACCAGGTTTTCTATATCTTCCGGCGAAGTCCCCGGATAGGCCGTATTGACAATGATATAGGGTATCACCACTTGGGGAAATTGTTCCTTGGGGATGAAATAATAATTCATCATACCCAGTATGGTAATCAGGACAGCAAGTACATAAACGCTTGTCCGGTTCTCAATAGCCCAGTTGGTTGCAAAAAATTCCCGTTGCTTATTTTCTTTGGACATGTCGGTTCATTTTAAAATTAGAAAATCACATTTTCACCGGGATTCAGATTTTGAAACCCGGCAGAGATAATTTTATCGCCCGAAGCTAGTCCATCCGACACCTCAATTATTCCGTCATAATCTTTACCGGTTTTAATTATCCGTTTATCAACCACCCATTTCGCACCGTTACGTTTGGCCACATAAATAAATTTGCCGTCCCGGTCGTTTTGGACAAGGTTCACCGGCAAACAGAAAGCTTTCTGATTGGAGTAGTCTTTAATTTTAATGTAAGCTATCATATTGGCCCGAAGGGCAACGTCCCCGGATGATATTTTACATTCCACTTTAAAGGTTCGGTTGGTTGGGTCGATAAACCGTCCTGTGAAGCTCAGTTTTGTTTCAAACTCTTTGCCTACATCCGGAAAGTTTACCAACACCGTATTGCCGCCCCGGATATGGGTTGCATAAGCTTCAGAGACATCGGCCGAAATTTTAGCAATACGCATGTTAATAACCCGGATAGTTGAATTTGGCGCCCCTGGTGATACACTCTGTCCGACACGTAACGGTACGCTCTCGACACTTCCGTTGATCGGAGAAAAAATTTTGGCCTGTTTTAGTTGTTCTTTCAGGGTTGCTATTCGTTGTTCCAAGGACTCCTTGTTCGTTTTGGTTTGCAGGTACTGGACTTCGCTACCGATATTCTTTTTCCACAGGGCACTCTGCTTTTCATAAATGCTGGTTGCCAGTTCAAGTTGAATGTTTACTTCCTCCAACGATTGTTTCAACACCTTGGTATCCAGTTCCGCCAACAGGTTACCCTTACGCACCAGGCTTCCTTCTTTCACATAAACCGCGGTTACAATACCAGCTATTTGCGGGCTGACGGCTATATTCTCATCCCCATCAACAGTTCCCTGGACCTGGATATAATGGTTAAAAACACTTGGGGTTACATCGGTTACATTTACCTTGGTAACCTTCCGTTCATTCTTTCCGGCATTCGGATTGATGTTGCTTTCGATCTGTGAGATTTGTGTATTTAACCGGTCACGTTCTGCTTTCAGTTTATTGAGTTCCGTGCGCTTATCGGTTGTAGCACCGCACGACATTAGGAATACGGTAAGTGCTGAAATATAAAATATCTTATTCATTGCATTTGTTTTTTTAGGTTTTCTTTCATCAAATAATCGATTGCTTTAACAAGCTTATTAATTCAGTTCTCGAAACCACATTAATTTAGTCCATACAAGATCAATGAGTTTAATCTCATAATTGAGATGTTGTATCCCCTTGCATTAACTTCATTTCATTTCTCATTCGCGTTTGTGGGAAATCGTAGCACATAATATTTTCCCTCTGCCTTATTTTCCCCCGGTATCCTGATTAATATTCAATAATTTCTCCAGTTTGGATTTTGCTCCCTGTAAATCGTATATGCTTTGATAATAATTAGTCAGATTAGTCAGGTATTGATTCTGGCTGTTCATAAGGTCCATGCTGGACGACATTCCTTGTTTATATTTCTCCAGGGTCCGTTGATAAATCTCGTCTGAAAGTTCCTTGCTTTTTTTCTGGTTCAGGTACCTTTCCAATTTGAGTTTGACGTCGTTTCTACACTGGCTTGCCTCCATGGCCAGGCTGCGGGAAACAAATTCCCGGCTGTTGCGGGCTTTCCTGAGCGCCATGTTTTTTTGTGACACAACTGCTAACCGTTCACCGCTGCTAAAGATGGGTAAACTCAGGTTAATGCCGATCAGGTCTTTCGGTACAAAATTGAACCCCGGTGAATTCAATTGATAATTATGATTATAAAAACCACTGATCGTGGGTAGAAACTTTGATTTCGAAAGTTTTAAGTCCAACCCGGCAAGGTCTTCCATGGTCTTCATTAACTTATAATCGACATTTTGATTTTCATTGAATTGTTCGGTAACCAGTTGCATACTCGACCGGATCAGCGAATCCCCCGACTCGGTGGAGTCGGTCAAGGCGATGGTTACCGTATCTTCCAATCCCAGTTGGATCTTCATCAGGCGATTGCCCATATCCAGGTTGCTGTCTATCTGATTAATTGCATTCCGTACGTTATTGGCAGTCACATCCAGTTGGTCAACATCGGTCTTCTCAACAAACCCCTGCTTCTGCATTTCCAGGATTTCAGACAAAGTCTTGTTAATGTTTTCAAGGTTTTGCGCCAGGATACCTCGGCTTTCTTGGGCAAGTTGGATCATGTGGTAGGTATTTACAACCGTTTCAATAATATCGAGTCGGGTTTTCTCATCGTTTTGCTTCGTGAGATTGAAATAGACTTTGGTAGCCTGCAAACCGATAAGAAAGGAACCGCTGAATATCAACTGGGAAACGGTAATATCGGTTGATACATTGTCTTTTATCCCCAGTTGAATCGGAGCGCCGGCAATATTATTCAGATAAATATTTTCACCGGTCGATAATTGTAGTTCGCTTATCGTTCCCAGGCTTGTCTTGGAATCAAAAGGAACCCGCGTATCCGACAACTGCGTACCGGGAAAATTCAGGACAGGAACAATGAAAAGATGCTGGTAAGCCGACTTTGCATCGATATGTGGCAGTCCCGTTGCCGTGACTTCTTCGATTTTCTTTCGGGCAATCTGCAGGTCTAGCTTCGAATTAAGCATGTTGGTATTGTTCTGTAAAGCCATTTTAATGGCATCTCCCAGGGATAGTCCTTGTGTTTCCTGGGCAATGGACAGCACTGTTCCTCCCAGAATCATCACGGCCGGAAGCAGAATATGTTTTAGCTTGCTGAGCATAGAGTAAAATTATTATTGATTACAGGGCCTACTGAACCCACTGGTTCACACTGGAATAAATTACGTTTAGTTAATTCATCCGTCTAATGTCTCGTTTAAGCTGTAATTTTCTGTTGGAACCAGTTGAAATATTATCCGGATATCTACAAAAAAACAATTCTTCCATCCGAAAGTTCACAAGATATACTCGTTCTGTTTTGAACCTAAGTAGGTGAAATAATTGAATGTTTTATTTTTATACACATTGACAATCTCTATTGATTATTGATCCGGCACCCGGCCATCGGACGAAGTTGGTGGGGTGTTGAGTTTATCCTTAACCGGATTCCAACTTGTTGACTGATTTTGTTTCATTTCCGGTTCTTCCTCCCCGGGTAGTATCCTCTTACTCCAGTCTTACTTCAGCCGGTGCTCATGTTAGGTATAGAGACATTTCAACGGGAGTTTCGAGAGGGTTTAGATAGGGTTGAATTAGGTCTACCTATCCGAACCCTATCCGAACCCTAACTGAACCCTAACTGAACCCTAACTGAACCCTATCTGAACCCCCTCTATACCTAAAGTAAAATAAGACTAAAATAAGACTGCGTCACAAATCGGGTATCTTCAGGAGGCAGTTCGGGAAACCTTATTTTTCCATTACCTTCCCTTTCGTAGAAAACTGAGCATTCTACGAATCTTCCTTTATTCCGTTCTATTAGGAAATAGAAATAACAGAGGTCAATATATATTTCCAGATACTTAATTCACTCCTGTTTTTTTGTTTCTGCTCAATTTATTCATACCAAATCAACGGAACTTACTTGACGTTTCTTTTTGGTAGAAAGAGGAATCGGAAAGATTTCCAAGGGACTTAGATGAAAATCGGAAGAGGCGTACCTCACCAAATCATCTCGCAACCGACTCTACACTAAGGATGAATGATAACTTCGTTTCATAGGTTTGCTTTCTTGTTTTTGTAGCCGGAATGTCCGCAAAGCTACCAGTTTCAACAGCGTTAACCTCAATCTGCTTATAAAGCAGGTTGGACTGTTTTGGAGCTAAGATGTAGCAACGCTTATCGTATGGTGCTGTTCCCGGGTTAAGCCTGACTACAAGAAAAGTTTTATTTTTCACATTTTTCGGTAGTAAACAAACAGGCAGATAAAAGTGTTATAAATGAATTAACCTTTTTGGCACGACTATTGATTATAGAACATAACAAACTTAAAACCATTAAATTCAAGAAAAAATGAAAGCAATCAAATTTTATGCAACTATTACAGCACTCGTATTAATAACGGCATCGTGTGTTGAGAATTCCGGGAAATACAAAGCCATCGTTGCTCAACGGGATTCATTGGAACAGGTAAAACAGGGCCTGGATTCCAATTATAACCGGACACTTACCATTCTGAATGATATTGAAGCCGGATTTTCTGAGATAAACCAGAATGAAACTCAGATGAGGGTTAACCTCAAAGGCGTAGAAGGCTCCAAAACCAATAAAAGAGAACTGATAGCAGCTCAAATGAAAGCGATAAAAGAGAGCATGGAGCAAAACAAAGCAAAGATTGAAGAACTCCGGCATCTGGCAGCTAAAAAGGGAAAAGCAAACAGCAAACTGGCAGAAACCATTAAACGGCTGCAAGGCGAACTAGACGCAAAGAGTGTACAGATTCAATCCTTACAGACAGAGCTTGATCAGAAAAACATTAAAATCAGCGAGTTGAGCACAACTGTAACCGAGCAGAGCAAGAATATTGCCGAACAGCAAAATGTGGTGGAACAGCAAAAAACCACGATAAAGGGGCAGGAAACGGATATAAATACGGTATGGTACTGTGTTGCTTCATCCAAACAACTCAAGGAAGCAAAGATTGTTTCAAATACCGGACTTTTCCAGAGTAAAAAAGTGATGGCTGAAGATTTCGATAAAAAAGCCTTTATCCAGGCTGACCTGCGAAACATATCGTCGATACCAACCAATAGCAAAAAGGCAAAGATCATCACGCTGCATCCCCAGAACAGTTATAAATTGGTAACTGGTGCCGATAAGAAAATTACAATCGAAATCACCAATCCATCAAAATTCTGGGGCGTATCAAAATATTTAGTTGTCGAGATATAACCTTATTGCAAAGAGCATCCGGAACAATGACTAATCCTGTTTCCGGCCGGGAAACATCAAGTAAATTGATTAGTCATATCTTCTGTTTCTTCGGATGTATACATCATTCAATGAAAAAATGGTTTAGCGGAAGGTGGAATATGTATTATTCCACCTTCTTGCATTACAAGAAAGTGGAATCCGTCCCTTACAACCATAAAAACAGTTATTCCGTATTCACTTTCTCCTCAAAAAAGCGCCCTGATTGAGGTCAAATCACTACTTTTGCATAAGTATTCCATTTTTAAACCAATGACACGTTAATCATAATTCGGCTTAGGACTTATCCGGGCTGCTTCTTTGTTGGAATTCATCTTGTAGTAAATTAAAATATATTCAAATGAGAAAAGTTATTTACGCTCTTGCCTTTTTTCTTGCCTTATCGGCAGGTACCATCCCGGCTCAAAAAAAAGCCTTTGCCATTGAGGATTTGTACAAAATCCATTCTGTAGGTGCTCCCGTCATTTCTCCCGATGGAAAGCTGATAGCATTTACGGTTACCAACTATGACCTGCCAAAAGGCAAATCGATGACTGATATCTATGTTATGGATTTGGACGGAAACAACAAAAAAAAGGTCACCGACAACGGGAAAAGCAATAACAACCCACTTTGGACAAGCGACAGCAAAGGCCTTTACTTCGTATCCACCGCATCAGGCACCCCGCAGGTCTATTTATACACATTTGCCGGCAAGGAATCAAAAAAAATCACCGATTTCTCGATGGGTGTAAACAGCCCGGTTCTATCCCCGGATAATAAACTGATTGCCTTTTCGTCGGAAGTGTACCCCGAATGCGGTGCAGACAGCAAGAAGAATGCCCTCACCGATTCGCTGGCTGTAAACGGTCCGGTACAGGCTTATGTAGCCGATAAACTCTTGTTCCGCCACTGGACCGATTATGCTGCAGGCAAAGCTTCGCACATTATCCTGTACAACGTGCAGGCACAAACTTATACCGATCTTACGCCCGATAAATTTGTTTCACCGGTGTTTATGTTGGGTGGCGGTATCGGATATAACTTCTCGCCCGACAGCAAAGAACTCTGTTATGTGTCCAACCACGATGCTCATCCCGAAGCTTCCACCAATGCCGACCTATTCATAGTTCCGGTTACCGGAGGGGAAGCCGTGAATATCACCGCCGGAAACAAAGCCTGGGATGGGTCGCCGACCTATTCGCCCGATGGAAAATACATTGCCTACCGCAAACAACTTATTCCGGGATATGAATCCGATTTATTCCGTTTGGCGTTGTACAACCGCCAAACAAAAGAAACAAAGATGATTTCGGAGTCGTTCGACAATTGGGTTAATGACTATAAATGGAATGCCGGCTCCAACAGTATCTATTTTCAGGGCGAAGTGCTGGGTAACGAGCCCATCTATAAGATTGATATTGCATCAAAAAAAATAACTCCCGTTAGCGGTGAAAAAGCTATTTTAGGATTCGACTTGGACACCAAAGGATATGTATATTACCTTGCCAGTTCGGTGGGAAAGCCGGGTGAGCTATACCGGATGAAATTATCCGACAAAAAGGAGACACAACTGACCGCTCTCAACCTGGAATTAGAAAATACGGTTGATATACGGCCTGCCGACACCCTGTGGGTAGCAGGTGCCGATGGCAGGAAACAGGAAGTCTTCCTTGTAAAGCCACATGATTTCGATCCGAATAAGAAATATCCATTGGTACTCAATGTGCATGGTGGTCCGCAAAGCCAATGGATGAATTCATTCCGCGGCGACTGGCAGGTTTATCCCGGTGCCGGTTATGTGCTTGCTTTTGCTAATCCGCATGGCTCCACCGGATACGGGCAAGATTATACCAGCGAGATTTCAGGCGACTGGGGAGGCAAACCGTTTACCGACCTGATGAAAGTGACCGACAGACTGGCTAATCTTTCGTATGTCGATTCTACCCGCATGGGAGCTATGGGCTGGTCATACGGCGGTTATATGATGAATTGGTTTCAGGCAAAAACCAAACGTTTCAAATGCCTGGCATCCATGATGGGACTTTACGACCTGCGCTCCATGTGGGGAACCACCGAAGAACTCTGGTTTCCAAACTTCGATTTGAAAGGCCAGCCATGGAATTCAGATTTGTACAAGAAATTCTCCCCATCGGAATATGTAAAGAATTTTGCCACTCCCACCTTAATTGTAACCGGACAACTCGACTTCCGTGTTTCTTACACGCAAAGTATCCAGTATTTCTCCACGCTCCAAACCCTTGGAATCCCTTCACGTCTGATTATTCTGAAAAACGACGGACACTGGCCGAGTAATGTAAAGTCAATGCCATTATATTACGACGCCCACCTGGATTGGTTTCATAAATACCTGGGCGGGGAACCGGCACCTTATGATGTTGATAAGCTGGTAAAAAATCAAGCATTTAACGAAAACTGAGAAACTGTGAACTTTTAGAAAGGAGCTGGTTGAAGCCCGGATATAACTTCGGATTTCAACCAGTTCTTTTCTGTTTAACGCCGTCTGCATAAATAATAGAGTCCAAATTGGACCTCGAACAAAAGTTCAGCTAAGCTGTTAATGCTAGCTAGAGGATCTGCATATGCATTTCTTTTGTCTGAAATGCCAGCAAATACTTTGTTTAAATGATATTCCTGTTCCTTCCGTTAATCTGCCTGCTAATTTCAAGTCCGAAACCATCAATCTGGTTTGTGAAGGATATCTGCGTAAATTGTCAGGAATAACTTTGCAATTCGTTTGCATGAACTTTTTTCTTATCTTTGCCGTGAAATAAATGGAATGAAAGCATTAGCCTGTATATTGTCACTCTATATTTTGATACTCACTGCTATCCCCTGCAATGATGTACCACCGGATCATGCTGCATTCAAAACCGAATTATCTCCAAACTCAACCGGTCATCACCAGAATACGACAGATACCTGCACTCCTTTCTGTGTATGCAACTGTTGCGTCTCGCCAATCTCCCATGTCGTTTACCGGGTTACTCTGGCTTGTTATTCAAATGCAGGGATTCTTTTTTCCAATTATACCGCTTCTTTCTCTTCTTTAGCCACCGCGTCTATCTGGCAGCCTCCGAAATTAAGCTAATACAGTTTTTTATTCTTCTTTGTTTACGGGTTTCAGTTTTCTGGAACCCGGCCATCACTGTATTAATTTTTTTAATCTATATTTCTTATGATAGAACGCATCATTCATTTCTCAATAAAGAATAAATTTGTTGTAGGCTTATTTGTCGTTGCATTAATAGGCTGGGGAACATATTCGCTCACCCGGTTACCTGTTGATGCAACGCCTGACATAACGAATAACCAGGTGCAGGTAATTGCACTCGCTCCTTCATTGGCTGTGCAGGAAGTAGAAAGTTCCATTACCGCACCTGTTGAAGTGGCTGTTGCCAACATCCCGGATATTATTGAACTTCGCTCCATTTCCCGGTTAGGACTGTCGGTCATCACCGTCGTGTTTAAGGACAATGTCGATGTCTATTGGGCCAGGCAGCAGATAAGCGAACGCCTTAAAGAAGCGGAGGATATAATTCCAGTGGGGCTTGCCAAGATCGAACTAGCTCCTATCTCAACCGGACTGGGCGAAATATACCAATATCGTCTTGCGGTGGATAAGGGCCTGGAGAAAAAATACTCTCCCATGGAATTACGCACTATTCAGGATTGGGTGGTGCGCCGCGAGATGTTGGGTACTGCCGGAGTTGCCGATATTAATAGTTACGGCGGTTTTGTAAAACAATACGAAATTGCGGTGAACCCCGAAAGACTTAGGGGTATGAACCTTACCCTGACCGATATTTTTAATGCTCTCGAGAGAAATAATGAGAATACCGGTAGTGCCTATATTGATAAAAAACCGACAGCCTATTTTATCCGTGGAATCGGGTTAGTCAGATCGTTGGAGGACATTGAAAAAATCGTCGTAAAAAGCAATGCTTCGGGTATGCCTGTTTTAATACGTGATGTGGCCACTGTTCAATATGGTCATGCCATTCGTTACGGTGCATTTGTGGTGGATACTACCGAAGCGGTAGGCGGTGTGGTGATGATGCTCAAAGGGGCCAATGCCAACGAGGTTACCAAAAATATAGAGACCCGTATCCAATCTATTCAGAAGTCCCTGCCTCAGGGGGTGAGAATTGAGCCATTCCTCAATCGTTCCGATTTGGTCGATCGTGCTATCAGTACAGTTTTACGAAACCTGATTGAAGGCGCTTTAATTGTGATCTTCATCCTGATTCTATTCCTGGGTAACCTGAGAGCCGGGTTAATTGTGGCTTCGGTGATTCCACTCTCCATGCTTTTTGCCATTTCCCTAATGAATCTTGTTGGTGTTTCGGGTAATTTAATGAGCCTTGGAGCCATTGACTTTGGGTTGATTGTGGATGGAGCGGTGATCATTGTGGAAAGCGTGGTACATCGGATCACCCTGAGTAAACACCATCATCCCGGAATCAAAAGACTTTCGCAGCCTCAAATGGACAAAACGGTATTTGAGTCCGCTAAGCGTATGATGAGTTCGGCTACATTCGGACAAGTTATTATTCTGATTGTTTATGTGCCGATTATGGCTTTAGTGGGTATCGAAGGTAAAATGTTCCGGCCCATGGCGCAGGTGGTGGCCTTTGCATTGATTGGAGCAACCATTCTCTCCTTGACCTACGTGCCCATGGTATCGTCATTATTTCTGAGTAAGAATCCCGGACATAAGACCAATCTGTCGGATAAGATGATAAACGGATTTCATACCCTTTTTAATCCGGCTATCCACTTTGCCTTAAAACAGAAACTGCTTGTCTCCGTTTCTGCAATTGTATTTTTCATCGTAAGCCTGTTTGTTTTCAATAGTTTGGGAGGCGAATTTATACCGCAGCTGGAAGAAGGCGATCTGGCTTCATCTGTAATAACCTTGCAGGGTGGTTCATTATCCAACTCAGTTGAAATGGTGCAAAAAGCCAATAAGATATTGCTCGATAAATTTCCTGAAATAAAACATACGGTATGTAAAATTGGTGCAGGTGAAATTCCTACCGATCCCACGCCTATAGAGACAGGTGATTATGTTATTACCCTCAAGGATAAAAAAGAATGGACTTCAGCTAAAACGCGTGAGGAACTGGTTGGTAAAATGGAAGAAGCATTGATCCCGTTAGCCGGGGTTAAATTTGAATTCCAGCAGCCGATTCAAATGCGGACCAATGAATTACTCTCCGGTTCAAAGCAGGATATTGCGGTGAAGATATTCGGGGATGACCTGAACACATTGGCAGACAAGGCCTCACAGGTGGAAAAGATCATTCGGAATGTCCCGGGTGTTGAAGACATAAATGTGGAGAAGGTAACCGGACTCGCTCAGATTCAGGTTGAATACAACCGCGATCGATTGGCTCAATACGGCCTTTCGGTAGAAGATGTAAACCGGGTATTGCGGACAGCCTTTGCCGGAAGTCAGGCCGGGGTTGTCTTTGACGGGGAAAAACGTTTTGGCATGGTGGTTCGATTAGATAAAGATTATCGGCAAAGTCTTGATGATGTCAAAGATCTTTCTGTAGCCTTGCCTGCCGGCGGACAGATCCCTTTTGATCAGATTGCCAGTGTTGAGGTTAAATCAGGTCCGGCACAGGTATCACGCGAAAATACCAAACGCCGTATCACCATTGGGTTTAATGTCCGCAACCGGGATATTCAAAGCGTTATTGCTGACGTAACGAAGCAAATCGATGCCAAGGTAAAATTACCGACCGGCTATTATGTGAATTATGGCGGCCAGTTCGAAAATCTTCAGGCTGCTAAGGCCCGTCTGGCTGTTGCAGTACCGGTAGCATTGTTGCTTATATTCGTGTTGTTGTTCTTCACGTTCCATTCCGTCAAACAGGCCTTATTGATCTATACGGCGGTACCTATGTCGCTTATTGGCGGTATTTTTGCTCTTTGGTTACGGGGTATGAATTTCTCTATTTCCGCAGGCGTTGGCTTTATAGCATTGTTTGGTATTGCAGTGCTCAACGGCATTGTGCTTATTTCCGAATTCAATAGGCTCGAAAAGGAAGAGGGAATAACCGATATAACCGAAAGGGTACTGAAAGGATTGCACACGCGTTTACGACCTGTCATCATGACGGCGGCTGTGGCTTCAATGGGTTTTTTGCCCATGGCTTTATCCACCTCGGCAGGAGCCGAAGTGCAGAAACCGTTGGCAACGGTAGTCATTGGCGGACTTATTACTGCCACCTTGTTGACTCTGATTGTTTTGCCAGTATTCTATATTCTCTTTTCGTCCGGTAATTTCAAAAAACTGTTTAAACGCAAACCCGGAATAACGGCTTTGATCCTCTTTCTGTTGCTGGGCACCGCCAGTGTGCATGCACAACCAGTGGGGAGATTGAATTTAAAACAAACGATTCAAATGGCTTTGGACAGCAACTTGTCCGTTCGTTCGTCTGCTTATTCGGTTGATGTCCGGAAAGCATTGAAAGACGCAGCCTGGGATATTCCTAAAACCTCGGTTGAGGGACAATATGGACAATTTAATTCCTTTTCGAAGGACAATAGTTTCACCGTTTCCCAGTCCTTAGCTTTTCCGACAGTATACCTTCATCAACGGAAGCTGGCCAATGCCAACGTAAAAAGCAGTGAATGGGAGTTGAAAACGGCACAACTTGAAATTGCCACTCAGGTAAAACAGGTCTACTGGCAACTGGCGTATCTCTATTCCAAACAAAGGTTGTTTGTCTGGCAGGATAGTTTATATTCTGGCTTCCAACGTGCTGCGGAGTTGCGAATGACTACGGGTGAAACCAATCAACTCGAGATGATAACTGCCCGTTCGCAAAGGATGGAGATGCGTAACCAGCTGCAGCAGGTGAATGCCGACATTCTTATTTTTAGCCGGAAGTTGCAGGTGCTTATAAATTCAGGCGGATTTGTGCAGCCGACAGATACGGTATTACAACGAATTGATTTTATACCGTTGGCCGATAGCAGTGCCATCTGCGCCAATCCGCAACTGCTACTTGCCAGGCAGCAAATTGAGTCGTCTCATATCGAGACGAAACTGGAAAAAAGTAAACTGTTGCCCGATCTGAGCATTGGCTATCTCAACCAAACGATTAGGGGCGAGCAGGCGGTAAACAGCGTCCAGCGAACCTTTGGTGCAGGCGACCGCTTTACCGCTATTCAGGTCGGTATTTCTCTGCCGCTATGGTTTGCTCCCCAGGGGGCTAAAATTAAAGCAGCCGGATTAAAGGAAAAAGTAATGCAATTTAATGCGGATAACTATTCAAAGTCCCTCTCGGGTAATTATAGTTCTATGGTAGATGAATATACAAAGTATACCAATAGCCTGAATTATTATGAGAAACAAGCCATTCCCGAAGCCGATTTAATTATTGCACAGGCGACCCAAAGTTATAAATCCGGAGCGATTGATTACCTGGATTATATCCAGAGTTTAAGTCGGGCATTGAGTATCAAGCAGAATTATCTCGATACATTAAATAATTACAATCAAACTATCATATCAATTGATTTTATTACAGGTAAAATATTCTAAATACAACACGATTATGACAAAATATAAATTTAAAGTATTAGTTTTTGTTGCTACCTTCAGTATGGCTCTCATCTCATGCACCGGAAATAAAAAGTCAGGTGCGGTCGTAAAAGAAACGGAGCAGATTCCCGAAGACATCGTTGAACTTCGCGACGACCAGATTAAGCTTGCCGGCATTGAAACAGGAACAATTGAAATGCGAGCCATGAGTGGGTCCCTGAAGGTGAGCGGCACTGTCTCTGTTGCACCGCAGGACCTCGCAACCGTGTGTATACCGATGGGTGGATTTATCAAAAGTACGAATCTAATGCCCGGCAATGCCGTCCGTAAAGGGCAAACACTGGCAATTGTCGAGAATCAGGAATTTATCGATATACAGCAGAACTATCTTGAAGCGAAAAATAAGCTCGAACTGGCGAAAGCCGAATATAACCGTCAAAGCGAACTATACAGGAACGACATAGCTTCCCAAAAAAATATGCAGCAGGTTGCTTCCGGTTACAAAAGTCTTAAAGTTCAGGTAAAGGCATTGGAACAAAAATTGTCGCTTATAGGTATTAATCCCTTCAAACTGAACGAGGATAATATAAGCCGCTCGGTCGCGGTAACTTCGCCGATCACCGGATATGTCAAAGCGGTAAACATAAGTATCGGCAAATCTGTTTCAGCTTCTGATGTGTTATTCGAGATAGTAAACAGCAATAAGCTTTTTCTTGAACTTACCTTATTCGAGAAAGATGCCGACAAGGTAGCCTATGGTGAAAAGATTCGCTTTTATATCAATAACGAAACGGAGCAACACGAAGCAGCCATCTATCAAACCGGAAAGTCCATAAACAATGACAAGACCTATAAAGTATACGCCAATGTGCTTGGACATTGTAAAAATATGCTGCCCGGAATGTATGTGAATGCTGTTATCCAGGCTAAGAGCAATCAGGTTACCTCTGTCCCTTCTGCGGCTGTAGTAAGCTTTGAGGATAAAGATTATATTTTCGTACAGGATAAAAACAAAGTGGAAAATGGGAAAGCCATGACTGAGTACCGTATGATACAAATTCACAAAGGCGTTACCGGAGATGGTTTTACGGAAGTTGATTTACCCGAAGGATTCAATACAAAAGCTGCAAAAGTGATTATACAAGGAGCCTACAACTTACTTTCCGCAAAAAAGAATGCAGGAGAAATGAGTTGCTAATCCATAAATTAGATTAATAACCTGAGTTCGGGATAAGAAACATGGATGATTCAGGAAATAGACTCCGTTAGGAGTTGTATATCCATAGAATAATGGTATATATCCGGTCTTTTCTACACAATACCCATTGTCAATATCCTACAGGCAATATTTCCTGTAATATTAATTTTTAATTTTTTACTATGGGTATTAATTGCCTCACTTGCTCTGGCCTGTCGGGAATAACAAATTTAGTTATCTCATTTAGGGTATAATAGAATTATTTCTTATCCCGAACTCAGATTAATAAGTAGACTGCTCATGATTTACAGCGTTCAGCATATTAACAAGTTATACTTTTTAAAGATAACACAATCATGAAGACAATCACGATATCATTTTTTTCAAAAACTATTATATGGAAACAAAAGAACGAAAATTATATAAACAAGCCTACCGGTTGAGTCTGTTTACAATATTCTATAACATAATCGAAGGTGTCGTATCCATGCTTATGGGTTACGAAGATGAGACCCTAACCTTATTTGGCTTTGGCGTTGACAGTTTTATAGAAGTTATGTCCGGAATTGGTATTGCCGTAATGATTTTACGCATCAGGCAAAATCCTGGCAGCCCAAAGAGCAACTTCGAGATAAAGGCCCTTAGAATAACAGGAACCGCTTTTTATCTCTTATCGGCCGGGTTGGTCGTTGGAATTATTTTTAATCTGATCAATCATCATAAACCAGAAACCACGTTGTGGGGTGTGATAATTTCATTAGTATCCATTGCCGTCATGATCTGGCTTATGAATGCCAAAAAAAGGACAGGCAAGCAATTGAATTCCCCGGCCATTATTGCAGATAGTAATTGCACCAAAGTATGTGTGTATATGTCTCTTGTTTTACTTGTATCGAGTTTGATCTACGAGTTAACCGGATTTGCCTATGCTGACCTGATTGGCACGGCAGGCCTGATTTATTTTTCAATAACAGAAGGCAAAGAGGCTTTTGAAAATGCAAAAGGGAAGAAAGACACGTGCGATAGGTGTTAAACAAACTAAAAGGCTCTGAAATGCACAAAGAAACAACAGAATTAATTCTGGGACCGGGATTAATCTTCTGCTAATCGAATTATCCGTTCTGACTAATCAGTTTAAGCGACTTTTTATCCAGTATTTCTATTTGCTTGCCTTTCATGCCGATGATTCCATCCTTATCGAATTCGGATAACAACCGACTGATACTTTCGCGACTGGTATCCACCAGATTGGCTAGTTCCACTTGGGATAACGGCAAGACAAAGGTATCGGACATAAAAATTCTATCCGAGAACTCCAGTAAGGCATCAGCAAAATTACCCCGTAATAGTTTTTGGGTACGGTTAGCGCAACGATGGAACGATTCCAGCTCATTGCGGCATAACTCCAGGATGATCTCATGCGAGAATTCCCTGTTCTCATTTAAGATAGTTTGAAATACTTCCACATCAATAAAGCAAACTTCCACTTCCGAAACAGCCGTCACAGAATATTGGTTGATTTTATCTCCGAAAGTTGTTGGTAATCCCAGATAAGTAGGGGCTTTTACCAGCTTGACGATCTGCTCATGATACGGACCTGCCAAATGAATCTTTGCCAGACCTGTTCGCAGAAAGACCACATTGGTGGAATACATTCCCTGTTTGATAATCGCATCGCCCTTCTTGAATTTCAAAACAAGATGATTGGCCGAAAGTTGTTCAAAACTGCCATCGCTAAGCATGGCTGCCGCCTTCGAATTGAACGGGCAATTTTTACAATTGGTTTCCATAATAATACTGTGTTGGCTGAATAGGTTGCAAATATAGACAATGTGATGCAAATCACAAAATAATGTATACAGCTACACGTCCGATAAATGATTTTTAATTCAGGGACAGCCTATATTTGCAGAGAAAATTCTCTAATCAAATTCTTTTAAATCAATAAACATGGAAAACTCAAAAGAAGTTACGATCGAACAACTTCAAATGCAGATTGACGAACTGAAAAATAAGATCACCCAATTGGAAAATTCCCGCAAAGACCAACTCGCTATTGCTGTTGTTTCAGGTGATATGGATAAAGTATTGGCAGCTATGGTTATTTCTATTGCAGCAGCTGCCATGGACACTCAGGTAAAACTATTCTTTTCATTCTGGTCTCTTTCGGCTCTTCGTGATCCAAAGAAAAATCCGAAAGGGAAAGATTTTATTTCGAAGATGTTTGGCATGATGCTTCCAAAAGGAAAAGACAAACTCAAACTATCGAACATGAACATGTGCGGCATGGGACCTCTGATGATTAAAATGCTTATGAAAAAGCAAAACGTGATGTCGTTGGATCAAATGTTCAAAGAAGCCGGTGAACTGGGCATTGAGATTACGGTATGTGAAATGTCAATGGGCTTAATGGGTTTCAAGAAAGAAGAAATGATTGATTATCCGAATCTTCGGTTTGCCGGAGCTGCAACATTTGTGGCTGACGCAGGCGAAAGTGCCATGCAGCTATTCATTTAATACAGAAGAGCCAGGAACAAAGATATCCGGCTGGCATATAGTTTTCACCGTATTCTTGTCCGAAATTACCAATTTACTAATCAACTAATTAACCAATCAACTAATAACCATTTATTATGACAACAGAAGAATTGAAATCAGTAGCAATAGCAAAATCAGTTGACGCACGTGGAACAGCTTGCCCGGGACCATTATTGGAAGCAAAAAAGGCCATTGGAACCATTAGTGCCGGAGATGTTATGGAAATACTTTCAGCCGACGAAGGCACCAAAGTGGATATTCCAAAGTGGTGTGGAAAACAAGGTCACGAATACCTGGGGACCTTAGAAGAAAACGGCTATTTCAAAGTATACATGAAGAAAAAATAAGAAAACAACCCCTAACCCCTAAAGGGGAATTAAGTTAGCTTCGATAACCTTAAATTATAAGAATCGGAATACAAAACACAACTAATATTTCTTATTTCCCTTTAGGGGTTAGGGATTCTTTTCAAAGATCGACCATTATGGCAGACTTACATAAAAACAGTGCTAAAATCTTAGTCTTTTCTACCGAGAAGATTTCAGATCCTGCTATCGATATGGCAGGATTGTTGAAATTGCATTATCCTCCCACCGTATACACTATCACCATTCCCTGCTCAAGCGGCATAAAATCCTCGTGGATCCTACATGCCTATCAAAAAGGTTTTGATGGCGTCTTTATTGCAGCCGATGGAAGCGATTGCGTGTACGGGGAATCGTGCACGGAGAAAACGGGACGCCTTGTGGGAAAAACACACGAATTAATGAAAGCGGAAGAAATTGACCCGGCCCGGCTACGTATGGCGGCCATTTGTTCGGTATGCAGCGAGTCGTTTGTAAAACAGATTCGGAGTTTCAACGAGTATTTACTTAAAACTTTACATCCATGAGTATGGACGTACAAAAAAAGAACATGAACTACGATGCGTTGGTCATTGGAGCCGGAATAGCAGGTGGTGAAGCGGCTTTAAATCTGGCCAACACAGGTTATAAGGTATTATTGGTTGATAAGGAATTATCTGTTGGTGGAAAAATGATTATGCTGAGTAAGGTGTTTCCGACGTTGGATTGTGCAGCTTGCATTACCACACCGAAAGTATCCGAGATATCACGTCATCCGAATATCACTGTTTTTATCGGCAGTGAAGTCGGCAGAATCAACAAACTGAGTGAGAATGAATTTACAGCACAGGTAACCCGGAAACCACGTTATGTACATGTGGAAGACTGTACGGCGTGCCAGTTGTGCGAAAAGGCCTGCCCGGTAAATGTACGCGACCAATATCAATTTGGGTTGATCGGCCGGAAAGCGGCATTTATTCCGTTTAGCATTTGCAGTCCGAAAGCGGCAGCCATCGACATTGACAATTGTACCTTATGCGGTGCCTGTGAACGTGCGTGCCCTACCAACTGCATTGACTTCACCATGGAACCTGAAACGCTGGAACTTCATGTAAAAACCATTGTTATTGCCACCGGGTTCAATTTGTTCGATCCTATGAATATGCCCCGTTACGGTTACGGGCAATATAAAAACGTGATCACAGCCTTACAGATGGAGCGTGAACTAGCTCCTACCCGACCGTTTAATACAATTCTTCGCCCCGGAGATGGAAAGGTCCCCGATCGGCTTGCCTATGTACTTTGTGTGGGTTCACGCGATGCCTCAGTTGGGAATCCGATCTGTTCACAGATTTGCTGCATGTACTCCATCAAACAGGCACAGTTACTGATGGGGGCTTTGCCAATGGCTGACGTTACGATTTACTATATCAATATCCGTTCATTCGGAAAAGGTTTCGAAGAGTTTTACCAACAAGCCAAGGGTATGGGAGTCAATTTCGTAAAAGGGAAAATAGGCAAGATTTCCGAAAAAGAGAACGGGAACCTGATGCTTCGTTACGAAGATATTAACGAAGGCAAATTGAAGGAAACCGAACACGACCTGGTTATCTTATCTACCGGCGTATTACCAAATGCGGGCATTGACCGATTATTCGAGAACGAAAAGCTCTCCCTTGATTCCTTTAGTTTCATTGGACAAAGCGATATGCTGGCCAGTCCTGCCAAAACGAGCATCGAGGGAGTCTTTGTTGCCGGGACAGCAACCGGCCCGATGGATATACCGGATTCAATCTTATCGGCAGGAGCCGCCTCGTCCGAAGCAATCAGTTATTTAATTCAACACGCATGAAAAAGAAAAAAATAGGAGTCTATATTTGCCATTGCGGGGGTAATATTTCCGATTATGTGGATGTAGAAAAGGTTCGCCAGGCGGTGGAAGGCGAAGACATCGTCTTTTTAGCAAAAACAACTATGTTTGCTTGCTCCGATTCCAATCAACGTGAAATGGTGGAAGACATCAAGGTGAACAACCTGGATGGTGTGGTAGTAGCATCCTGCTCTCCCAAACTGCACTTACTCACTTTCCGGAATGTATCGGTACGAGCCGATCTGAACAAATACACGTATGTACATGCCAACATTCGGGAACAGGCATCGTGGGCACATTCCGACAACAAAACAGGAGCTACTGAAAAAGCAATTCATTTAGTAAAAGCAGCCATTGCCAAATCACGTTATGCAGAGGCGTTGGAAACCAACAAGGTGAAAGCCATAAAATCGGTGGCTGTTGTTGGAGCCGGTGTAGCCGGGATGAAAGCTGCCATTTCACTATCAGATAAAGAATGTGACGTTGTATTAATCGAAAAAGAATCGTTTGTAGGCGGACGTGTTGCTCAATGGGATTCGTTGTCCACCACTACCGAAACAGGAAAAGAAATGATCAGCCGCCTCTACAACGATTTGATAAAACGTGAAAACATCACCATCCTGACGAACAGTGAAGTGATCGGAAACAAAGGAAGTGTAGGTAACATATCGCTAACAATAAAAAAAACTCCCCGTTATATCAACGGTTCATGCCATCCCGAAGATTTGAAGCGCGCCATAGCGATTTGCCCGGTAGAAGTACCCGATGAATTCAACTTCAGGCTAACAACCCGCAAAGCCATATACAAGAATTACCCAAGCGAATATCCCCAGACTCCGGTTATCGACCTGAAAAATTGTACCCGTTGCGGAGCTTGCGAAAAAGTATGCCCGACTGTCGATTTTTCTGAAAAAGAAGAAATACTGGACTTTTCGGTAGGCTCGGTATTAATGGCTACCGGATTCGATTCATATACTCCCGCATACGGTGAATTCGGATATGCTACGTTGGAAAATGTCATTACGTTACCCCAATTCAAGCGATTGATCGATACACAATACGGTAAATTGACTTATAAAGGGAAAGAAATTAAAAATATAGCCTATATCTATTGCGTCGGTAGCCGCCAGGTAGATGGAGAGAATACCTATTGCTCCCGCAACTGCTGCACATCGACCATTCATGCAGCATTAACAGCAAAAAGTAAATTTCAGGATATCAACAACTTTCATTTCAACCGCGGACTGCGGACGTATGGCAAGCAGGAAATCTTATATGCCGATTCATTGCGATCAGGCGATATCTATTTGCAATCGTACGAAGACGGGCTACCAACCGTGACTACCGAAGGCAAAAAAACTCTTGTAAAAATTAATGACATCCTGACTAACGGACGTAAGATGGAGGTGGAAGCCGATTTAGTGGTATTGGTAACCGGAATGGTTCCCCGTGCCGACAATTCGGTCGGAAGCTTATTCAAATTGCCGAAGGGACGTGATAAATTCTATAATGAAATACACATGAAATTGCGTCCCGTAGAAACTGTTATCGATGGCATTACTATTGCCGGAGCTTGTCAGGGTCCTAAGAATATTGCCGAATCGGTCAACTCGGCTCTGTCGGCAGCTACTAAATCGTATTCTATTTTAAGCAAGGGAGAATTGGAAACCGACCCGCTGGTTGCGTCCATCGACCCTGAAAAATGCACCTGGTGTGGGGCCTGCGAAGCAGCTTGTCCGTTTGATGCCATTCTTAAGGTTGAAACAGACCAAAAAGTCATAGCCGAAATAAACAATACGGTTTGTAAAGGGTGTGGCATGTGTGCACCGGTATGTGAGCCCGATGCCATAAACCTGATTGCCTGTTCGAGTGACGAGATTATGAGCATGATCGATGCGTTGGCATAAAAATAACCCCTAATTCCTAAAGGGGAACAAGAAATATTATTTCTGACAATAAAAATCATTTGGCATGAAAGATACAGAAACAGACATTCAAGATAATACTAACCCCGGTTCTCCTTTAGGAGCCAGGGGCGAAATAGAAAAAGGGAAAACAGCTAAATACCTGCGCGAAAAGTTAGGCGGTATCTCGGAGCAAGCAAAAGAGAACCTGAAAGAGTTCAACCGAATCAAGAAACTGATGTTGGACGCGCTGGGTGAAGAAGATCTAACTGTTAAGCAACTGACCGAAAGACTGAATATGCCATCCGATGAAGTAGTTTATTACTTAATGTCGCTGGTAAAATACGGTTTTGTAAAAACAGGTGATATTGACGACATGGATGAATATTACACGTATAAATTGAATAAGTAATGGCAAAGATAAATCCTGCATTTGGAAAAGAACTGAATAAATATGGCGCAATAGATTTCAACGCCTGTTACAACTGTGGTAACTGTACAGCGGTCTGTTCATTATCAACTGAGGACGATTCGTTTCCGCGGGAAATGATACGGTTAAGTGCCCTTGGATTGGAAGATGACATTAAAGGATCACTCAAACCCTGGGAATGTTACTATTGCGGTGAATGCTCAACTCATTGTCCACAAGATGCTAATCCGGGGGAATTGATGATGTCGCTTCGTCGTTATCTGACAGCGAAATACGACTGGACAGGCTTGTCCGGTTTACTGTACAAATCATTGCCATTGAGCCTGACTGCTTTTATCCTGGCGTTTGTGGGTGTCCTGGCGTTTGTGGTATCGGTTGGCTTTGAACTGGAAAAAATGGTACATGTTGGTCACATGTTCGAGATGATCGCTATTAGCACAGTGGGTGTAGTAGTTTTGTTGCCAAACGTAGGGCGTATGTGGTATTTCACCATCCTGAAACCCAAAACCAAAGTGCCGTTTATGAAATATGTGAAAAGCATGGGTGAATTGTTTATCCATATGTTTACGCAAAAACGGGCATTGGGTTGCGATGATAATCAATTCCGTTGGTTCGAACACTTTATTCTGGTAATAGGCTATTTATCATTGCTGTTTACTACCGTAGTGTTGGACTGGTTTGCTTCGCCTTATTTGTTCGTCATAATTTTAGGATACGTAATGAGCGCTATTGTTTTCGTTGTAACTGTCGATTTCGTTTCGAACCGCATGAAGAAAAAGAAAGAAGTAAGCAAACATTCCCAGCCTTCTGATTTGTTTTTCGTAATCTGGCTGTTTCTAATGGGACTGACCGCCTTTCTGGTTCGGTTGTTTATCGATCTCAATATATTAGAAACAAATAAATGGTTATATATTTTTCACCTGACTGTTTTGGTTCAATGGGCTCTGATTATTGTTCCGTTTGGTAAATGGACACACTTTCTGTATCGCTCGTTTGCCATGTATTTCGTTAAGTTGAAAGAATTGAACTAATAAAACAAATTTAGAAAGAATAAACGCCGAATCAAACAAGAGGAAACTCTTAGGTTCTTATGTTT
>JAUZOM010000043.1 GCA_030706465.1 Bacteroidota bacterium | reverse complement strand
TATTCCTATATTTATTTAAAGAGAAAGAACACAAAGGATAAAACATACCTGTTTTATCTGTTAGCGGCAATGTTGAAAATCATTGATTTATAAAGATAAAAATACAAGTGTTTCTATCTTAGTGACCTATATTTTAGTTGAATTTTCAGTGTTTTTTAGTGTTCTAAGTGTCTTAGTGGTCATTCTCATTTCTTTGTTTTTGAGTACAATAACTTTTTATTCAATATAAAGTCTAATATTGACGGGCATCCATGAAACAAGGATAAGCCGGTGGAATAACCGAATGTCCCGTTTCGTTCACCCGGACCATCGCTGTTGACTACTGATGCGGCACCCGGCCGTCTGATGAAGTTGGCGGGGCGTTGAAGTAGATCCTTACCCGTATTCCAACTCGTTGACTGATGTTGTTTCATTTCTGGTCCTTCCTCCCAGGCAGTATCCGCTTACTTCAGTCTTACTTCCTCCGGGGTTCCTCCTAGCTATAGAGACAGTTCAATGGGAGTATAGAGGGGGTTTCGAGGGGGTTCAGTTAGGTCTACCTCATTGAACCCTCATTGAACCCTCACTGAACCCCCTCTGAACCTAGACGTTAATAAGACCGAAATACGGCTGAATCCAGACTGAGAAAACTCCTTTTTTTGAAGAAGAAATGCGACTTCATGCTGTTTCCCGTCTATCCTGAAAATTCAGCTAAATCTACACCGGTTGAACCTGTCGGGTGGAATGAGTGGTGTCGGAAGTCAAACCAATCGAACGGAGAACTTAAAATGCGCCATTGAAGTGAAGGAAAGCAAATAGAGACTATAATTTGAATAAGGGCGAGCTATTTTCACTTAATATCAATTGTTATAAATCGATTGTTGCTAATTTAAAAACCTTATTTCTTCTTTACCTTCCCCTTGTCGCAAAATTTAACATCCAACGAATCTTTCCTTATATCCTTCCTGTAAGAAGTAAAAATAACAGCGGGCAATAGATATTTCCAATTACTTATATTAACCGGGTAGCCGTTATTTCCCTTAAATTATCTATTTTTGCATCAGGAAATTTAAAATGCTATTTTTCCGAAATACATTATTCCATGAGAAAAATACTCCTTCTTCTTGCACTGTTCATTTGCCTGGCCCTGACGGCCCAGACTACTTACCGAACACAGATATTCCATCCCAATATTAAAACCTTACAGATAGGCTTAGTCGGGGCAAAGCTCGGGTTGCCGGTTATGCAGTTGGCCGGTTCGGATGTTATGCAGGTAAGTTTCGACGAAATGTCACACGAGGCACATTCATACGGATACAAAGTGATCCATTGCAATGCCGACTGGACGCCTTCAAGCCTCAACTCAACCGAATACCTGAGCGGATTCACGACCGGCAATATCACCGACTATGTAACTTCGTTGAATACGACCTATCTGTATACCCATTATTCTTTTTTGCTGCCCAATAATGATATGGGGTTTAAAATATCCGGGAATTATGTGGTGGTTATCTACGAGGATAACCGGGTGGATGAACCTATTGCCCAGGCCTGTTTCAGTATTGTCGATCCGAAGGTCAACATTAAAGCCACTGTACGTGGAAATACCGATACCGAACTTAGTGGCCGGTTGCAGCAATTGGACTTTGAAGTGGCGTTAAGCGGTTACGCCGTGCGTGATGCCTCCACGGAGATAAAAGTTGTCGTCAGGCAGAATAACCGGATCGATAATCAGGTAACCGATCTTCAACCGACTTATTTCTCCACTTCTAATTTGAGTTATATCAACAACAAGGCGCTGATTTTTGAAGGCGGAAATGAATATCACCGCTTCGATATTTCGTCGGTTTATGCGGCCGCCGAGGGTGTTTCTTCCATCCTTTTTACGAATCCGCATTACGATGCGATCTTAAATGACAATAAAATTCAGCCTTCTAAAGCTTACTTATACGACAAGGATGTGAACGGTAAATTTATAATCAACATGCAAAATGCACAGGATGATAATACCGAAGCAGATTATATGACGGTTCATTTTAATTTGCCGGGCAAACAACCTTTCTTTGATGGACAATTGTACCTGGGCGGAGAATTTAATTACAACCAACTGAATGATGCTGCCAGGCTGAAATATGATGGTAAAACGGAAAGCTATGTGCAAACCGTTTTGCTCAAACAGGGAGGATATAATTACCAGTTTTGGTTTGTGCCCAAAGGGGAAACCAAAGCTTCACCCGAACGGGTGGAAGGAAGCTATTGGCAAACAGAAAACGAATACACCATTTATATCTATCATCGTCCCTGGGGCGAACGATACGATAAGCTGGTGGGAGTAAAGATCGTGGAGTAACTTACTTACCCGACCAATTACCTATTATCTAACTAAACTAATTAACTTAACATGCAGGTATACAAATTTGGAGGTGCATCGGTGCGCTCGGCAGAAGGAATCAGGAATATCTATCGAATAGTATCGGGAGTTCAGGATAATCTCTTTGTAGTTGTTTCAGCCATGGGGAAAACGACCAATGCCATGGAAGTAGTGCTCGATTGTTTTATGAAGGCCGATCATCAGGCTTCGTTGAATAAACTGGCCGAGGTGGAATCCTATCACAAAGACATTATTGAAGAACTGTTTGTTAATCCCGAAATCGGCTTGGTTGCTATAGAGCCTTTCTTTACGGAATTGAAAAGGTTGATTTCGGAAGGTATTGGGGATGATTATGACCGTTGGTATGACCGGTTGGTATCCTACGGAGAAATTATTTCGACTAAAATTGTTTCCGCTTATCTATTGGAATCAGGGATTGAAAATACCTGGATTGATCTGCGTGGACAGATTGTGACCGACAGTAATTACCGGGAAGCGAATGTGAAGATGGATGAATCGCAAGCCCGACTTCAACAAGCCGCCGATTTTACAAAGAGCAGGATGTATATCGGGCAAGGATTTATCGGAGCCAATATCAAAGGGGATCCTACGACACTGGGACGTGAAGGGTCCGATTATTCTGCTGCGGTAGTAGGCAATTTGTTAAATGCCGAAAGTGTAACGATATGGAAAGATGTGCCGGGTATTCTGAATGCCGATCCGCGTTTATTTGAGAATACGGTTCTTATTCGGGAACTCACTTACCTGGATGCCGTGGAACTTGCTTACAGCGGTGCCCAGATTATTCATCCGAAGACCATTAAACCGCTCGAAAATAAACATATTCCGCTTTATGTCCGTCCGTTTGGAACACCTGAAGAAGCCGGCACGGTAATTAAAGAGAAAACAGATAACCCGATTGATGTTCCGGTTTTGATACTACGAAAAAATCAGGTATTGATAACCGTTCGTCCGCGTGACTTCTCGTTTGTATTGGAAGAAAGTTTGTCAAAGGCTTTTTCTGTGATGAACAAACACCGATTGAAAGTGTCCATGATTCAAAGTTCGGCTATCAGTATCTCGGTTTGCGTGGACAATAGCCGTTACTTGTCCGGAGCTTTGGACGAATTGGGGAATGAATTTAAAGTCACCTATAATGATGGGTTGGAATTATTGACAATTCGGGGAATTACCGATGAGATTGTACAGAAGACAACAGATGGCCGGACTATATTGCTGACACAACGAACCAGGCGTAGCGGAAGATACTTAATGAAAGAATTGGCTTGAATATAAAAAAACGTCAGATTGCATTTACAATTTGACGCTTTTTTTATATCCTGGTATCTTAGCTCATTTTTCTCAAAATAGCCTCTCTGCAAACGGTATCAGTAGAGCGGTCATAATTCCCATGATGCCAATTGCCAATCCGCTGATAGCCCCTTCCACAGCACCCATCTCCATGGCCCGGGCAGTTCCGAGTGCATGGGATGAGGACCCCATAGCCAACCCTTTGGCAATTTTACTCTTGATACCAATTCGTCTGAGAATGACAGGACCAATGAGTCCTCCAAAAATGCCGCAAATAACTACAAATGCTGCGGTAAGTGCCGGTGCACCACCTGATTTTTCAGATAAACTCATCGCAATAGGTGTTGTTACGGATTTTGGAGCAAGGGAAGCAATTAATAAACGATCCGCTCCAAAAATCTTTGCTACCAATACGACGCTTAAAATGCCGACAATACTTCCTATGAAAACAGAAGTAAGAATCGAAATTACATTACCCCGGATCTGTTCTATTTGCTCATAAAGCACATAACCTAATGCCACCACACTGGGACCGAGCATGAAGTTTAGTATGCGGGTCTGTTGGTAAAAGGTAGGAAAATCAATGCCTGCTACTTTCAGAAAAGGAATGATAATGAGCATTGAAATTAGAAGGGGTTGCAGCAACGTGATTTTAGTCCGTTTGTAAATATAAACTCCCAACAAAAAAGTTCCCATCACCAGCATAAGCAGGAAAATCTCACTGCTTATCAACGGACGTATTTGTTCCAGTAATCTATTCATGATTTTTCTTTTCTTTTAGGCGACGTTTCTCGAAACTCTCCTGAATCAGCGCCACTGTAATAATTGTAAGTACTGTACTGACAGCAATAGCTGCAATAATTGTTGCTAATGATTTTGAAAATAATCCGGCATATACCATCAATCCTACTCCTGCAGGTACAAAAAACACGGCCATGTTTTTTGTAATAACCGTTGCCACATCTTTGACGTTTTCAGGTTTAATTATCCTGAAAAACAAACACAGAAAAAGCAATATCATGCCAAGTACACTACCCGGAATAAAACCATGAATAAGCAAACTGAGCATTTCTCCCAGAAAGTAAAAAAGAAGGATATAAAAAGAACCTTTTATCATAAATAATAATTGTAAGGAAATATAGTAAGAAAGTAGACTACGATGAAATTTTGCATATATGATCTAACAATAATTGGCTATCATTGTTTTAACCAGTTTAAATGCTGTGAATTTGGGTTCCTCATTTATCTTCTTTTTTTGTGTTTCCATGGAATTTGGTAATCCAATGAATACATTTATCCTGTTTTAGAAATAACAGAAGATAGATGATATTAGATTAAGGAGGGTTTTAGCAAATAGCCACTGTCTTTAATACCTCGACTGACTATTTTGCAAATTGAAAGTTGGGTCAGAATCTAAAAAGAATACCCTGTTTCTTTGAGTGTCATAAAAATAGGGTATAGTTTAAAGAGTCGAATTGTAAAGTAAATATTTAATAGTGATTAATCAGGTGTTCAATCAGAATCTTTAAGCCTATTCCTATCAGAATAAAACCGCCAAACATTTCAACTTTCAAATGGAATCGTTTCCCAAAGTGGACCCCGATAAACATTCCGATGAAAGTGAAAATAAAGCTAATCAGGCCGATAATAGCTACTGCTCTCCAGATTACAGTAGGAAATGGAATAAACACGATTCCGGTTGCAAATGCATCAATACTGGTTGCAAGCGATAATGAGAGAATTGATGTCCACGAAAAGGGATTGACTGTTTTATCAGAATCCGGATCAATGGGCTTAAATCCTTCCACGATCATTTTTCCACCGATTAGTGAAAGTAATCCGAATGCCAGCCAATGATCAATGCTTTTTACATATTCAGCAAAACCGGCACCTGCAAAGTATCCGATTAAAGGCATGATGGCCTGGAATAATCCGAACAGAAATGCCATGCGAAATGTAAGCCAAAAGAAATATCTTTTAGCATGAATTCCTTTGCTTATTGATACTGCAAAACAATCCATGGCCAACCCAATGCCAATAATAATGATGGAGAGTATATCCATTAATTTAGTCTTAAGTTGATTTGTTGTTGGGCTAATTAAGGGTCGAAGTTATTTTGATTGGAAATAATAATGCGTCAGTTGGAGTGTGACTCCTTCTGACGCATTATTAATCACAATCAACGAATCAGACTGCAGCCCAATCAGCCGATTACCAATTTTTTACTTGTTCGTATACATTCTTGCCCGTGAAACCTAGTTTTTCGTCAAGAACTTTATAGGGAGCCGAAAATCCAAACGTTTCCAGTCCGAATACTTTACCATTGGCGCCTACCAAACCTAAAAGATTGACCGGAAGTCCGGCCGTCAGACCAAATATCTTTGCTCCTTTTGGTAAAACGCTTTCCTGATATGCTTTCGGTTGATTCCGGAATAAGCCTTCGGAAGGAACTGATACCAGTCTGATTTTTATTCCATCGGCACGAAGCAGTGTTGCTCCTTCGTAAAGTGTAGAAACTTCAGAACCTGAGGCAACCAGGATTACGTCATAATTCTCATCGCTTTCAACAATATATGCACCTTTTTGAGTTTGTTCAGCATCAATTTTACGGCTTGAAGTTGTTGGAAGATCTACAATGTTTTGACGGGAAAGTATTAATCCTGTCGGAGTAAGTGTGTTTTCGAGAGCCATTTTCCAGGCAACAGTTGTTTCTTCAACATCAGCGGGACGCAATACCAACATTGAATTATGTCCTTTGTGGTTTTTTAGTTTCTCCATCAGGCGAATCTGTGCTTCTTGCTCAACGGGTTCATGAGTTGGTCCATCTTCCCCTACACGGAAAGCATCATGCGACCAGATAAATTTTACAGGTTGCTCCATCAATGCTGCCATACGAATAGCAGGTTTCATGTAGTCAGAGAAAACAAAGAAAGTTGCACAGGCAGGAATAATTCCACCATGCAAACTCATACCAATGCAAATTGCAGCCATTGTCAGTTCCGAAACTCCAGCCTGAAGAAAAGCACCTGAGAAATCATCTTTCGAAAATGCTTTTGTTTTTTTAAGGAAACCATCTGTTTTGTCTGAATTCGATAAGTCAGCACTGGCAACGATCATGTTTTCGACCTGTGTGGCTAATTCCCCCAATACTGTTGCAGAGGCTGCCCGGGTAGATTGATTTGGTTTTTGTACAATTGCATCCCAATTTACGTTTGTTTTTCCGGAAAAGAAAAATTCAAGTTTTTTTGCCAATTCAGGATTCTCTTTTGCCCAAATTGCTTTTGCAACATGCTTTTTAGACACGATTTCTTTCAATTCTTCGGCACGTTTAGCGTACAATTCTTTTGTCTCTTCAAAAATCACAAAAGGGTTCTCCGGGTTTCCACCCAAATTTTTGATTGTCTCAGTATACGAGGCTCCGCCTTCACTAAGTGGCATACCATGAGTTGCGCATTGACGTTCAAAGCTGGTTTTATCAGCTTTCAATGCCCCTTTTCCCATGGTGGTTTTGCCAATTATCAGTGTAGGGCGTTTATTCTCGGCTTTGGCTTCTTTCAATGCCGTCCGTATTTCTACAGCGTCATTTCCATTGATTTCTAATACTTTCCAGCCCCATGCCTGGTACTTCTGAGCAACGTTTTCGCTGGTAACTATATTAGTTTCTGTGGAAAGTTGAATGTCGTTTGAATCATAAAACATAATCAGGTTGCTCAAACCCAGGTGTCCGGCAATACGGCCTGCGCCTTGAGAAATCTCTTCCTGAACCCCCCCGTCAGAAATGAAGGTATAAATAGTCTGGCTCATTGTTTCACCAAAACGGGCTTTTAAAAAATTTGCCGCTATTGCTGCACCGACAGCATAGGTATGACCCTGCCCGAGTGGTCCTGATGTATTTTCGACACCCCGCATAATATCAACTTCAGGATGTCCGGGTGTTGGACTTCCCCATTGACGGAACTGAGCTAATTCAGCCATTGTATATTTCCCCGTGCAAGCTAGCACAGAATAGAGCATTGGGGACATGTGACCGGGGTCAAGGAACAATCGGTCCCTGCCTTCCCATGATGGGTTTTGCGGGTCATATTCAAGGAATTCAGAATAAAGCACATTTATAAAATCTGCTCCACCCATAGCTCCACCGGGATGACCCGATTTTGCTTTTTCAACAGCTGAAGCAGCCAAAATCCGAATATTGTCTGCAGCCCGGTTTAAAATTTGAATTGAATTCATACGTAATTGATCTGAGTAATTATTTAGTTATTTGATTATTTATTATTTGATTGGGTAAAGTTTGGACAGTTCTTGAGTTCTTTTTTTTAGGACCAGGTCCAAAATGATAACCTAATGTATAATTAAAGCCCCAACTGGAACCGTTGTTTTGACCAAACCCTGGAATATACCAGGGTGCAACTTTTCCTAAAGCATCCTGGCTAATTAAGTTTTTATTGCGTATTGTCCAGCCCATGTAAAAATTCTTGATAACTTCCACCTGAACTCCAACAACAAATTCATACCATATTTTAGTAACAGATTGGTTCAAATAATTGAGCGGTACAGAACTACCCCAGTAGTTGTCAGCAATTGTTACATTAGTTACATCATAATTAAAATGACTCATTCCTAATCTGACTCCGGCAATAAAAAGATTATTGGTGGGCTTGGAATCTATTTTTCTTTTCCTCAGGTTAAAATCAACGCCGATTCTTTCAAATAAACTGTTGGTTTTATAGCCGATATTGTCGGTTGAAATTTTATCAGCACCTGCTACTCCTAATTCTAAGGTTGGAAATATCCTATGTTTCAAATCTAACTGTATGCCTCCTTCGGCGGAATAAGTAACATGACTCATTAATGTCGAAGTCATAAGTGAGGCGACATCTGCCTGTACTGTAAATCCATTCAACCATCGGGTTGAATCAGGCGGGATAGGTATTGGCTTTTTCTTCTGGGCTATGGCTGTATTGACTGCCAGACAAAGAAGCAAGCTACTTATATAAACGAATATTCTCCGCATTGTAGGTATTTACGTCGTGAATGATAATTCGAACTGAGTCTATAAAATGATTGGTAGTGATAATCGTATCAATGGAATGCGTTTTTATACAACCACATTCCAACGATAAATAATCATTTAAATTCGTATGGTAAATGGTCATAGTATCTAAAGTAGTGTTGAACTTAAGCTTAAATTTTGATTGGCTTGAGTTATTGTTTAAAGGCAAATCAATCGAACTGATATTCTTTTTATTTTTATATAGAATGGAATCTACTAAGTGATATTGGCCTGTCAAACTATCAATGATCAAACCTTGTACGCTCAAGCTATCGATGTTTAAGGATGATCTTGTGTATATAGTATCATTATAATTGACGTGATAAAAACCAACTGTTAGTTTTACGTATTTGGTTTGTGTACATGGTTGATCAGTAACACATGACACGTTTAATAAAAACGAAAATATAAGAACTATGAAAATTGAGTTTTTCATTCAGTTAATAATCGGATTAATTGAACAATAGATTGTAAAAATAATTTCTAAAAAAACAAACGAACTTCCTTCTTTAGCAGATTAATTGCCAATTCTGTGGGCGTTTGATCACTCGCATTATATACCTGAATAATTCGTTCAGCCAATTCAGATGCTGAATTGGCTGGATTGCATTGCGATGCGCACGTGTTTACTAATCGAAGCAAACTTTCCTGAGCGCCCCGTATATGATTCCATATGTCATCGCTGACATAAATTTGTTGCGATAAATTGTGCGAGAACTCTTGCCGGATACTTGACAGTAATTGTGTGTGAAGTTCCCTGTTTGTCATTTCCGGTTTTGCAATAGTAACGATCAACGTTGCTGGCGTTGTGCGTTCCAATAACAAAATCAATCTTTCGTAGGCTCGAAGACGTATTGGGGTAAGGGTAGAAGAATTTTCCTTGCGTAATTCAAAATTACGCCTCTTTTCTTCATTACGCAATAATTTATCAATCAACAAGTATGCCGTCAATAATACGATTAAAGCCGGTAAAATTATTTTAAGAATATCTATTGTTTCCATTCTTGTTATTAAAAGGTCTGGCTATTCCTTCGATCCTGTTTTTTGAAGTTTTATATCTATTGGATGTATCGTGACCAGACAACCTTTAGAAATCGATTTTAAATCATTTTCGATCGATTTGTAAAAGCTTTCCAGCACTTCAGTTTTGTCAATCATTTCAATCACTACCGGCAGTTTTTCAGTAAGTTCCCAAAAACGCGACGAACTGATTCGTGTGCTGCTTAATCCAAAACCCATGATGCCGCGGTAAACAGTCACACCGGCAATCCCCTTCTCTTTCGCTAATACGACTAGATGTTCGTATAATAGTTCAAATCCTAATCGATCAGTGCTGCTGGCATATATCTTTAAGATACTATTTTCTGATGAATTCATGTTACAATAAATTTGAAGTTATGTATCCTAAATAAACAGCCAAAAATCCTAAGAATATGCTTAAACCGGTATATAATAAAACAGATGCGAATTGTCCGTTTTGCATTAGAGTTAAATTCTCATTGGTGAACGATGAAAAGGTTGTGAAACCTCCGCAGACTCCAACCATTAAGAATAATCGTAAACCGGGTGAGATGATTTCACTTTTTGCTGATACTCCTGCTAAAAATCCAATAACAAAGCTACCCAACACGTTTATCGTCAAAGTACCAAAAGGTATTGAAAATAAATTCCAATAAAGATTTAGTCTGGACACCAGAAAACGGGCGATACTTCCAATAAAACCACCCAATCCGACGATTAATAGTTGTTTCATTCCTTTCGAATTTCAAGTATTAAAATGAACCTCTCAAATAATAAATACAGTAAACCTATCTTTTCAACGACTGTATTTTCTTTATTTAAAACACAGAATGTGAATTTACAAACTCAATTTGTTATAATTCGTGTAATTAGTCTTAATTCGTGTGATTTGTATTTAAATCTCTTTTTCTATCTGATAATTGTTGCGTTCGGTTGAGTTTCGGGCCACTATTTCTCCAATAAAACCTGATAAAAAGAGTTGAGTCCCCAAAATCATGGCCAGTATGGCTAAATAAAAATAAGGACTATCGGTTACAAGTGGAGCTTTGACATGTTCTAAGATGGCAATTAGTTTATTAGCACCGACAACAATTACAGCCAGAAAACCAAGCAAGAACATTAAACTACCATACAGACCGAAAAAATGCATTGGTTTCTTACCAAATTTTGCCAAGAACCATAACGTCAATAAATCTAAATATCCATTTACAAAACGATTCAACCCGAATTTTGTTTCCCCGAATTGACGTTTCCGATGTTCTACCACTTTTTCGCCAATATTTGTAAAGCCTGCATTCTTAGCTAGAAATGGAATATAACGGTGCATTTCTCCAAATACTTCAATGTTTTTGACGACTTCATTCCGATATGCCTTTAGTCCGCAATTCATATCGTGAAGTTTTAAACCTGAGACTTTGCGTGCTGTGGCGTTGTATAATTTTGAAGGTATATTTTTGGTAAGCTTGGAGTCGTAGCGTTTTTTCTTCCAACCGGAAACCAAATCGTAATTATCATTTTTAACCATTGAGAATAATTCCGGTATTTCATCGGGGCTATCCTGTAGGTCTGCATCCATGGTGATGACTACATCCCCTTTGGCAGCTCTAAAACCACAATATAATGCCGGGGACTTTCCATAATTATGACGGAATTTAATGCCTCTGACGTTTTGGGATTGTTTTTGAAGAGATTCAATCACGTTCCACGATTTATCTGTGCTGCCATCATTTACAAATATGACTTCGAAGGAGAATTTATTCTCGTTCATGACACGCTCAATCCACTCAAATAGTTTTGGAAGCGATTCTTCTTCGTTATATAGCGGTACAATTATTGAAATATCCATATTGTTAATTACAAATTAGTTGTCTCAAGGAAAGATCAGAAAGTTAAAATCATTAATCTTCAAAAATATTTTTCTCTTTTTTTATGAAAGCTGCCATTATTAATCCGACAACAATCCCCATCAATACATTCGACCAAACATAAATCAATGTATAAGTTGCAGGTCTCAACATCTTTTTAGTTTGATCTTCGAGAGCATCAGTTATCGAAAATTTCATAGTCGTAAGCATTTTCATTGTATCCTGATACATTTGACCCAAATAATCTGGATTAATAAACTGAAAATACACATATTTCACTACCGACGATATAAGGGCCGCAAAGAAGAAAGTGTATAAGATGTATGAAAATGCTTTCCAGTATGAAATAATACCTTCGCATGCAGTATCCCTGAATTTAATTGTCATTCGATAAATCCCAACAACAATGAGTACTGCAATTATGTTTGTCGACAAAACTAACAGAGTGATTTTAGAAATAGAGAACAAAAAATTAATTGAGAATATCACCCCCATAATTAAGCCATTGTACATGGCCGACTTCGTAATACTTCGCTGCATAAAGATATTTTTTATTTTAAGGTACAAAAGTACAAAAAAACTCCTATAATTGAACGGATAAAACAAATATATAGCTTCATTATGAAATTGATAACCGGATCTTTTTTCATTAACAACGACTCTTGCCATTATTCTATCTTTCGACTCTTATAAAGAATCAAAATATACCTTAGGAATGATAAGGATAATGTTTGGTTGGACTGTTTTGTTAAAATTAATGTAAAATGAAATATATTCTAACGATAAAAGGAAAAAATGATGAGGCTGAACATGATATGAATATCCAGGATCAAATGTGGCAATTAATTAGAGGGAATGGAGGAAGGTGTTTTTGGATAACAGATCAGATCATTTTTCATGGAGTAGTTTAAACAAACTATAAAGCCAGCAACAAAACATCAACTTATGAAATTAGTGTGAGAAGTGAAATTTATGACCTTTAGGTACATCGCTTTTTATTTATCAATGCACATCAGTTTAAATTATAGATGGCTTATTAATTGGCAGACTATTAGAGCTCAATAATGAGAACACTCCCAGGGTGAAGAGGTAAAAGTTTTTTATTAAAGGTATTGTGCTTAAGCGAAAAATGATTTCTTTGCTTTCAATCCGCCATAAACAGAAATAAAAATGAATAAAATACAGGTGCCATCGCCTACCGGAAGGTTCCCAACAGGGGTGGGGTCGGGATTGGGAGTAGTTGGATTAAGGCCCGGATGAGTACCTCCTCCGTTCGATGAGGAACTGTTTTTTTGTGTTACACCCTTTTTGGTTGTAGATGCAGTGGCAGTAGAAGATAAATTTGTTGATAGTGACGCAAACCCACCGTTTTGTAAAGTTGAGTTACTTACCGACCGCTTACCGGATGAAATTAAACCAAATCCTTCACCAGGGGCCAGAGCATTTCCTTCATTTTGATTTTTTAAATTATTGCCGTACGAACTGAATGCACTAGTTGGTCTTCTTCCGTTAATTCCAGAGGAAATGCCCCTTGCAGATACTTTATGATCTCCCTCACTTATATTTGCAATATTCAGTCCGGTTACTTCATATTGATGGGCGTTTACAATCAGTCTTGCATTTTTTATTTTCCCATTAAGGTCTACGCCGACTCCTTTAATAGCTTTATCAATATAAGCACCTGTAGTGTTTTTAAATGAACTTCTCAATGGAGTAAAGGGTAGCGCCAGTAATAAACTTGCTACGGTTAATACGCCAATCAAAATAATGCTTGTACTTTTTCTCATTTATTTTTTGGCTTTTTAGTGTATGAGTAAACGTTGTGTTATCTCCTCACTATTGGTTAATGCTTTGGCAACATAGGCCCCAAATGATAAATTTGTTGTCGGGATCGTTGTTAACCCATTGGCATCGATTGTTGTGTATTGTATAACTTTACCCTCCATATTATATAATGCAAATCTCCCGGTTTTTCTACTAAAGTTTTGTACAAATATTGCACCTTGTGAACTGAACATTTTTAGTTGTTTCTCTCCGTTTGTAGAGATGATCGTGTCATTTGGGCATGTTACAATTTTAAATCGTTTTGATGCAGGAGCCCCGGGAATGGCTGTAAATTGATATTCGGATCCATCGGCACTGACATCGGTTGTTTTATTTTCCAACAAATCAACCAAATAAATAGCAGCATAATTCTTTCCAATGTTTTCATGACTAAATACCAACTTGAATGAACTGTCGTCTCCGGGCTGAAAACCTAAATAACTATCGTTCATATTATCCAACGCGTTAATTTGATAATTGCCATCTTCTTCGGATGAATAAAGCTGTGTGAGATGGCTAGAGCCCAACATTTTTCTACCATCAAATCCATTATCGAATTTTCGAGAGCAACTTGGGTCTGTAAAAATCCACATTCTGTCAGTGAAATGTGTTCCAATAACATCTATCCGGGTGACCACTTTAACGGCCGATGTTGAATTTTTCATCTTATTTACACGTTGGGGATCCGTGTTTTGCGTAAACGAACCATAGGGAATGCTGATAGAACCGGTTCCATTCAACGCTTTTACAAGAAATCCCTGCATGGAAGGTATTTGATTCGGAACACCTAACCCTCCGGCTGCGAGTGGAGTTGCTACTGTGTATTGACCCGGTTCATTTCCCGGAGTGGTTTCCCCCGGATGTAATGGATTTGACCAATCTGTATAAGATCCTGTATTATACAAATAAACTGATTTTTCGGTATTGTCTCCAAATTGAATTTGTTCTATATCAATTGCTGCCGTATAAGGATTCCCGAATATATGTTGTCCTGGGTAAGCGGCATCTGTTGTGTAGGGCAATGAGCGCGTGAAATCTCCGTTTTCCAGCTCTCCCCTGAAACTATATGTTTTCGGGTCTCTTTGGCAAAGTTCATAACCTGTACCAGAAGTCAACGTGGAACCCGGACCTAAAGTCAACGAACTTCCATTGTTGCGCTGAATCCACAATAGATTATGATCCGTAACAGTTTCATCCCATTCTCTTACATAACTGTTAATGAAATAGCTGTTGTAATTAAGCGTTTTGACTGGAATACCAAAGAATTGCCACTTATAAATATCGTTTGCGGTAGTATTCGTTGTGTTCCAATTGGCTTTAGAGTACATTTCTACGGTTGCAGAAACCGGATTGTTGGATGTATTATAATTTATTAAAGCTCCATTGGCTTCCGAACTACTGGATTTAATGATTAATCCTCCTGTTCCGGCATTATTAGTTAAGGTACCATAAGTTGTTAGTGATTGGGCTGGATTGATTTTTAAAACACCACTTGCATTGATAGCCAAATTGTTGACTTGAGTCTGTGATGAATTTATTGTACACAAGCCATTGATCACCGGACTGTCCATTAAATCTCCTGTGGGTGCATTATAAGATCCGGGGACCTCTTGGACGTTCCAAAGAGATGGATCCTCCCAATTCCCGGAGCCTTTAAAAACTGGTATATTGGAGAACGAGGATTCTTCTGAAAATGATAAACCAGATAAATTTTCAACATAAGCTTTAAAATAAATTGTTGAAGTACTTCTTGGTAATGAAGAAACAAGAAATGAAAATAGTCCGGTCGCAGTACCTCCTTCGGAAACTTTGTTGTCATCATTGGTTACATTCGGATTTGTACTCCAGTAGATTCCCCTGTTTGTTATTGTCCCTGATGGCGGATTTGTAATTGTACCTCCCAAAATCGCAGTTGTTAAATGAACGCTCGAAACTGTAGGTAATATTACAGTTTCAAGTTTGCACTGTTTGGGATTGCCGACATTTGTTGTTGTTAAATAGCGTGTTTGACCGGAGATAGTATTGTTTTCATAGGCTCTAAACCAATATTCATTCGTTGAACTTGGAACTGTAATTATAACCTTAGTACCCGTGCCATTATAAATTACCTGTTCTCCACTCCCGGCGTAATTTGTATTTGCAGTAGGATTGGTATTGTTAACCGGGTCAGTGAACGAGTTTACGGTGTTCACTTTAATAATTCTGTTTGTACCTGTTCCCTGGCTACAGCCTATTGTAATTGTTGTAGGAGTAACGGCTACCAGACTAATATTTGAAGCTTGTGTTGTTGGAGCCATTAATTGTTCTCCGGCTATTGATAAACCAAATAAATTATTTAAACCGGCAGCATTAACATTTCCGGATATTGCATTTGATGTGTAATTAAAAAAACGAAGATATAGAGTAGATTGAAAAGAACATTCTAATGGAAGAGGAATAGATCCAATAGAGGTTGTAGCAGCTGTCATGGCCGGGAGATTTGCTACATCAAACCAGGTAGAATTATTAGTGCTGTATTGCAGTTTGAAATCTCTTGGACCATTTAATGATGACATTGCTTGAGCTGTCACTGTAATATTATAAAAATCAGAAGCATTTATAGCTGTTGTATACCAGGTTTTGTTTGCTCCGGTCCACCCTGAGATGGATGCACCGCTAACATTGTTATAAGTTACAACCCCGGAGTTACCGGTTGCAGTAGTTTTTACCAAGACTCCACTATTACCGGATGAATATACGGCTGCTGTATTTGTGTAGGTTGTGTTTAATGGACAGTTTACGATCGTTACAGCACCGGATTCTAACCACGCCAGTGAGGCAACAACAATAGAAATCAGCAGTTTTAATCTTCGCGTAAAAGTTTTTTGATGTTTTGTGTCCTGTTTTATCAACTTATAATAATCTTTGTTTAGATTGAAACTGTAATACAACATAATGGATATATTATTACAAATTTTGTAAAAAGCACGGTTTTAAAATAAAAAGCACAATCTTTCATGCATTTTAACTCAACAAAAATACGAAGTATTATCTACACAATATTAATATTTGTGTTAAATAAAATTAATGCAATTCGTTAGAGATAAAAAAAATGATATGGTGTGTTGAGTGAATTGAAAAAATCCAATAAAAAGGATAAATTATAGAAGTAAGTGATGGTCAACATTATGTAAACTTTTGTATTTGTAAAACTTTACAAATACAAAAGTTTGTAGTGTTTATTTTGTATGAAGACTTATTTTGTAGCAATAAATTTGTAGTGAAAATTCTTTAATTAAATTTTATACCTGTTCACAATCCGTTTTCTGATAAATACCTCTCTGCTTCTATAGCTGCCTGGCATCCCGTCCCGGCTGCAGTGATGGCCTGGCGGTAATGGGGGTCGGCTACATCGCCAGATGCAAATATACCGGGAATGTTGGTACGTGGGGTTCCTGGAATAGTTTTGATATAACCAACCTCATCAGTTTCAACCCAAGGCTTGAAAATTCCTGAGTTCGGCGTATGACCGATCGCTAAAAAGAACCCATCGATATTGATATGAACTTGTTCTTCATCAGGCATCCCCATGCGTTTTATTAAATTTGCCCCTTGCACAACACCTTCGCCTGTAAGTCCCAGTGTTACATGCTCGAAAAGCACTTCAATTTTTGGATTTTTCAGTACACGATCCTGCATGATCTTGGAAGCCCTCAAATAGTTCTTTCGAACAATCAAATAAACTTTAGAGGCTAATCCGGAGAGATAAGTGGCTTCTTCGCAAGCCGTGTCACCACCGCCAACAACTGCCACTGTTCTTTTGCGATAAAAGAAACCATCACAGGTAGCACATGCCGAAACCCCGGAACCGGCATATTTTTGTTCATCGGGTAATCCTAAGTATTTGGCGGTGGCTCCCGTCGAAATAATGATGGTGTCTGCTTCAATAATTTTCTCACCGTCAATGGTTACTTTATATGGGGCAGATGACAAATCAGTGGCTGTAGCAGCCCCAAAACGGATATCTGCTCCAAAACGTTCGGCTTGTTTTTTCAGATCGACCATCAATTCGGGACCGGTGATTCCATCCGGATAACCCGGAAAATTTTCAACTTCTGTGGTGGTGGTTAATTGTCCCCCCGGCTCCATGCCTTCATACAATACGGGTGAAAGATTGGCCCGTGAAGCGTAAATGGCGGCTGTATATCCCGCCGGTCCAGAACCAATGATGAGGCAACGTACTTTTTCGTTCATAGCTAAATTGTTGATTTGTTAAATGTGATGATTTTTTTAATGTTTAATTGCAGGAAGTGATATCCTTCTGTCTAAACGCGATTATCTCAGGTCGTTTACTGTAACTCCTTTAAATTTAGCGGCATTAAATACAAAAATATTGTCCGGAACATTGATTCCTTTTTGAAAATTGCTAAGAGTGAGGAGGGAGGTGCTTCCGTTTTTACTGATTAGTTTTATAGAGAACAGATTTCCATTGTTTTTGTTTACCTGAACATCAATCAGGGTAATGTCATTGTTCCGGACTTTAGGGATCATTTCAATGCAATAATTTTGTGCAGACCGGGTTTTGGTCGAAAATCGTATCAGGCATTTTGATTTGTACCCTGACAAAACAGCCATCGGATTAGTCTCCGATAATTCTTTTACGGATGGTTCGGTAATTGAAACTTCATTGTTTTGATGGACATAGGCCCATTGCGTTTTGCCATCAAACCAAGCTTTCATGGCTCCCATTTCCAATACGAATTTGGTTCCTTTCAAGGTAAATGTACCGGATGAAACCATGGGCTGGGCCTCTTTTCGCTCACTCATTATCAGTTTAAAATTTGTCCGGATGGCACTTGTTCTTGCTTCGGAAAGTAAATCGGTTATTACTTTCTCTGCCTGTACATTGTTTTGGGCTGTAGCAAATTGAACCGAGAAAATAAATAAGGCCAATGGGAAAAGTATTCTCTTTATCATATTCTTGTTTGTTGAATTGTTATGTTATGCAGTTAACTGCTAACTCTAACTGTTAACTGTTGACTGATTACAGATGCTGTAAAACCTGTTCCAAATGATTACTGTCCATGATCAATACCTGGCGGGCTTTGCTGCCTTCGAAGGGACCTATAATACCGGCTACCTCCAACTGATCGACGATCCTTCCGGCGCGGTTATATCCGATAGAGAACTTGCGTTGAATCAGAGAAGTGGATCCTTGTTGGTTGGCAACAATCAAATGGGCCGCTTCTTCAAATAACGGATCGCGCTTGGTCATATCCACCGAGCTGGAATCAATGCCATCCCCATCGGGCCGGATATATTCGGGAAGATAGAAGGCCGTCGGATAGGCTTGTTGTTTGCTGATATGATGTACAATGTTTTCCACTTCAGGCGTATCCACAAACGCACATTGAACACGGATCAAATCATTCCCTTGTGAGAAAAGCATATCTCCCCGTCCCACTAGTTGATTGGCTCCGGGTGAATCGAGAATGGTACGTGAGTCGATCATGGACGATACCCGGAATGCCACTCGTGCCGGGAAGTTGGCTTTAATAACACCGGTAATGATGTTGACCGATGGACGTTGCGTGGCAATAATCATGTGAATCCCTACGGCACGCGCCAGCTGGGCAATACGAGCAATCGGCATTTCCACTTCTTTCCCGGCTGTCATGATCAGGTCGCCAAACTCATCCACAATCACGACGATGTAAGGTAAGAACCGGTGTCCTTTTTCAGGATTCAGGTGACGGTTGGTAAATTTCTCGTTATACTCCTTAATATTGCGGACATGCGCTTTTTTGAGTAAATCGTAGCGGTCGTCCATTTCTTTACAAAGCGAGTTAAGTGTTTCCACCACTTTGCTGGTATCGGTAATAATGGCATCATCCCCATCCGGCAATTTAGCCAGGAAATGTTTTTCAATATCTCCGTAAATATTAAATTCAACTTTCTTCGGGTCAACCAATACGAGTTTCAGTTGCGCCGGATGCTTTTTATAGAGTAGCGACGTGATAATGGCGTTCAACCCAACCGATTTTCCTTGTCCGGTCGCACCGGCCACCAGTAAGTGTGGCATTTTTGCCAGGTCGACCATGAAGATTTCGTTCGTAATGGTGCGTCCGAATGCAACAGGAAGCTCGAACTTCGATTCCTGGAATTTCTTGGAAGCAATGATCGAATGCATGGATACTACTTGCGGATCGCTGTTCGGAACTTCGATGCCGATAGTTCCTTTTCCCGGGATGGGTGCAATAATACGGATACCGGTTGCAGCCAGGCTTAGCATGATATCGTATTCCAGGTTGCGGATTTTGGAAATACGAACACCAGCTTTGGGTACAATTTCGTACAGCGTAATGGTTGGACCCACGGTTGCCTTAATGGTTTCTATTTCGATGCCATAATTTTGGAGGGTTGTGATAATGCGGTTTTTGTTCGCATTTTGTTCCACCATGTCAATCTGGGTATCATTATCGGTTCCATAGACTTTAAGCAAGTCGAGTGTAGGTGGGTTGTAGTGTGTTAAATCGAGCGTCGGGTCATATTTGCCGAGCTTGGCTATGTTGTAATATGGATCTTCATTCTCATTATCGGTAAACTCCAGTTCAGGAGCATCCACAGCTTTGTTTTCTTCTATTACTTCCGGTTGTTCAATTTCAAACGGTACATCCTCGTTTTCGTTTGTTTCGATAACCAGTTCTTCATCACTTTGGTTCCCTTTTATCACCCAGTCTTCCGGTATAATTTCAGTGCCTACCGCTACGGTTTCTTCCGCTGGATCATTGTTAATGATGAATTCAGGCTCCGTAACCTCGGCAGCTTTCTCCTTATGTGAGAAAAGTCGTTTCAGGAAGGGGATGGTTGCTTTGGAAGAAACGATACAGTAAATCAAAAATGCTCCTACAAGAATCATCAATGTTCCGGGCATACCCACATATGAGATCAGCCATTTACTGGTTTCATCTCCCTGTTCACCACCCGGGGAGAATGAGAAATTATAGCTATTGTAAAAAGGGATCATGGCAACCCCTAAAGTTACCGATAGCCAGATTAACCAAAAGCAAGTATGAAAGAATGCTTTCCAAAGCGAAGCTATACGGACACTCATAAGCCTTAATCCGACGGCCGTTCCAAAATAAATTAGGAAAAATGAGGCAATCCCGTATCCATGGCGGATAAGAGAGTCTGATAAAATAGCACCCGATACCGATCCCCAGTTTTGAATGTCCGAACGCATTTGTTGCAATTCGTGCCAACTCAGGTCCATTTTGCTTTGGTCGGCATAAGCAAAAAAGAAATAGGAAATAAAGGACATGAATAAGAAAATCATGCCAAACAGGATCCCTATTCCAAGAATAAACCGGGTACGTTCATCGGAGATGAACGTGATAAATTTATGAAAGGGTCCGGGTTCATTCGAATTCCTTGATTTTTTTTGCTTTTTAATTTCAGGGCTTGGTTGTGGTTTGGAAATATTTTTTATCGGTTTTCTTGGTGCCATGAGGTATACTTACAGATAGAATGATTGCAGTTTGAGTTTATAAAATGCAAAAATAATAAAAAGGAAGCCGCTTATTACATCTTTTCCCATAAATTTGCAGAAAATAAACTTAATGACTTCAAATAGATAACGGGTCATTCTGACAAAATAACTTGAACTAAAACACCCCAAAACAAATACCCCGTTTGAAATCGTAAATAATTCAAACTCCGGTGGACTAAACAAAAAATATGACTACTTCGCAACGTTATAAACACATTATTTCCTGGTTTACCGAAAATGTTCCTGTTGCAGAAACCGAATTGCAATATACCGATCCATTCGGATTACTGGTAGCGGTGATACTCTCGGCGCAATGCACCGATAAACGGGTGAACCTGATTACTCCTCCGCTTTTAGCAGATTTCCCGACTCCGCAACTAATGGCATCCACCACCCCGGAAGTGATTTTTGAATACATCCGTTCGGTGTCCTATCCCAACAATAAAGCAAAACATTTAGTCGCTATGGCACAGAAACTCATGTCCGATTTTGGAGGAGTGGTGCCAGACGATGTGGATAAACTGCAAACCTTGCCTGGAGTAGGAAGAAAAACCGCTAACGTCATGGCGTCGGTTATTTTTAATAAACCGGCTATGGCTGTGGATACGCATGTGTTTCGCGTTTCGGAAAGGCTGGGATTGACTACTAACTCGAAAAATCCTTTGCAGACAGAACATAAACTGGTGAAAAACATTCCGGCAAGTCTGATCCCCAAAGCGCACCATTGGTTGATTTTGCATGGGCGTTATATTTGCCAGGCCCGTAAGCCGAAATGTCAGGAATGCGGGTTGAAAGAGTGGTGTCGGTATTATGAAAGTAAGTTGATTAGTGATTAGTTGATAGGTTAATAAGTTAATTGGTTGATTAGTTAATAGTATCTTATCGCTCAATTCGGTGTGTTTTCTGGCATAATATTCAACTGTCTATTAAAATTGTCAGCAATTTAAAGCGCTACAAAAACCGAAGAAATATCTGTCCTTATACCGACAAATCGGCATCTTCTATTTGTGCTATTTGTGTTCTGCCTTTTTGGGTCCGGACTTGTCCAAGTTAGGTTGAATGGCTAATTTCAACGGCTAATCAACTCGTCACTAAAGTATTTAAAGTTCACCTTCCATCTACTCACGTAATCAATCAACCACTTAACTAAACAACCAATCAACCAAATAACAAAAAAACGTCTTCCTTCATTGTTTATTCTTAATTACTGTTTATATTTGTGGAGTTAAAAACAAATTTAAAATTAAACGAATTATGATAGACGAAGAATTAGTACGCTGCCGGCCATGCGGCTATGTTATGAAGGCAAGTGATTTAGGGGATGTCTGTCCGGCCTGTGGATTGCCCCGGAATGTCTTTGAGCCTTACCGCGAACGCGTTTCGGCCAATAGGTTGTTAATCTTATCGTTGGATATTCATCCGATTGCCATTCACCTTTCTCAGACATTTGTGGCATTAACCCCCATGCTGATTGTTTTTCATTTCATTTTCCCCGGTTTTCATGAAACCATTGTGCATTCGGTCATTAATTTCTCGATTTTTGCATTGCCATTCTCATTGATTCTTTCTTTTATTTCGGGATTGATCGATGGCATTACGAGGTTTAAAACCCTCCGGACACCCCTGTTGAGGTCGAAGATAATTTTCAGTTCCTCTATTTTAATCCTTGCTTTTCTTCAATTGCTCCTGTTTGTTCCAAGTAACTACACATGGCTGACTATATTGCTGAGTCTGGCAGCCTTGGGGTGTGCCGTTAAACTCGGCCTGGTGGGCAAACATCTGATTGATGTCATTCTGCCCGGAACCTATGTGCCTCGCAAAAAGAAGAAGGCAGCACCGGCTCCCAAACCTAACATAAACAAGAGCGAAGTACCAGCCGAAAATTAAGCGTTTGGATACCCTGTAATTTAATTCCCACCTGTGTACAACAAGTGGGAATTTTTTGTGAATATCCAGTTGGTTTCCCCATTCATATAATACTATCTGTGATTATAAAACAGTCCAATCTGTTTTATAATCGGACAGTGGTTTATTTGTGCAAACGGTATAATACCAGCTCACAACGACCGGCATCAGTTGGTACCCGCAACTTAGCCTCTGCTTACAACATTATTTAGGTTATTTTTATTTAATGGCTTGTTAAATTATAAACTTTTATTATATTTGTGACCATTTAACAAGTAAAATCTAAGGGAAATGAATTGCGAACGAAAGGTAATACTTTATATAGCCATGAGTCTGGATGGCTATATTGCCACTCAGGATAATGGATTGGATTTTTTATCCCGGGTGGAAGAAGAAGGTCAGGATTATAGTTATTCGGATTTTGTCAATACGGTCGATACGGTTATTGTGGGCCGGAAATCCTACGAAAAAGTTCTTTCCATGGGGTTGGAATATCCCCATCTTGATAAAGATTTGTACATCATTACCCGTACTCCAAGGTCCGCAGTAGGTTCTGCTAAGTATTATACCGGTAATCTGAAAGAACTTGTGCTCGGTCTGAAGAGCCAGCAAGGTAAAAGCATTTATGTGGATGGCGGAGCTGAAATTGTCAATGAAATGCTGATGGAAAGCCTGATTGATGAACTTTATATTTCAATTATTCCGGTCTTATTAGGAGATGGCATTTCACTCTTCCACGGTAACCGGCCTGAAATGGTATTGAAGTTGGTTAGTGCAAAAACCTATAACAAGGGGCTGGTGCAGCTGCATTACGTGAAAGCATAAGAAAAAGTGGCATGGATCGCAAATAGATAAATTTTTTGCATTCCAGGTCCTTCCTTCCCCACTCCTCCTTCTCGTTTCCTAACGAGAGTGTAACTGGTAGTACGTTTCCAACGTATATGAATATACGCTTCTTTCCTTGATCAGATTATCGTTCTAAACGATTGACCACTAACCCCTCGTTAAGAAACGAGGGGGAGCGTAAACAAATCAAGCACGGATCACTGATAACTGTCAACTATCAACTAACCCTGACTACTTTCCCGCACCCCGCATATTTCACTTCCGTTGTTTCGCCGTTAAAACCTACGGCACCAAATTCCACGGCCAGGCTCAGCAGTACGGTCACTTCGTCCGTCAGCTGTGCCTGTTGCGCTTCGGTCATCTGTACCGTCATCGTGTGTTCAGGGACAATCGTTTGGGCGGGATACCATTCACCGTTCACCACTGCACTTGTTCCGTGCAGGTCCGGTACCGCGGGGATATAGGATTTTTCGGCTTCCTCGTAGAGCATATCCGATACGGTACCCAGCACGGCAATGATCCTGAAATAAGGCAGCCGTTGGATGTTTACCAGGTCAATGTCCGTATTGATGCGCGGGATCGTGACGGTCGCCAGCAGGTGCTCCCGGTCCATGGCAGCCGTGATGCCCACCCGCAGCACTGTGTTGAAGGGATAGGTGCGGTTAAAGTTA
>JAUZOM010000042.1 GCA_030706465.1 Bacteroidota bacterium | reverse complement strand
GAAAGCTTAAATCAATTCTGACTGAGAAATAATATCCACAGCCATTTTATCCAAGGTGATTCTTTGTATGTAGTGGATAGTTCTAAGTAAAGCGGAGACAACCAGATTGAAAGCAGGTTTATTAAATTGTACACAGTTATCAATTCAATTATAATAAAGTAGTAATATTAATTTAACGCTGTCAAGTGCAAGCACGCTGACAGGTTGGTTGTAGGACAAAAACCTGTCAGCGTTTAACAACAAGCATTTTACAGTTTTTACTACTAGATGAATAAGGTTGGGACAGGGAGATTTGCTTTCTTATTGAGGTTAAAAGGGAAAATAAGGGTTGAACTTATTGAAGCCTTCAATAGAGGAATAATATAATTGCCGCTTATATTTAGAGGAAACAACCACCATTTTGCCGGATAAAAGTCGCAGGACCCGGCACATTGATATAAAAGTAAAACGGATTAACGGAACAGATATTCACCCCGGCAACAATCTTATGAAACGACAGTATACCTTTATTTTAGTTTTATTTCTCACGTCTTATGTACTGGCTAACATGCCGACGGATTCGTTGGTCCGGTTTACAGACCTACGTTTCCAATCGGAGTATGAAAAACAGGTTTTTGTGAATTACCGGCACGAAAATGAATTTAACCTGTGCCTGGCTACTGACCGGAATATGACGGCGGAAAAAGCTGCTACCCTGAAAACCAGTTTCGAAAACATGCTAAAGCTATTGGAAAAAGAAAACCTGACGGTTAAGAATTTCAGGCAAAAATTTAAGAATACACATAAAATCATATTCCACCCGGTTCCCATGCGGCATCACGAGGATGCTGAATTCTCTGACATACTGAACAATGGTAACTTTAATTGTATGACGGTATCCATTCTGTACTCACTGGCATTAAAAAAACTGAATATCCCCACCTATTTGATGTTCGCCTTGAACAAGAGCACTCTCTTGGTTTACCCCGGGGACAGACAGGTTATCCTGGAGACGGAGAATCGGGAAGATCAGAACGGAGACTTCAACACTGCGGATAAGAAAGGGATGATTATGAATATGCTGGATAAAAAAGTTAAACCGGGATCGGATTACCAGCTAAGTCCTTTACAAGGCAATCAGGTTATCCGGGTGAATGAGCTGGAAGTATTGAAGAACACCCAGTTGCCGGCCCTGATTTATTATTATAAAGCCATTGCCCGGTATAATGCCGGAAAGGAGGACGAAGCTTACCGGCTTATCAGCAAAGCTTGTTACTTGTGCCCCGAAGATCCGTATGTCACCATTATGTACACGATGCTAACCAACACGATGCAAAAATGCGAGTTCAAACAAGTAGAAGATGTTGACCTGTTGGGCCAGTTGTCAAGGTTTGAAGAGGATAATTTCAACTATATTCATAAAACGTTCCAAAGTTTAGTAACCGCAAGGCTGGTCGAAAAAAATGATATGGAGTTCGGTAAAGCCGCCTACAACAGGTTGCTGCCACAGATAAAAGATGTATTGCTGGCCGACGAAATAAGTTATTTCTATTACATGTGTTCTGCCTATTATAAAAACACCTACCGGCACAATACGAGACCAGCTCTGGAAGCCTTGAAACTGAAGCCACTTGATAAAAGTGCGCTCCAGGCCATTGAAATGGGATTGCAATATAAACTTGACAGTCTGAATGATCCGAAATCCTATTTGGATACGCTTAACCATTATGAAAAAGTGCTGGATAAGACCGAAGCTTCAGGCTTATTAAAAAAATTCAGGTTGTTGACCTACCTCGATTTGGCCAAGCATTGTTTTTTGTCCAATCAACCGCAGGAGGGTGAAAACTATCTAACCCTTTTCGAATCTGACTTTCAGTTACCGGTACCCGATATCAGTTTCAAAATAAAAATAGAAAACACCTATTATGAGTATGCCCGGTATTATGTACGGTTCAATCATCGTGCAATGGCACAGAAAATAGTGGACAGGGGACTGAAATATATCCCTAACAGCAATATGATTCAGACAGCAACGTACGTTTTACCCCGACAGAAGCCGAATATCATTAAACGTAAAATGACTAAGACCGAGTATGAAAATTATATGAAGAAAAACTGACCAAACAGATAGGACGATCATTAAAAATGATCGACAGCTCATCCGTTAGTGACGGGACCGGATAATCGATAAAATCACACTTCCGAATACAATTTATAATAAAGTAATCTTATTCATTTAACGCTGTCAGGTACAAGCACGCTGACAGCGTTAGTAGTAGGGCAAAAACCTGTCAGCGTTTAAAAGCAAGCATTTTACAGTTTTTACTAATAGGCGAATAAGGTTGGGGCAGGGGATTCGCTTTCCTACTGAGGATAAAAGGGAAATAAAGTATTTAAAAGAAAATGTTTGAATTTTGATGAATCAGCGTATGCAGCTGTTCCCAGAGAGCTAAGGATAACTCTGTTAATGCTAATACTTCCTGTTTCACATCATAATTTTAGCATTTTTTGCTAGAATTCAAGAACTAATTTAGAAAATATGTTTAAAATGAAAAAGATTGTTTTGTTTTTTTTCTTATTTCTGGTATTTCAACAACAGGTTCTTTGCCAGTATTCAAAGGGTAAATTTTATATTGAAGCGAATTATAATTATGTTAATAATGGGAAAATGGTCGATAACGAAGGAACAAAAGAGATAACGTCGACATTTTCTTCTAATGCCGGGTATTTTGTGTTAACCAACCTGGTACTGGGAATTGGACTGAATTATCATTACTGGTTCAATTCGCAAACCGATTTAGGAATGACAGGGTCTCTGAACGGTGTCTATTTTTCGAAAGTTTATATTACAAATTCGGATATGATAAAAGGCTATTCCCCCTCTGTTTTTGTAAAATATATTTATCCGGTTACCCATCGGCTGGGAGTGTCCATTATGGCCAAGTCGTTTGTCGGTAAACTAACCGAATTAGCCTATGAATCAGATAAGGATGTCATTCAGGATATTAGTCATAATTATTTTGCCTGGTCATCTGCCGGAAACTATAAAGGCCTTGCCTTTTCGCCTGAAATAAGGTACTTAATAAAAGAACAAGTCGGGCTGCAGCTAAACTTTAACGGACTGAACGTGGTATCTATGTCCATGCCGGCAAATGTGAGTACAAACTACACGAGTATGTATCAAAACAGCTTTTTAAGTCCAACCGAAACTAATAAAACTACCGCTATAAATTTTGCCCCAAAGTACTGGAACCTGGGTATATTTCTTTTACTCTGACCAGTTATAACGCCATAAATAACGTACATATCCGGGGATAAGAAAGGCTTCTATCCAGCTATTCTTTTAATTATAACATGCTATTAATTAGTTTGTTGTGTGTTTTGTTTCTTTAAATTCTTGTCGGTATCTTTAATTTAGAACTAAACATTTAGGTTTGTAAAATCGTTAGAGGAAGTATTCAATTGGTTATAATAGTTGATTTTATATTGGCTTGAATAATTAGATGGATGTGAGTGCCTGGTATTTACATAAAAGATGATATTGTCATTTCAAACGGAGTGAGGAATCACTGTGAGAAATCTTTACCGGACAATAAATGATATAAAACGAGAATCTAAAATTCAATCACATGGGACTATTCGATTTTTTCAAGGGAAAACAATCACAGGCAACCGGTTCGGAGCAGGCTAATCAACCGGAGGAAATACCGAAAGATCTTTTTGCAGAAGAGCAGGTTCCGGGAGAAAACCAGCATGAGTTAGGAATTAATACCGAATCGAAAGGCATTGAGTTAATCTATGAATTTCTACAGGCTGATTATGAGTCGAGGGGTTATAATGATGCCTTAACCAGTCCTGATGATAGTTATAAGCAAGATAATATCAAGCTTATAAAACTTGATTTACAAATTGTAATTCAGAAAGTAACCACTTATTATGAAGATTTAATCAAGGAGCTCGATTTTCATATTACTTCAAGAAGCCGGGCCGGTTTGATTGATCTGGTGGAAGAACTTAAAACCCGCAAAGATATGGTTCTTGAACATGCGGCAAAAGTTGATGAGATTAAGAAAGAAATGGAAGACGTAACCAGTATGACCCAGCGAATCATTCTGTCCTATCAACGTGGATTCATGAGAGGATTATCGGCTATCAGCCAGTCGAATGTAATGAATAAAAAACTTTGATGATCATGAAAGACCTATGGATTAAATTTGGATGTTTCCTGACAGGTCATAACTATACCATTATAAAGAACTCCAGTGAAGCATCTGCTAAAACAGTTAAGAAATATCTTTCTGCGTTGCTGATTATTTCTACTATTTGGGGGTTTATCGGGTTTGCCTTTGCCCGGCGTTATTTACACGGCGATATAGGAGTTTCATCCATTGGAGCTTTGGTGATGATATTTATTATTATCCAAATAGAAAGGCAAATTATTTTATCATTAAGAAAAAATCTTTTTGCCATGCTCTTTCGGATTTTGATTGGCGTGGTCATGGCAATCATCGGGTCTGTAATACTGGACCAGGTTATTTTTAAAGAAGATGTAGAGAAAGAAAAAATTACGAATATACAGAAAGAGGTAAACAAAATCATGCCGGAGAAAACCCTCGAACTCACTAGCCAGATTAAACAGCTGGATAACGATATTGCTGTTAAAGAAAATGAACGGACTGCTCTGCTTCTGGAGTTAAGTAAGCGGCCAATGATAACGGCACCAACTTCGATTAATGATTATAAAAAAGACAGCCTGACAAAGAAAATGGTGTTGGTTGGGAAGAAAGTAAGCATTCAGAGCGCCATCAATCCTAAAACTGATTTACTTCCTCAACTTGATATACTCCTTAAAAATCTAAGGGACCAAAAAATTAAGAAGGAAAATGATAAATTGAATATCCAGCAATTATTAGAGACGGATATAAAATCGAAAGTTGGATTTTTAAATGAGTTGAAAACCTTGTTTTCAATTTTATTGTCTTCACCAATTGCCATGTTTGTGTGGATATTATTATTTATGTTCTTCTTTATGATCGAATTATTTATTATCATAAACAAATGGGGAGATACCGAAAACGATTATGATAAAACAGTTATGCATCAAATGAATGTAAGAATAAAGATGCTGGATAAATTGGCAGAATAAGAGAGTATATCATAAGTAGAATATCAGCACGTCTAAAATAGTTAATCGATTGACAGCTAACGGTTAGCTTCCTGTTCCCAACCATCAACTGTTCCAGGTTTTCGTACATGGCTTATTTTCCGTATCTTTGCACAAAATCGTACGCCGTCAGGTTAATTGTTAGAGCTTGTGAAAGAAGAACGGATGCGTGAAATATTCTATGACATTTGATAAATTAGATCTTATTGAGCCGATCTTAAACGCTCTTAAACATGAAGGTTATACCCAACCAACTCCTATTCAGGAAATTTCAATTCCAATCGTACTTAAAGGCCAGGATTTATTAGGATGCGCCCAAACCGGCACCGGAAAAACGGCCGCTTTTGCGATTCCTATCCTGCAACAATTGCACTTAAACAAAGGCAATGACCGTGCACCCCGAAAAATAAAAGCATTAATAGTTACTCCAACGCGTGAACTGGCCATCCAGATAGGCGAAAGTTTTGCTGCGTACGGACGGTTTATGAATTTACGCCATACGGTTATTTTTGGCGGAGTTCCCCAAAGCCAGCAGGTAGGTGCGCTTAAAATGGGTGTTGATATCCTGATCGCTACACCCGGACGCTTGCTCGATTTAATTAACCAGGGGTACATCAAGATCAATGAGCTTAGTATTTTTGTCCTGGATGAAGCGGACCGTATGCTTGATATGGGTTTTATCCATGATGTAAAAAAACTGATTAAGCTTATTCCCGTAAAACGTCAGTCGCTTTTCTTTTCGGCTACTATGCCTGAATCTATCCGGGTGTTGGCAGGTACGATCCTGACCAATCCGAAAGAAGTGGAAGTAACACCGGCGTCGACTACGGCCGAGACCATCGAACAGGAAATGTATTTTGTGGATGCAGCCAATAAAAAGGATCTGCTCATTCATATTTTGAAAGATAAGGCGATTACTTCCGCACTGGTCTTTACCCGGACCAAACATGGTGCGGATAAAGTACAACGCCTGCTCGAAAAGGCTAAAATTAAAGCGGAAGCTATTCATGGCAATAAATCGCAGAATGCCCGCCAGAATGCCCTGCGTAATTTTAAAGACCGTACGACCCGTGTATTGGTGGCCACCGATATTGCAGCCCGTGGAATAGACATTGACGAATTGAATCTGGTGATTAATTATGAGATTCCCAATATTCCTGAAACATATGTCCACCGGATTGGCCGGACGGGCAGGGCCGGGCTGGAAGGAAAAGCTGTATCATTTTGTGATGTGGAGGAATTTGATTACCTGCGGGATATTCAGAAGCTTATTTCTATCCAGATTCCCGTAGTAAAGGATCATCCTTATCCGGCAGAGAACCTGCCAGTGCCGGGTGCAAAGAAAGTAAAAGGCAAGAGCCCGGGTGCAAAAGCAGGCGCCCGAGGAGGGACGGGAACAGGTAAAAATACCGATGGTAATAAGATTGCCAAACCCAACAGACCTCAAAGTTCCAGGCCGCCTTTATCGCACACTCCCAACACGGAGAATGCACCCAAAAAATACTGGGGAAAATAAATGAATGCATAATGCATAATTCATAATGCATAGCATGTAACATTTAAGTAGGTGGAATAACTGACTGTCCTGTTTTATACGCCTGGACAATCTCTGTTGACTATTTATCCTGCATCCGGCCAGATGACGAAGTTGGCGGGGTGTTGAAGTTGATCCTTAACCGGATTCCAACTCGTTGACGGATGTTGTTTCATTCCTGGTACTTCCTCCCCGGGTAGTATACTCTTACTTTAGTCTTACTTCAGCCGGTGCTTAGTTTAGGTATAGAGACATCTCAACGGGAGTATAGATAGGGTTCGGATAGGGTTCAGTTAGGTCTACCTATCCGAACCCTAACTAAACCCTAACTGAACCCTAACTGAACCCTAACTGAACCCCCTCTATACTTAAACTGAGATACGGCTAAAATAAGACTGCACCCAGACTAAGAAGACTCCCTCTTTTGAAAAAGAAAACCTTATTTTTCTTTTACCTTCCCCTTAGTAGTTCCTCAAGATATAAAAAAAAGCCCCAATAAAAATAAATTTTTAAAATATTGGTATTGAGTATGTTATAATATAACTACATAAGATAAAATTGAACATCCTACGAATTTTCCCGTATTCCCTTCCAGTAGGAAGTAAAAATAACAGAGGGCAATCTATATTTCCAATTACTTAGAATTTCCCTGCATATCGAAAGAATTGCAGGGAAATTTTCATTCAGAATAGAATGTAGTTATTCGGGATGAAATTCGTTTTTAACTCTGTTTGCTTTCAATAGACTCTTTTTAAAAGAATTTTTGTACATTTGTGGCTTAAAACAAAATTAACGCTTAACGTAAGTATTATGGCTATTATTAAACCTTTTAAGGGTATTCGTCCTCCTCAAAACCTGGTAGAAAAAGTGGCTTCACGCCCGTATGATGTATTGAATTCCGAAGAAGCCCGCGCAGAGGCTGAAGGGAATCCCATGTCGCTGTATCATATCATCAAACCTGAAATAGATTTTGAACCCGGAACGGACGAACATGACGAAAAGGTGTATGCCCGGGCTGCCGAGAACTTTGCAAAATTCAGGGCTGCAGGTTGGTTAGTGCAGGATGAGACGGAACAATATTATGTTTATGCCCAGACTATGAACGGCAAAACACAGTATGGCCTGGTGGTCTGTGCCAATGTGGACGATTATATAAACGGTAATATCAAGAAGCATGAATTAACCCGCCGGGATAAGGAAGAAGACCGCATGAAACATGTCCGGGTAAATAATGCCAATATTGAACCGGTATTCTTTGCCTATCCTCATCAGGCAGAGTTGGATGCCCTGGTGGCAGAAACGGTAAAAAACACTCCGGTTTATGATTTTATAGCCCCAGGCGATGGATTCGGCCATCAATTCTGGATCATTAATAATCCGGATACGATTGCCCGTATTACGGAACTATTTGCTGCCATACCTTCCATGTACATTGCCGATGGTCATCACCGGAGTGCTGCTGCTGCATTAGTGGGATTGGAAAAAAGAAATCAAAATCCAAACCATACAGGTGATGAAGAGTATAATTACTTTATGGCCGTTTGCTTTCCTGACAACCAGCTGAACATTATTGATTACAACCGGGTGGTGAAAGATCTGAATAACCTGTCTGACGAAGAAATGCTGGCAAAATTGGCGGTTAACTTCGACGTAGAAAAAAAGGGAACGGAAAACTATAAACCCAATAAATTGCACAATTTTGCGTTGTATTTGTCGGGTAACTGGTATTCATTGTCAGCCAAACCCGGAACGTATAACGATAATGACCCGATCGGAGTATTGGATGTGACGATTTCGTCGAATTTAATACTGGATGAGATACTTGGTATAAAGGATCTGCGGAGTGATAAACGGATAGACTTTATCGGTGGAATACGTGGATTGGGCGAACTGAAACGCCGGGTGGACAGCGGTGAAATGCGCGTGGCATTGGCTCTCTATCCCGTGTCGATGAAACAACTGATTGATATTGCTGATACCGGCAACATTATGCCTCCTAAAACCACTTGGTTTGAACCGAAATTACGTTCAGGGTTGGTGATTCATGAATTAATCTGATAGTGAGTGATTGAAAAGGAAATCACAACCGGGTAACAGGTTAATTTGCTGAATGTGATAAATAATGCAAAAAATAAAAGGGTTTGATGGGTTTATTTCGGAAATAGTTTAAACCTCCAACTCAGAAGACTTACATTGAAATTCAGGATATAGAACGTTTCATTATGCGTATAAAATCTTCCGTATTATTAATTCTTCTTACCACTATCCTGTTGCAGGGTTGTGGTATCGGTGCGCTTATAAAAAAAGCGGATAAACGTTATGAAATCGGGGAATATTATGCAGCAGGCAATTTATATAAACGGGTCTATTCGAGCCTGACATCCAAAGAAAAATCGCAGCGGGCTAAAATTGCGTTCCGACAAGCAGAATGTTACAGGCTTACCAATCAGGGTCGGGCAGAGCAGGCTTATCAGAATGCTATCCGCTATAATTATTCCGACTCAATCGTTTTCCTGCGTTATGCACAGGTATTGCAGCAAAATGGAAATTATGCCGAAGCAGCCCGGAATTATGCCATTTACCTGACAAAGGATACATCGAACGTGGTCGCTAAAAACGGATTGATATCCTGTAAATTTATTGCAGAATGGAAAAATGTACCTTCGAGGTATGTGGTAAAACGTTCAACGGAGTTAAATGGACGCCGTTCGTCCAGTTTCAGTCCGGCTTTTATGGGATCCAATACCGATCAGGTTGTATTTACATCCAACCGTTCGTTTAATAAAAAAACTATCCAGAAAAGCAGTGCCATTACCGGTTTGCCCAATAACGATTTATTTATGAGCCGGAAAAATGCTGCCGGTAAGTGGGAAGCTCCTGAAATCTTGGAAGGCGACATTAATACGGTAAATGATGAAGGTGTTTGTTCTTTTAGTGCGGATGGGAAAATCATGTACTATACCCGCTCGCCCTATGTGGCTGATGGGATCAGGGGTACCGATATTCTGCTGACAAACCGGGCAGGTGGAACCTGGAGTACTCCTCAGCGAATCAAAATTTTTAAAGACAGCACGGTTTCTGTAGCTCATCCGGCTATGTCGCCTGATGGACAAACCTTATACTTTGTATCCGATTCAAAAAAAGGGCTCGGGGGCAAAGATATCTGGAAAGCAACACTGGCAAACGGAGAATGTAAATTCATTGAAAATTTAGGACCGGACATAAACACACCGGGTGATGAGATGTTTCCGAGTGTGCGTGCGGACGGTACCTTATTTTTTGCTTCTAATGGCCGTCCCGGATTTGGGGGGCTTGATATTTACAAAGCCACACCCAAAAAGGAAGGTGGCTGGGTAGTAGAAAACTTGGGAGCTCCTATTAATTCTTCCGGAGATGACTTTGGAATCACCTTTGCGGGGAATGAACAGAAAGGATTTTTCTCCTCTAACCGCAATGAAGCAAAAGGCAATGATGCTATCTGGAGTTTTGAATTACCTGAATTGGCCTATAGTATTGAAGGAAAAGTAGTCGATGAAAAAGGGAATGCAGTACCGGATGCCGTTGTTCGTATGGTTAGTAACACCGGGGTCAATGCACGGGTACAAGCCAAAAAAGACGGAACTTATCGAATCAAGTTGGATAAAAATATGGATTGCGTGATGTTAGCCTCAGCACGTGGATACCTGAATCAAAAAAATACGGTTTCAACCCAGGGGCTTACCGATAGTAAAACGTTTACAGTTGATTTCAAGCTGTCGGCCATTTCCAAGCCGGTTCAACTGGATAATATATTCTATGAATTCGGGAAATGGGATCTGACTCCGGCATCCGAAACAGGATTGCAGGTACTGGTGAAATTATTGAACGACAATCCGAATATCACCATCGAGATCAGTGCCAATACCGATTTTGTAGGAAATAATGAATCGAATAAAATATTATCCGAGAAACGGGCGAAATCGGTGGTTGATTATTTAATTTCGAAAGGTATTTCGAAAGACAGATTAACATCAGTAGGGAAGGGAGAAGAAAATCCGGTAGTGGTTGATGAATATTTAGCTAAGAAATATAAATTTCTTCAGGAAAATGACGTGTTGAATGAAAATTTCGTAACAAAGCTGATGCCTGATCAACAGGAAATAGCCAATCAAATAAACCGTCGTACGGAATTCAGGGTGTTGAAGACGACGTATAAACTTTACTAGTATCTATTAATTGGTTTCTTTTGCGTAATATTTAAACATAAGTACAGCCTGGGAATTGGTATCTATTATTCAAGACAGACTTAACAGGTTTTAAAAACCAGTTAGGTATCCTATTTCGCTAAAAATATCTTTTAAATTGTATAAACTAATTATCGTTCAATACTTATAACAAACTGTCAGCTGTTTAAAGTGCTATAAAAGCAGAAGAAATATCAGTCTTTATTCCGATAAATAGGCATCTTCGATTTGTATAAATTTGCACCATTTGCGTTTTGCCTTTTTTGTCCGGACTTGTCCAGGTTACGGTAGAGGTTAATTGGTTAAAGAGTAAATTGGTTAAGCGGAGATGTAAAACCCTGTACAGCGTAATTGTAAAATTCCAAATTTAGAATATGCGGCATTCGCATAATTCGTTTTAATTCGTGAAATTCGTATTTAATGAAACAATATTTAGACCTATTAAACCGTGTATTAACGGAAGGAGTTCATAAAGAAGACCGGACGGGTACCGGGACTATCAGTGTATTCGGTCATCAAATGCGCTTTAACCTGGAAGATGGATTTCCCTGCCTGACAACAAAGAAGCTTCATTTGAAATCAATTATTCATGAATTGTTATGGTTTTTGAATGGTGATACGAATGTAAAATACCTTCAGGATAACGGCGTGAGGATCTGGAACGATTGGGCGGATGAACAGGGTGACCTGGGACATATCTACGGCTACCAATGGCGTTCCTGGCCAGATTATCAGGGCGGATCTGTTGATCAGATTGCAGAAGCTGTAAATGCCATAAAAAACAATCCTGATTCCCGTCGTATCATAGTAAGTGCGTGGAATGTGGCTGATATACCCAATATGAAATTGCCCCCGTGCCATGCCTTTTTCCAGTTCTATGTTGCTAATGGGAGGCTGAGTTTACAACTCTATCAACGCAGTGCCGATATATTTCTGGGAGTACCGTTTAATATCGCATCCTATGCCTTGTTGCTACAAATGATGGCTCAGGTTACCGGGCTGAAAGCCGGTGATTTTGTCCACACATTGGGTGATGCGCATATTTATACCAATCACCTGGAGCAGGTTAAACTGCAATTAACCCGTGAACCGCGACAATTACCCACCATGTTAATTAACCCGAATGTAAGTGATATTTTTTCATTCCAGTATTCGGATTTTAAGTTGATAAATTACGACCCGCATCCTCATATTAAGGGAATTGTTGCTGTTTAAAACAAAATAAGTTTATAAAGTAGAAGGGGACTATCCAATAATTGATAAGGTTAAAATAGATGTTATGACCTGATTGTTCCTCCTTTTTTTGTAGTTTTGCAATCGTGTCTGAAAGATGACCGTTGACGCAAAAGCTTTTTTTAATTCAAATAATATGTCAAAAATTTCGATTATTGCCGCAGTTGCCGATAATTTAGCTATCGGTAAATCAAACAATCTACCCTGGCATTTGCCGGCAGACTTGAAGCATTTTAGACAACTTACCACAGGTCATGCTGTTGTAATGGGTAAACGTACGTTTGAGAGTTTGATAAAAGGTCCACTGCCTAACCGCAAAAATATTGTCCTGACTTCGGTGATGTCCGAAGGGGTTAACGAAGGCTATTTTGAAGCCGATTCACTGGAAGATGCCTTATATCTTTGTGAACATGAAGAAAAGGTATTCATAATAGGTGGTGCAACAGTTTATAAGCAATGTATTCATAAAGTAGATTACATGTATATTACCTGGGTGCACAAGGATTTTTCAGCAGATACTTTTTTCCCTGAGATTGACTTTAATGAATGGGAGGAAGTGAAACATGAAGATCACGAAGCCGACCAAAACAACACGTTCCCGTATACTTTTTCAGAATATAAAAGAAAATAAAAATACACTCACGGCAGAAACGCTATTCAAAAAATTGAATGGCGTTTTTTTATTTTCCAATAAATCACCCCAAAGCTTTAAATTTTAAAACTTTTCTTCTCTATTTAGAGCGATTTTTTGTACTTTCGCAAACTATTAGTTTGATAAGCAAAATCCGAATAAAATGAACGTAGATTTTCAAAAGATGGCTGGTTTAGTTCCTGCTATCATTCAGGATGAATTGACATCCAAAGTATTGATGCTGGGTTTTATGAACGAAGAGTCTTTAGCCAGGACACAGGAAACCGGTAAAGTCACTTTCTTTAGCCGTACAAAAAACCGGTTATGGACAAAAGGTGAGGAGAGTGGTAACTTCCTGAATGTTGTTTCCATTACTCCTGATTGCGATAACGATACTTTACTGATAAAAGTCCATCCGGTAGGACCCGTTTGTCATACAGGAGAGGATACTTGTTGGGGGGAAAGCAATGATGGGGATATTACCTTCCTGAAATATTTGCAGGATTTTATAACTGTTCGTTTTAAAGAAATGCCCGAGGGCTCGTATACTACTTCATTATTCAAAAAAGGAGTGAACCGGATGGCTCAAAAAGTTGGTGAAGAAGCTGTGGAAACCGTTATTGAAGCTACCAACGGAACAGACGAAGGCTTTATCTACGAAGCATCCGATTTAATGTATCATCTTATCGTTTTGTTGACTTCGAAAGGTTATTCCCTGGATGATTTGGCCCGCGAACTAAAGAAAAGACACAAATAATTACAGTGATCAGAAATTAGGACTGCTAACTGTTAACTGATGACTGTTAACTGATAAACTTTCATGGAAAATAAATTATTAATAAAATACGTTGATGTCGATATTTACCAACAAGAATTGTTGGTTCTAAAAGATGTCCAGCTTGAAATACATTCAGGTGAATTTGTATATTTACTCGGGAAAGTAGGAAGTGGTAAAAGTACGTTACTTAAGTCAATTTACCACGAAATACCTATTTTATTTGGTGTAGCCGGTGCATTGGGATACGATTTAAGAACATTGAAATCACATGATATACCATTTCTAAGACGTAAGATTGGTATCGTCTTTCAGGATTTTCAACTCCTGACAGACCGGACTATTTATCAAAACCTTGATTTTGTTTTGCGTGCAACCGGATGGAATGACCAGCAAGCGATTAATGAACAAATTGAGAGTGTGCTGTCTCAGGTTGGAATGAGTGGAATAGGAGGTAAGATGCCCCATCAACTTTCAGGAGGAGAGCAACAACGGATTGTTATAGCCCGGGCATTGTTGAATTCACCTGAAATGATTCTGGCAGATGAGCCAACCGGGAACCTTGACCCAGAGACGGGCAATGAGCTGGTAGAATTGCTTTATAATATCCGTTTGTCAGGAACAACCGTTATTATGGCCACGCATAACCTGAGCTGGTTGAATAAATTCCCGGGAAGGGTATTCAGATGTGAAGATGAAAATCTATGGGAAGTAACGGGAGATAATTATACGGAAAGGAAATTTACGGAAGAAAATGTTATTATTCCTGAAGTAAAAGACACAATTGAACCACTGGAGATCGAAAAAGAAGAATAATGCAATCTTTATAATTCAGTTGATTTATATTCAGTGAGAAATAAAGGAAAATGAAATTTATAAGGGCTCTACATAAAGTGGGGCCCTTATTGTATAAAAAGTGCCTAATTCTTTAAATAAGCTTCTTCCCGGCTAGTTATCTTCATTAGCTTGTTGATTCGTATCGAGTTTTGTTCCGTTACTATGATAGCCGTTACGGATACCGTTACATTTATCGGCTCAATCAGATTATCGTTGAATAAACCCAGGTATATTTTCCCTGCTAAAGGTTTTTTCATTTGAGCGGCATCATTCAATACATCTCCTTGTTTAAAGCACTTAAACTTCTTTCCAAATCTAAACATAGAGGCGTTTGTCTCGTCACCGATAAACCAAAATTTGACATTATCCTCTCCCTGAATCAGATTAAACGCGTTGACGCCATACATTGCCAAAGCCGCCATGGTACCGTAACCCGGAATATGAGAAGAAAAAGAAGCCGCTGAGTTCAGAAAGCCACTCTTTGCTTTGTTAAAGGCTCTCTGGCCTTCCGTACCTACGCCAATATAATAACTCCACGATATTGTTCCCTTAGGCAAGGTGAAATCGATAAGATCTTTATTTGAATTGCCATTCATAATGTTTGAAGAAGCAATCTTTGTAGTCCGCTCTACCAGTGTTTGAGCCGTGGTATCCCGTCTCATTGGGTACTTTTCTTCGGTCGGAATATAGGTAGTGTCCTGAACCGTTCGCCAATAAACCGACGAATTGAAGTCCCGCGTGTCCAGGCTAGCCGGAATGCGCTGAATCCTGATTTTGCATATCCGTGGTGACTTTTCTTGATTTGTAAAGCGAAATTTGTAAATGCCTGTTCGTGAAATATGCAAAGTCTTGTTATCAATTTTCTTTACTTTGTAATCCATAAATTTAGTCGATGAGGGAAGTTCACAGATTTCAACCTCATTCAGTGCCCCACCGCTTATTGCTTTAAACGAGAGAACCAGTTCATCTCCGGCCGCAAATCCGTAATAAAATACTTCTTCGCTGTTCCCATTTACTTTCAGGGTGTTTTCAGCCACATCCACCGGTGATAATCCGAAAACAGCAGAATTCCAGCATACAACCACCGATATTAAAATTAAAATTTTCTTCATCGTTTTATGTGTCTCCTGAATTGATATCTATTGTTCATTAGAATTATCCTGGATTTTTAAATTATAAGCAGTTCTATTCAAATGCAACGAACCACTTCCAATACAAGAAAATGGTTCGTGGATGGAATCTAATTACTTGAATGATTCTTATTTGAACTTTCTGATTTTATTTAATACGCCCGTGCAAATACCACCCGTTGTGCCGAAGGTTTGCCGGTCACCATGCAAAAGCCGGGAGTCGTATCACCATTCAATGGAATACAGCGGATTGTTGCTTTGGTTTCTTCCTTGATCAGTTCTTCCGTTTCGGGTGTTCCGTCCCAGTGGCACATCAGAAATCCACCTTTTTCAATTTCCACTTTAAACTCTTCGTAGGAGTTAACTTCGCGGGTTACAGAAGCACGGTAATCGAATGCTTTCTGGTAAATATTAGCCTGGATGTCTTTCAACAGCTGAGCAATGTACTGGTCGATATTTTCGAGCGAAACGGTTTCTTTGGTCAGGGTATCTCTACGGGCAACTTCCACCGTTCCGTTTTCCAAGTCACGGGCACCCATAGCAAGTCGCACAGGAACACCTTTTAATTCATATTCGGCAAATTTCCAACCCGGCTTCTTGTTATCGTTGTTATCGTATTTTACCGTTACGCCCAATGCTTTAAGCTTTGGTATAATCTCATCCACTTTTGCAGATATGGCGACCAGTTGTTCTTCGTTTTTATAAATAGGCACAATTACGACCTGGAAAGGAGCCAGGTTAGGAGGTAGCACCAGTCCGTTATCATCTGAGTGGGTCATAATTAAGGCTCCCATCAATCGGGTCGAAACGCCCCAGGAGGTCGCCCATACGTAATCAATTTTATTGTTTTTATCTACAAAGGTCACATCAAAGGCTTTGGCAAAATTTTGCCCGAGGAAGTGCGATGTTCCGGCCTGCAAGGCTTTACCATCCTGCATCAAGGCTTCAATACAATACGTGTCCAATGCACCGGCAAAACGTTCATTAGCCGATTTAACGCCTTTCAGTACCGGAACAGCCATAAAGCGTTCGGCAAAGTCGGCATATACTTCCAGCATTTTGCGGGCTTCGGCTACTGCTTCGGCTTCGGTAGCATGTGCTGTATGGCCTTCCTGCCAAAGAAATTCCGCTGTACGTAGGAATAAGCGTGTACGCATTTCCCAACGAACCACGTTCGCCCATTGGTTGATTAACAACGGCAGGTCCCGGTACGATTGAATCCAGTTTTTATAGGTACTCCAGATTATGGTTTCGGAGGTTGGGCGGACAATCAGTTCTTCTTCCAGCTTGGCTTCAGGATCTACAATCAATCCTTTTCCATTCGGATCTGCTTTTAAACGGTGGTGGGTCACTACGGCACATTCTTTGGCAAATCCTTCTACGTGCTCGGCTTCCTTGCTCAGAAATGATTTAGGGATAAACAACGGGAAATAAGCATTCACGTGACCGGTTTCCTTGAACATGCGGTCCAGTTCACCCTGAATCTTTTCCCAAATGGCGTAACCGTAAGGTTTAATCACCATGCAGCCACGTACGGCTGAGCTTTCTGCCAGGTCGGCTTTAATTACCAAATCATTATACCACTGCGAGTAGTTTTCGCTGCGCGAAGTCAATTCTTTTGCCATAATAGTTCTTGTTTTAGTGAGGGCTTTACGTCAAGCGAAGCAGTCACTACTATAATTTGTTTTCGGAGTGCAAAGATAATCATTTTTGAGCAAAAATTTTCCACGTTGCATCAATTCCCTTACCAATTGTAAAGCCGTATTAATGTAAATATCATCCTGCTTAGGACCTCCGGTCTTATGTCTAGGATCTTTGTACTGTTTTAAATTTTTGTAATCCGGATTGATTTGTATCCGGACTCTTCGATAGGAAAGCTCACATATTGATAGGTTGTCCGATCCAAATGTTTCTCAATAAAAGAAAGGTCGGGAGCATAATAAAAAGTACCGCCTGACTGAAGCGAATGGAGTATTTCCATATACTTTTGGGCATATTCCCGGTAATTTCCGTCTGCCCGTAAGTTGTGATGGATGAAGTGGTTTGAAAAGCCCAGGTTGCTGATAATACTTCCCCATTTGCCGGGTACAAAATCATATTCCAACCAATCAGTTTTAATATAGTAAGGGCTTTCATTGTCAAAACGATCAATTCCATAGGCTTCCACGCCATTATCGCGCAGGTAATTCACCAGATTCATTTCACGGCCACAACCCACATCCAGAACGGGTTCATGCAATTGCTTCAACTCAATATGAAGGACCTCCAGTTGTAATCCGGAAGTATATTCCGAGCAGGCAACCGGCCGAATATATTTCTGATCGCTCGAATACATGATTTCTGCAAACCTGTTGGTGCGGACCAACCAATCGCATAGATTACGATAATGTTCCTGGCTGATAACATCCAGTTCCGCTTGTCCGGCAAGCCTGTCGAGCATTCCGATTTTATGGCTCAAATCGGAATAAATTGCTTTTAATTCAGTTACTGATGCTGAACTGAAAGAAAAGAACTGGTTTACCCGGCAGAATTCCTGCAATGATTCATCGGTCAGATAGTCTATCAGTAATTGTTCCGACAGGCTATCCAGGCTTCGTATTTTGTCAATGAGGTCTTTTGTGCCTTCAATAAATTGCAGTTCATGGTTCTCTGTTTGGGCAACTATATTTTTACCTTTATTGAAGGCTATTTGCTCTTTGATATGTTGTTTGATCTCTTCTTCAGAAATATTCATTCTCGATAGGTTTAGTTGAATGCAAAGATAATTGAATTAGCGTTGATAAACGGATAACAAGTTATCAAAATCAAAAGGAAAGAATTAAAAATGGCAGGTAAACCACTTTTGGAATGTCCTGGGTATTGGAAGCATACTAAGAATTTATTCTTTGTGTTCCTTAGTGTGCTTAAGTAAAGGAAAATAAATAATGTTGTATAATTTAAATAAAGGAATAAGGGGTAGCTGTTTTTCTTAATTTTTCTCTTATGTAACTAAATTTTAATTAGCACAATATAAGCATTTTATAAAGTTGCTTTTATTAGGGCTTTTAGCATCCTTTTGAGGGACTACTATAGGGTTAAAGATAAAAAATAAGGTTTTTAATTTAATGCACTTATATTTAGATATTAAACTTTAGTAGAAAAGCCGAATGCACAAGATCAAAAACCTTGTTCCCTTGTTTTAAATATCGTATTTTAATACGGAATTAGATAGGACAATAAATTGTTCCAAATACTTAGTGTTTTACTGGTAAACTGATCGTTTCTTTAATCCAGTCAGCCATTGTATTCAGGGCTATTGGTGAAATAGTTTGGTCTATTTCACTATATTCTTTGGGTAAACCGGTGGTGCATTCCTGAAACAAATGGTTTAACCCGGGCAATTCTTTAATAGTTGTTTTTTTATTACCACCTTTTTTTAATGCTTCTTTTATGGCCGGTAAGTTTACGGACGAAGGAACCTGCAGGTCTTTACTACCATTAATTGCCAGTACCGGGCATTTTACTTTTTCAAGCAGCGGAGCAGGGTTATAGCTGATAAAATTCAGCATCCAGGGTGACGTGAGAATTGTTAGTTGGGTTTTAATAACATCATTCTCTGTTGAACCTGCTGGAATATTCAGACCGGGGATTTCCTTGATTTTTAGTTTGATAAAATCAGTCAGTTCACTTTTTAATTTGGTAGTATCCGATGTATTTCTAATAATGTTGTAAATTTCACGGTTGATATCAGTTGTTTTTTTTAAGTTTTCTTCTTTAATTCCCGAAGCCCGTCCAATTAATTCCTGTTGTAACAGCAGTATCTCACCACCCGAAATGCCGGTTCCCGCCATCAGCACTATGAAGCTGACACTTTTGCAATTAACGGCCACTATAGGTGCTATGATGCCACCTTCGCTATGGCCGATCAAGCCGATATGCTTTTGATCAATTTCTTTACGGGTCTTCAAATAGTTAACTGCCGATTCTACATCCGAAGCAAAATCGAAGGTCGTGGATTTGGCAAAATTACCGTTGGAAGCATAAGTTCCCCGGTCGTCATAACGTAATACCCCAATACCTCTGCGGGTCAAATAATCTGACAATACAAGGAACGGTTTGTGTCCCATCAGTTCTTCATCCCTGTTCTGCGGACCACTGCCGGTAATCAATACTACCACCGGATAGTTGCCTTCTTTTTTGGGTAAGGTTAATGTTCCGGCTAATGTAATATTATCTTTTTTGTTCTCAAAGGTAACCTCTTCCGAATAATACGGATAAGGTTTAACGGGTTCCTGCGAACGTTTTAGTACCACCTTTTCTACAGCTTCCCGCGTTAAATTCATTGGAAATGATTGTCCTCCCTGGCTAAAAGTACCGGTTATCCCTCCGGTGTTATCCAGTTTACCCGTGTATTGAATCCCCGCAGCTGCCATTTCAACAGTCAGCACGGAGTTTTCAAAAGAGGTTTTGCTTGTAGGAAGTCCTTTTGCTCCCTGGTCGGGGCTATCCATTGTCACCGAATAACCGGTGTCGGTTTTTAAAACATGGAAAACCACACGTAATTGAATCCCTTGTACGTGAAGTATCCCATTCCATTCGCCCGTAATATCCTGACCGAAAACCAAGATGCCTAACGTCAGGAATAAACTGATTAAGAAATTCTTTTTCATTTTAATGAATGTGTTTAAATTTCAGTGATTTAATTTTATCAAACATTTCTATGGTCGATCGACGGTCTTTTAAATTGAAATATACCACGGGTCTGTTTTTCAATACTACTTGAACAAAAGGAGATACATTGTAGTTTATAAATAAGATAGCACTGCTGGTATTTGTTAATGTAAAGTAGCCTTTACAAACCTTTCCTGAAGAGAACCCATTTGTTCTCATTTTAATACCTGGCATTTGGGTGATTGTATCAATTACGTCAATATCACGATAATTTATCGGGAATCCATATTCTCCATTTATTTCAAACTGGTTTTTTCCTAAATTTATAGTTACAGGCTGATATTGATAAAGATTAAAGAGCAGAACAATAATCAGTACAACAGCCACTGCAATGTATGTATTTCTTGACTTGGAATTTAGATTACGCAAGGATGTGTATTCTTCATTCTGTTCCCGGGTTGTATTGATTAGTTTCGCAATGATTTCTGCTATCTCATCCGGTTTGTTTGTTCCTATTCGTATAACCGTAGCTGTATTTTTAAACTTCAATTCAATTGCTTTTAAACCCGAAACATTATAAAGCCACCCATTTGGAATTTTATGAATTCCCCAACCGGATATTATATGATTCTTCACCGGCTTGCACGATTCTATTTCTGATAGTTTATAGGATCTTCCAAAAACACCAATCCCAAGTTTAAATGAAATATGTTTATCGTCGAGGATAATGGTCGATTTATAGAATACAGATAAACATGCTAGGAAAGTCAAAATAAGAACGGCATAAAGACAACTATCCGTATCGAATAGTAAGCCATGACTAATCAGCATGCCTGTGAACACGACTATTAATGGCAACATTATTATTACTGAAAGCGTACCAAATTGAGTGTATTTTTTTGATTCCATATCATTTAAATTGAATTTTTACCAGTAGAGTTTATGTCAAATAAAAAGTTATTGTATTCAGGAACAAATAAATAAAGATGACCCAAAAAGCACTAATGTTTTTTACTTTGAGTTCTTTTCTTAAAGAAAGGAATTGGTATGAATTTAATTTTTGTATTACTTCCGTTCTTCGTGTCTTGGTGGTTATTCTTTTGTCTTCTATTGTTTAATAAATTAATTGGAATAAGGTCTATGATTTATGTTCATACTAATTTCAGGATCAGTATTTTTGAAATGATTTCCGAAACAAGGACTGCAATAATAAATGCAAAAGCCAGTTTATTCCCTTTTACATCACATGATATTTTGAGTGCATGGTACATCAGTACGATACTCCAGATGCTGACGGGAACAGAAAGGATTGTTACAAGTATGAAAGAGGTCGAATGGTATAGCACGGCTGGATCATTGAGTACCGCTGTTAAATCGGGTGATTTGGTAAAATAGCCGGCAACAGCCAGAATAATGAGGGGCGCTTTTGCCAGGGTCATGGTACCCAGTATATCCACAAACCGGAATCCCTTTGAAATGATCAGTCCGGTAACCCACATGATGGATACAATGCAAACAAGATCAATGGCAAGTAACGAAAATGAATGCAAGAGTGACTGTTGATTGCCAATATGCATATCAAGTGCACCATCAAAGCTGACGCGGCTGTAAGTCCCGATAATTCCCATGAGCAGTATAAATACCAACCCGACTGCAAATGCCTGCAACCCGGCGATGCGGGTAAAAGGATTAACCATTAATCCGGGTATGTCTCTACTTTTCATTCCTGTCTATTTTATGGATTATTTCATTTAACATGTTTCGCACGGTAGGATAACTCAGTTTCAATTCGGAAGCCATTTCTTTTAGACTACCGCTGTTTATAACAAATCGTAAAATAAATTGTTGATCCTCAGACGAAAGAAGAGCCAACACGGGCAAGTCGTACGAACCGCTAACTTCTGTTTGGCAGCTTTCACATTTCAAACATTTTACCTTAAGTTGCGCGTGGCAACTCGGACAATAAGTTGGTAGCATGATAGGAATATTTTGTTTTGCAAAAATAATGAATATATTCTATATGTATAAATAATATTGAATAATATTTATAATAAACTTAATAATATTCATTTATTGATTCAAATTGTTGATTAATTCAACTCCAATAACAAATTAAACGTCTAATCCTGTTTGGCAAGTGTATCGTCCAGCTAAAACGTTATATTGCCTTAATTCTACAGGGAAATGAAATTAATAATTCAGAAATACAAAACAATTCTGCGTCTAAACATGTTTTTCTCTATGAATCCGGGCATTGATTCATCTATTCGGAATCAACTTTACCTGTGTTCAAATCCGTTTCTAAATAACATTGAATCCTAAATGATAAAATAGAAACATATAAGTGAGTGACAACGCCAAAGACTATGGTAGGCTGGAGGAGATAGATTATAAATAATTAAACTCTTACGATCATGTCAAAAGAAAAGGTATTAAAAGAAAAAACAATTAAAAAGGCTCCTCTTAAAAATCTCAAAGAGAAACGCGCTGAAAAAGCAGCTAAACGGAAAGAGAAAAGTAAGGTAAGCGATATGTAGTGTAAATATCCTGTATTCAAAAGGATCGGGAGACAGTCTGGACTCAAATTAACCCTGCTGCAGGCAGGCGAGCCGGGGTGGAGGGTTGGTTTACAAATAGGTCATGATCAAAGCCATGATTAAAGAGTGGAATCCTTCTATTCATAAACCAATGGATGGATTTGATGACTTTGATGGTGGAAAGTGGATCAAATTGATTGATTTGATCGTGTGTACTTTAAATATATAGTTATTAATTTTTTAAAAACAACATTATGAACTCAGGAAAAATAGCATTAGGTTTATTGGCTGCAGCAGCTACCGGTGCGTTATTAGGCGTTATTTTTGCTCCATCCAAAGGGGCAGCTCTCCGCAGGAAAATTCATAGAATGGGAGAAAAAGAAATTGATGTTATAAAAAAGAAATTCAATGATTTTGTCGACAGTATGTCGCAAAGCTGTGAAAAAGTGAAAGAGAATATTGAGGACTTTACCCATAAATCAATGGATCGGGAAGATGAGAAAGTGAGTGCAGGAGGAAGTATATAATTTGGAATTATAAATATCCTGGAATCATGATATTTCATAATTCAATATAAAAGGCATTGTGCAATAACTTTTTTGTATAGTCTTTGCGTGTGAGTCTGCTCCGAAAATCACTTCCGGTAATTAAATTTATCGGTGATTGAGGGCGGACTTTTCATATAGATAAGAAACACGCTCCTGCACAGAAAAGCAAAATAATAAAACAGATATAAAATTAAACAAACCATGACGATAACTGAAATTTTGATTGACGAACATAAGGATATTATTGAATTACTTAATATCATGAGTAAAATAGCGCGGAATATAAAATCCAATAATGTCTTTTACACAAGCGATGTAGAGGATATTATTGATTTTCTGAAGTTTTTTATCGATAAAAATCATCACGGGAAAGAAGAAATCTTGTTTCCGGCCATTATATCTCCCGAAATTAAGGAGGAAAATAAATCATTAAATGAAATACTCTATGAACATACGGTTGCAAGGAATTATTTAAAAGATATTTATAGTTGTGTGGAAAATTGCAAGATCGGAAATGCCTTTTCCGGTGAGTTATTGGCCGATAGCTTAAATAATTATGTTCTCCTGATTAAAGAACATATTCAAAAAGAAGAAGAAACTATTTTTCCTATGGCTGAGGTCGTATTGAGTGCTGAAAAGAAAGATGAAATATATGACCTGTTCGAACGGCTGGAGTCGAAATTGCTCACGAAAGATTTTCGGGGACATTACCATAAACTGCTTGAAAATTTACAAGCAAAATATCCCGGTTAAACGAATAAAGATGATGGGTGATGGCGTTCAAAGGATAACTTTTGAGGATATGCTGGGTAACAGAACAACTGAATAGGCCAATGAGACGAAATCGAGATTGGACTCTGTTGTTTGTGCAAACGGTATTAATTTCGTGTTTTCATTTAAGTAGTTGAAATCAACTGATGTCATGTAATTTTAAGTTCCCCTCTCCTTAGGGAGAGGGGTTAGGGGTGAGGTAATTTTTCTTTGCCCCTAAACTGATGTTTTTAATTATTTGAAAGATATGTTTGAAAAACTTATTACTCATTTTTGTTGGCTAAACGGATTTTTTTAATTTAAATGAACAATATTAGGGGGTGAATTTGTTTTAATAAAACTTCACATTTTTATTTTCAACAGACAGGAGTGAGATTCAGAACCTTTTAAATCGAAGTGTGATAAAATCATTGTTAT
>JAUZOM010000041.1 GCA_030706465.1 Bacteroidota bacterium | reverse complement strand
TGACGGCTACATATGAAAATACACGTCCTAAGGCTCTTAATGGAGTGAGCGCCGATATTGTTTATGTTGGAGACCCTGATCAGGTGACCTGGTATCATCGGAATACACTTACGGCAGTTTCCAGCTTATCAAAACTTACTTTCGGAGCTATCATGAAGGGAGACGGACTTGTATCCAAGAGTACGAGTGTGTTGGAATCATCGTCTCCACAACTTACGCATACCCTTTCAATCTATCCGCAAACAGTCCCGAATTCTACAGTTAATAATTGGATTACGAAGCTAAAAGCCAATATTTTACGGATCGATGCTTTGAATTTTGAACAAACCCGAACAGACCATCAGTCATGGTGGAATAATTTCTGGAATCGTAGCTGGGTTTTTCTACGAGGTGATGCAACAGCGACAACAACTACACAAGGTTACATTTTACAACGTTTTGTAACGGCATGCGGAGGTCGGGGAGCATACCCTATCAAATTTAACGGATCTATTTTCGTAGTGGACAATTCAGCTTACAAAGATGTAAGTGGAAATGTATCGAGTGTTTCGGCCGATTATCGGACCTGGGGTGGACAATATTGGTTTCAGAATACACGAGCAATGTATTGGCCCAGATTGGCTGCAGGCGACTTTGATGTCATGCGACCGCTTTTTGATATGTATTACAACATATTGCCGGCAAACTCTGCCCAGATACAAACCTATTATAATCATGATGGAGCTTATTTTGCTGAGACAGCTCCTTTCTGGGGTGGGCTTAAGTATGCAGGCCCGGAAGTAACAGAGGATTGGACCCTGCATTATTTTACACCCATACTGGAAATCAGCATGATGATGCTGGATTACTACGAATTTACCGGTGATGTAGATTTTGCCAAGCAACGTTTGTTGCCTGTTGCCACTGCAGGTATTACTTTTTTTAATAAACATTTTCAACGCGATACAAATGGGAAGCTCCTCCTTGATCCAGATAACTCAATAGAAATGTATTGGAAAGTAAAAAATCCGGCTCCCGATATTGCGGGATTGAGGGCTGTATTACCACGGTTAATTGCTCTTCCAGAATCCCTTGTTGATGCAGATACCCGATTGGGTTGGATGAATTTCTTGAAGGAAATACCTGAGTTACCCCAAACAGCTACTGTATTGCTTCCTTACCAGGGAGACCAGACTGCTATTGCACGTAATTCCGAAAATCCTGAGCTCTATTCAGTTTATCCTTTTAGGTTATATGGTATTGGTAAACCCAATATTCAACTGGCTCAAAGTACTTTTAACGCCCGAAAATGTACGTTTAAAGGCTGTTGGTCGCAAGATCCTGTACAGGCTTCGCAACTGGGTTTTGCTTCTGTTGCAAAAAATTACGTAAACTTTAATCTGACACGTAAAGATGCACAACAAAAATTCCCTGCCTTTTGGGAAAGAGCAAATGACTATTCGCCTGATGAAGATAACGGTGGAAATGGCGAGCACGGGTTGCAGCAAATGATAATGCAAACCGATGGAAAAAAAATTTATTTGTTACCAGCTTGGCCACAAGGTTGGGAAGGCGATTTTAAACTAAATGCACCTTTCCAAACAACTGTAGAAGGAACAATTGCCAACGGTACCATCACGAATCTTATTGTAACGCCTGCCGAAAGGACTGCTGATGTTGTAATTCTTTCATCGACAAAAATAGATCGTACCGGATGGATGGCAAGTGCGTCAAACAACAATACAGATGCTGCTAAAGGGATAGATGAGAGTGTTTCTTCCCGATGGGATACACAGGCAACACAAACAAATGGACAAACATTTACACTACAATTTGCCAAGAAAGAGAAAGTGAATAAACTCGTTCTGGACTATGCAACTAGTCCGAATGATGGGCCTGATACCTATGAGCTATACGAATCGAATAACGGCATCGACTGGGTGGGACCTGTAGTAAATGGTAAAGGAGGAAACTCGACAACAGAGATTAGCTTTCCAACGATAAATACTCAATATTTGAAAATAAAACAAGTTGGAACCAAAGCAATGTATTGGTCAATCTGCGACTTGAATGCATTTGGAAATACCCAATCTGTAAGTGTGACTTCGCTTCAACTACAATCAACCGCCACTACTCTTCCTGTGAATGGAATTTTGCAAATAAGCGGAATAATAGCGCCATCGAATGCAGAAAACCAACAAATTCTGTGGAGCTCAGATAAACCAACAATTGCATCGGTGGATGCGTTTGGCAAAGTGACTGGTTTGACGGAAGGACAGGTAAAGATAAAAGGGATTACGCTCGATGGCCTTTTTGCAGCTGAACTTACGTTAACAGTAAGCGGAAGCTTGGAGTCGGATATAAAACAACCATCACTAAGTTCTTTTTCCTTCGATGTAATGCCAAATCCGGTTCAGTCTGTCGTGGCATTTAGGTGTAATGTTCCAACGAATACAGACAAAGTTACGATTCAGCTTTACGATTTAAAGGGGGCCTGTGTAAAAACAAAAGAAATTAATAAGCAAACTAACGGTTTTTTTGAAGAAATATTAGATGTACATTCTTTACCTACAGGTAACTACATGGCATGCGTGACAGCAGGGCTTTATTCTGCAACTAAACATATTCTATTGAAATATTAAAATAATAAAATTATAATACTATGCGAACTCATCAAAAAATCTGGATTCTGTTGATATCATTGCTGATTATCAATATCTGTTGCTCCGAAGCAAGTGGCAAAACAATTTATTTGTCAGTTTCAGGGGCCAATACTCACGATGGATTAACCTTATCAACTCCATTGGCCTCAATTTCAGCAGCTTTGCAAAAGATAGGCTCGAATGATACGATTAAAGTGTCAGGTCTTATCGATTTTTCTGCTGATTCCGGTCTGTCGTTAGCGTCAAAAGTAGGTTTAGTGGTAGATAAAACGGTTACCATCGAAGGAAGCTCGAATGTTACAGATGGGTTAGATGCTAAAAAATTGACCCGTTTTTTTCAGTTAAATGCAGGTTCAACACTCAATTTGAATAATATCCGGATCGTAAACGGAAGTTACACATCCACTCAGGGTGGTGGGGCAATGTATATCAACGGAGGGTCACTTGTTTGTAACAATGTCGTATTTGATGGAAATTCATCGGCAACTTCAACATTAGATGCTACGGGTGGTGTGTTTAAAGTAGACGCCACTGGTGGCCTGAGATTTTATAACTGTAAGTTCACCAATAATTCAGGAAATCTGGGTGGTGTGTTGTATGTGAATGATACAAAAACAGCCAATGTGTCTATGCGATTTGAAAGTTGTGCATTTGTTTCAAATACTGTAAACGGAACTGCTTCGGCAGGGGCGGTTGCAAGTTTATATTTTAGCGATGTGGCAACCAATAATTCTTTGACGTTTGTGAATTGTACAATGACCAAAAATCAAGTCACAAGTCAAACCAATGGAGGAATTTTGTATTTCAGAAAAGGACACTCTTCTTTTACTACCAACTTTGTGAACTGCACCATGTATGACAATAGTGCTGCAGGATCCACAAATAATTCTGCTGGTATAAAAGTGCTTACTGCGTATTCTGGTAAAATGAATATTTATAATACAATTGTTGAAGGTAATATTACCAAACAGAGCAAAGTATATAGCGATCTTGTTTATGCTTTTGCACCAACAGCTTCTACACTAAACATTAAAAATTCAATTATCGGGAGAAGCGGTGGTGTCACAACCATACCCGCAGAGTGCTATTCTGGAAATAATTATTTCAATTATATGGTTGATGCGTCTATTAAACTGGATATGGTTAATTATTTTGCAGACTTTGATGATACAAAAATGATTTATGCCTTGTTACCAGGGTCAGCAGGGATTAATTTTGGGGATCCACAATATCTGCAAGCATTGAACATTACAACTGATCAGGAAGGAAATGTCCGTCCGTTTACGAATAGTGCATGTTTCGCAGGAGCAGCCGAAGTCCTGGGAAAATTAGGTGGAGATACCCCTGCTGAGACCTACAAACATTTCATTATGTATGGTCAGAGTTTATCAACAGGTCATCAGTCCTGGCCGGTTATTTCTACGGAAAATATTGTTGGAAACTATATGCTGGGCGATCAGATATGGGTGAATTATGGGAACAGCAACCTGACTCTATTCAATCCGTTGATTGGTACAATTTCCAATGCATTCAAAAATTCGTCTGACATTATGAATCGATCAGCAGGAACAATTGCCGAATGTCCGTTATTAGGAGCAGTAAACCATATTCAGATGAAACAACCCGGAGAAAAGATATTGGCTACTTCAGCAGGAACCAGTGGGATGTCTATCGAACAATTATCTAAAGAATCTCAAACACAAACACTGTATAAAGACTATCTCAACGCCTTAAAGTATTCGGCTGCAATAGCTAGGACAACCAATTCAAGCATCTCTTGCCCGGCTGTTTTTTGGATGCAGGGTGAGTGGAACTATCAGGGATATGGGGAAGGGTTAACAGCCGGAAGCAAACCGACAGCTGATAAAAGCGCATACAAAGCGTTGTTGCTTACATTGAAAAACAACATGCAGGCTGATGCTCAAAATAAATACGGTCAGGAGCAGAAACCTCTCTTTATTACGTATGAATGTGGGGCTCAATATATCAAAGGTCGCACGCAGGCAATCGGTATGGCTCAGATTGAGGCATCTAACGAAAATGCAGACATTATTTGTGCAGGATCTGTTTATCCAATGAGTGACAGAGGCGGACACCTTGATCCTAATGGATATCGTTGGTACGGTGAGATGTTGGGTAAAGTCTATTATCAGACCAAAGTTTTAGGTGAAAAATTTCGGCCGCTACAACCGAAAGAAATTTCACGCACCGAGTCGAACAATGTTTTAAAAGTGAAATTCCTCGTTAAACATTTGCCTCTGGTACTCGATCAGCTTATATTGCCAAAAATGAAAGACTATGGTTTTGAAGTGTATGTTAATAATTCCCGTCAAACCATAAGTTCCGTGTCAATAACTGATGATTGTGTATATCTTACTACTACCGGTTCGCTGGTTGGGGATGTAGAAGTAGTATATGCTGGAGAAGATACTGGTGGCTCTGGTAATTTACGCGATAGTGATCCGTATACATCATTTTTCAAATACATTGATTTGGATAAGAAAAACACCGATGGTACATATGTATTTCCGCGCGATGCCAGTGAAACAACTCTTCGTCCCGATTATGAACCAAAAAATGCAAGTGGAACGGTTATTTACGATCAGCCATATCCGCTTTACAATTTTAGTATATCATTCTATTACAAGCTGGTTGCTGGTCAACAAACTTATGTCGTCCCGAATATTGATTCTCCCACAGCCGTAAATAATCCGACTGCCAGTAAAGATTTGACGTTTTACCAGTCAGGAAACTCATTGATAATCGGATTGAATAATTCAGTCATGGAACCTGTTACTGTAAAAATTTTTACATCAACCGGTGCTTTAGTCAATTCTTTCTCGCTGATGTGTGGTCAGGGTTCGGTAAACAAAGAGTATCAGCTCGATTCACTTAAAGCGGGCATCTATCTGGCAACCATCCAGTCATCAGCCAGGGCCAAGACAATAAAAATAATTCATGACTAATTGTAATTGTCTAAAATGCTTTAGGTGAATGCTTAATTGTCTGTGAAGAGGAAATAAGTATTCACCTAAAGATTTAGAATATACATTGTTGAATGTGTTATTTACTTTCTTTTAAAAATCCTATGTATAGACGCATATTCATTCTCTTTTCTTTATTGTTTTCTACATATTGCTTTGCTTTTAATCCGGCTGATCGGTATAAGGAGATTACAGATCCTACAATAACTACAATCAACAGGGAGATACCTAGAGCGAGTTTCTTTTCGTTCGATTCAGAAGAAAAAGCCGAAGAAAACTTGCCGTTCAGGATGTCGTATTATCAGAAACTCAACGGAGTCTGGAAGTTTCAGTATGCCGATAATTTTGATGAGAATTCTGTCGATTTTGTAAATCCTACATATGATGTTAGAGAATGGAGCGATATTCAGGTTCCCGGCAACTGGGAATTTCAGGGTTTTGGTGTTCCGATCTATGTGAATATACCATATGAATTTGTTTCTCCTGAATTTAAGCCTTTTTGGAACGGACCAAGGCCTCCATTTGTTCCCAAAGAGTGGAATCCGACCGGGAGTTATCGGCGTGAGTTTACTATTCCTACCAGTTGGATTGGTAAAGATATTTTTGTAAGTGCTGAAGGAGTTAAAGGAGCTTCGTACTTTTACCTCAATGGGCATTTTGTGGGAATGACAAAGCTAAGCAAAACTCCGGCACGCTTCAATATATCGCAATATGCCAAAGTAGGAAACAATGTAATTGCAATTCAGATCCATCGTTTTTCAGATGCAAATTATCTGGAATGTCAGGATATGTGGCGGTTGTCAGGCATCGAACGTGACGTTTATGTGTATGCAGTACCGCAAACACGCATTGAAGATTTTAGTGTTGTAAGCTCACTGGATTCAATGTATCGGAATGGAATATTGAACTTACATCTACGAGTTAAGAGGTCACAATTATCTTCAACAGATTTGAATGTATCTTACAAACTTTTCGATGATAAAGGTAAGCTGATTTTATTTGACTTGAAGTTGCTAAACGCTTCAGATCTGATAAGCAATTTGAACTTTAAACGGTTTGTCCCTAATGTTATGTCATGGACGGCTGAAACTCCCAATCTGTATACGCTGGTAATGACTTTAAAGGATAATACAGGGAAAGTGATCGAATCAGTTTCGTCGAAAATTGGATTTAGATCGGTGGAAATTAAAAATAAACAATTGATGGTGAATGGTAAACCTATTATTGTGAAAGGTGTAAATGTTCATGAACATAGCGAATATTGGGGCCATTATGTTTCGGAAGAATTACTTCGAAAAGATTTTAAACTCTGGAAAGAATTCAATGTAAATACAGTTCGTACAAGTCATTATCCTCAACAGGAACTGTTTTATCGCTTGTGTGATGAGTATGGAATTTATGTAATTGACGAAGCCAATATCGAATCACATGGTGCAGGTTATGATCGCCGCAAAGGGGGCTCATTGGCTAATAATCTTCAGTTTCAAACGCCAATATTAGATCGTACTCGCGATATGGTAGAGCGGGATAAAAATCACCCTTCTGTAATCATTTGGTCGTTAGGTAATGAATCCGGCAATGGTGTAAATTTCTACGATTCTTATCGATTGATTCGAAAGCTTGATGATACACGTCCTATTCAATATGAGCAAGGAGGACTTGAGTGGAATTCAGATATTTTTTGTCCTATGTATTTTACTCCGCAAGAAATCGAAGGATATGCTAAAAATCCATTATCTGACAGACCGTTGATTCTATGCGAATATGCACATTCCATGGGAAATAGTTTGGGCAATTTTCAGGATTATTGGGATGTAATTGAGAAATATGATATCCTTCAGGGTGGGTGTGTCTGGGACTGGGTCGACCAAGGATTTAGAGCTCTTGATTCCGAAAATAAACCTTATTGGAAATATGGAGCTGATTTTGGTCAAGTCGGTACGCCTTCTGATGGAAATGGTTGCTGCGATGGTATCGTATTCCCTGATAGAAGCATTAAACCACAAACCGTTGAATTGGGTAAAGTGTATCAAAATGTAAAGTTTCGAAACTTCAATTCCAAGACATCAACCATTGATATTTTCAATGATTTTACATTTTCCGACCTTTGTAAATATGATATTTTTTATTCGGTTAAAGCCAATGGTCATGTTATCTTCTCTAAGCAAGTGAATGTGAATGTACTTCCTCAACAAAGCATGAAATTGAAGTTGGAAGATTTAACTAAACTGATCGGAAAATCGGAAGCCGATTATCGAATTCAGTTTGAGGTCCGTACGAAAGATGCAGAATCGTTATTACCAAAAGGATATGTAATAGCCAGAGAGCAGTTTGCATTGGCTGTTGCCCCAAAATACAAGGCTAAAACGTTAGAACTGGCCTCTATTCATGATCTTGCGGATAGAATTGAATTCGAAGGTGCTGAATTTCGTGCTGTATTTGAAAAATCATCCGGATTGCTTGTGTCCTATCAGTTTAAGGGAAAGGATTTGGTTCTCAATAATTCTGGCCTAAGGCCTTCGTTCTGGCGTGCTCCTGTAGATAACGATTATGGATTCCAAGCTCAAAAACACCTCAAAGTATGGAAAGATATTTCTGCTTCTAAGTTAAAAGCAAATACAGTTCAGATCATTGACAAACAAGGAAAGAAGCAACTATATGTTAGCTACCATTTCCCGACAACTAATTCGCAATGGGATTTGTACTATACAATTTATGCCAATGCAGTAATTAAGGTCGATAATCTGGTGAAACTTGATGATAATGGGTCTGAAATGGTCCCTCGCGTGGGATTAAGGGTACAATTGCCGGTTGAATTTGATCATCTGACTTACTACGGAAGAGGTCCATGGGAGAATTACGCAGATCGGAAAACCAGTTGTTTTGTAGATAAATACAGTACCCGTCCTCAGGATATGTATGTCCCATACATTCGTCCTCAGGAGAATAGTCATCGTACTGATATACAATGGTTTGTTCTTTCAACAGATGCAAAGAATGGCATTTTGATTGTGGCAGACAATGTGTTGGAAATGAATGCATCAAATTATCCGATTGAACTTTTTGATAGCGGCGAAAAACGGGATGATGGAACCTATCGAACAGTTGAGCACAATCAACGGCACAGTTGTGATGTGAAACCGCAAAAGCTGGTCGATTTGTTTATCGACTACAAAATGACCGGGTTGGGAGGCGATACCTCATGGGGACTTAAGCCGCATAAGATGTATCAAATAAATCCGCATCAAACGATTCGGTATGGATTCAGTTTCATTCCATTTGCCGATTCAGCAGATTATGAAAAACTGATTAAACAGTACTAGGCATTTATTTATTGTTAGTAATTTTATGGTATGACTTTCAGAAATAGTTTAAATATTGGATTAATTGCATGCTGTCTGATTTTTTCAGGCTTAGTTTCCGCTAAAAAATATTACAATTCATATGCAAACCTGGTTATGGCTGGATATCAGGGATGGTTCAACACAACAGATGACGGATTGCAACGTGGTTGGCGACATTTGGGAGGCTATGATGGGTTCAGACCCGGTTCCTGTAACATAGATATTTGGCCCGATGTGTCTGAATATGCTAAAACCTACAAGACGAACTTCAGATTTGCAAACGGATCAGTGGCCAGGGTATTCAGTTCGGCTGATCGGTCAACTATCGACACACATTTTCGCTGGATGAAGGAATATGGAATTGATGGAGTTTTTATGCAACGCTTTGTTGCCGAAATTAAAAATAGAAGTGGACTCAAGCACTTTAACAATGTGCTTGACAATGCTTTTTCGGCAGCCAATAGGTATAACCGAGCCATATGTGTGATGTACGATTTAAGCGGTATGAGAGCCGGTGATGCAAAAATTGTGTTGGCCGATATAGATAGTTTATCCAGAAAATACGACTTAAAGAACAGAGTGAAGGCACCTACCTATCTTTTTGAAAACAGAAAACCGCTGGTATGTGTATGGGGAGTCGGGTTCAACGATAATCGGAATTACGGACTCAACGATGCCTCACAAATAATAAATGGATTAACGAAAAGAGGATTTAGCGTGATGATAGGAGTCCCTGCTCATTGGAGAGAGCTTAGTAACGATGCAGTTGCTGATGCGATGCTTCATAAGCTTATAAAACGCTGTGATGTGTTGCTTCCCTGGTTTGTGGGACGCTATAATGAGCAGACTTATTCCTCTTATACGAAGCTCATAACAGAAGACTTGAAATGGTGTAAATTGAATAATATTCAGTATGTTCCACTTGTTTATCCGGGGTTTTCGTGGAAAAATATGAAGGGAAATAACACAATACAGATAGCCCGGAATCGGGGGGCTTTTTTCTGGAAACAGATTCATGGTGCGTTAAATGCAGGCTGCAAAACGCTTTACATTGCTATGTTTGATGAAATGGATGAAGGTACTGCTATATTCAAAGCTGCAACCGAAGTACCGATAGGTGAAAGTCGGTTTATAGCAATAGATAAGGATCTGGGGTCCGATTATTATTTATGGCTTGCAGGCAAAGCAGCTTATATGCTTCAAAACAATATTAAAATCAGTCCCGTAATTCCGGATCGAAAATAACAAACATTATAAATACGAAAAAGATGATAAGCCTTAGGTCCAAAAATTATTTCTCTTTCATCGCTGTTTTTGTGGTGATATTTTCGTTGCAAAACAAACTCAGTGCACAGGACAACCAATTGATAGGCAAAGTTTTTTGTGGCTATCAAGGATGGTTTAATTGTTATGGAGACGGTTCAGCTATCGAACGTTGGTTTCACTGGTCGGGAGGAACCTATAAATCGAATGCCGGATATCCCGAACCGGGTCATTTGAATTTTGAAATTTATCCGGATATCTCAGAATATGATTCAGGGAGCCTGTTCCAAACAGGTTTTGCCGATTTAGGAGACGGAAGGCCTGCTAAACTTTTTTCATCGTACAAGAGCGAAGTAATGAATAAACATTTTGAGTGGATGCAAACATACGGAATTGATGGTGTGGCACTTCAACGTTTCTTGGGTGAAACCAAAGACGGCGTTTTTCGAACCGGAAGGGATAGCATTGCTGTAAGAATGAAGCGTGCTGCTCAGAAGTATCAAAAGCTTTTTTACATCATGTACGACATGGGAGCCGATGATACTACCTACTTTAAAAACGATTGGACTCATATGGTAAAGGATCTGAAAATAACGGATTCGCCTTATTATACAACACAGAATGGTAAGCCGGTGGTTTGTATTTGGGGATTTGGCTTTAATACCCGTCCCAATTTACCTGCCAGTAGTCTGGCTATAATCAATTGGCTCAAAAAGAACGGGTATTATGTAATTGGCGGTGTCCCTACCGATTGGCGTTTGGGTATTAATGATTCATTTTCTGGATATGAATCCGTATATAAGGCATTTAATATGATTTCACCTTGGACTGTTGGAAGAGGGGCTGTTGTAAATAACACCTATAAAACAACTTATATGCAACCGGATTATGCCTATTGTAAGGTCAATAATATCGATTATCAGCCGGTTATTTTTTCTGGCTTTGCCTGGTCGAATTGGAATTCCAACAAAGTGAATGAGATACCACGTAAAAGAGGTGACCTGCTATGGCAGCAGGTGTACAATATCAAAAATATGGGTATTCCAAGCATGTATGTTGCTATGTTTGACGAATACGACGAGGGAACTGCTATTATCAAAGCTGCCGACAGCTATTTTTCAAAACCGACCAATCAATATTTCCTCACCATGAGTGCTGATGGAACTTACATCTCATCCGATTTCTATTTGAGGCTGGTAGGAAAAGCAACTCGTGTGTTCAAAGGACTTGATCCGCTCACATCCAATGTTACCATTCCCTATTCAGTTGGACCAATCTGGTTTAGAACCAGTGTTGAGTCTGGTATCGATGCTGTTATCCTCACGCCCAATCAGGTCGAATCAAAATTGAATGTTGTCGGACTTGGAGGCAGTGGTTCGCCCGTATGTCTGGTAACTTCTTCGGGAGTGCCCCATTCTGGTTCTTATTCCATCAAATTCAGTGGCAACGATAATTCATCTACCTCCTCGTATTGCAGTTTTATGGCTTTTGATGTAGATATACCTGTTTCATCCGATTTACAATTGAGTTACTGGTCTTATCCGTTGAATGAAAACGGAAGATATGTGGGTATAGATCTGTTGATGACAGACGGTTCACGCCTCCGGAACCTTGATCTGGTTGACCTGAACGGAGTGCCTATGAAACCCTCGCAAGGAAGAGGAACTGTTAATGCTTGGACTCAGACAGTTTGTAATGTCGGTCAGTGGCTTAACGGGAAAACCATAGATAAGATTTTGGTTACTTACGATCAGGCTGCCAATACAGGTGATTTCAGTGGTTATATTGACGATATTATAATAGAAAATGGTTCGGTTGGTACATCTATCAAAAATAGTACAACCCAAAAGGATCAGATTCGAATCTATCCTACGCTATTACATAAGGGAGACATTTGTGTTGATGCCACTTCTTTAAATCAAGTCTACGATCAATGCATAATGACAGTCATGAATATGCAGACTGAAACGCTAATAAAACGGTCTTTTATGTCGGGTGAACAGTTTCGGGTATCATTACAATCGCTTTCTCCGGGAGTATATCTGGTAGTGGTGAAAGGAAAAAACTATCGGCAGGTAGAAAAGATAATAAAGTATTGAAATAAAATTATTTTCAACGATCTCGGGTTCGGTATTTTAACCAATCGGTGCTTTTGGAGGGACGTTATTAATTACAAATTAATAATCTTACTAATAGTGTGCCGTTACATTTGTCCTTAAATCAAATTTAAGCTTTTATGAAACAATCAGTATTATTCATTTTTGTATTATTATTCAGCGAAATTCACAGTACTTTTTCTCAATCTGTTTTGCCTTATCAGAACCCTTCCTTATCGTTTGAGCAAAGAGCAAATGATCTGGTTAGCCGGATGACTGTTGATGAAAAAATCTCTCAGATGCTTCACGCTGCTCCGGCTATTTCGCGCTTGAGAATCCCGGCGTACAACTGGTGGAATGAATGCCTGCACGGAGTAGGCCGATCGAATTTTAATGTCACGGTCTTTCCACAGGCCATCGGATTGGCAGCTACCTTCAATCCAACAGCTTTGCAAGTCTCGGCAAGTTATATTTCGGACGAGGCGCGGGCTATTTTCAACGAGACCAATCGCACAACCAAACAGGGATCCCAATATCACGGACTGACTTTTTGGACTCCGAATATCAACATCTTTCGAGATCCACGATGGGGAAGAGGGCAGGAAACCTATGGTGAGGACCCTTATCTGACTGCCAGGATGGGAATGGCCATGGTAAATGGATTACAGGGCAACGATCCGAAGTTCCTGAAAACTGCTGCTTGTGCCAAACATTATGCGGTACATAGCGGACCTGAACCGGGACGAAATTCATTTAATTCGATTGTCGGAATGTATGATTTGTGGGATACCTATTTGCCGGCTTTCGAATCGCTTATTACCAAAGCAAAAGTAGCCGGAGTAATGTGTGCTTATAACAGGATGAATGGTCAACCGTGCTGTGGCAACGATTTTCTGCTTACCGATATTTTGCGTAACCAATGGAATTTCAAAGGATATGTTACCTCCGATTGTGGTGCCATAAACGACTTTACAGTCAATCATAAAACACATGCTACTCCCCAAAGTGCAGCTGCCGATGCTGTATTGCATGGTACCGATTTGGAGTGTGGTGAGGTGTATGTTGCACTGAAAGATGCTTTAGCCAAAGGACTCGTAAGCGAAGATGATATTAATAAATGTGTTCGTCGGTTGTTTGTAATAAGAATGAGGTTGGGAATGTTTGAAACTGCGGGTTCTGTGCCTTACGACTCCATTACTTTATCAAACCTTGAATGCAGGGCGCATCAGGCACAAGCCTTGCAAATGGCCAGGCAATCTGTTGTGTTGTTGAAAAATAACGGAACTTTGCCAATTCATAAAACGGTGAAACGAATTTTGCTCACTGGCCCGAATGCGGATAATGCCGATGTGCTTTTAGGAAATTATAACGGTTTACCATCCAAGACCATAACACCACTAATGGCCCTGAAGGACCTCGAAAATGTGGAAATTGTGTATAAAAAAAGTACGGAAATACTGATCGATAATAAATCGGACATTCAAAAAGCTTTAGCTGAACTGAAAAATGTAGATGCCGTGATATTTGTTGGCGGAATATCGCCTCGCCTTGAAGGTGAAGAAGGAGATGCAGGAACAGGCAATCCAGAAGGGTTTCATGGCGGTGATCGTACCGATATAGCTTTGCCGGCAGTACAAACAGAATTTATGAAACAGGTTAAGTTGCAAGGCAAACCTCTCATCTTTGTATGCATGTCCGGTAGTGCTATCGGCTTCGACTGGGAAGCCGTTCATGCAGATGCTATACTTCAGGCCTGGTATGGTGGGCAAGCTGCCGGGACTGCTATAGCAGATATTATTTGCGGAAAATATAACCCATCAGGCCGCCTCCCCCTTACGTGGTATTCTTCAACAACGGACTTGCCGGCAATGGAAGATTATTCAATGGTGAATCGAACATACCGCTATTTTGCCGGCAAGGCATTATATCCTTTCGGATATGGATTGAGTTATACGAACTTTGCTTATAAGTGGATTATGAAACCAACCCGGATAATGGCGGTAAACGATACCTTGGAGGCCTGTGTGGAAGTAACAAATAAAGGGAAATGGGATGGTAGCGAAGTAGCTCAGGTTTATATAACTTATCCATCTGGTAAGGGCTTTCCTCACAAAGAACTACGTAGCTTTAACCGAATGGATATTCGCACCGGAAAATCTGAACGCTACGACATCTCAATACCAGTATCCGATTTGAAAAAATGGGATGAGGACCGTAACGATCGTATTGTACCAAAAGGGAAATACGGAATATATGTTGGGACTCACTCGGAAGATATGAAACTGATAAGTACCTTTGAAATAAAGTAGTCTTTAACGTGTTCAATGGAAATAGAAACTATCTAAAAACGAATGAAGAAAATAGAAATTCTTCTCCTGGGATTGATGATTATCTTGCCGCTTGCAAGGACAAATAAGATATACAATGAATACAAAACCCAGTTTCAGGAAATTAATCAGGACTGGTTATCAGGCTTGGTTTCGTTCATGTAAGGAGGATCGTATCTACCCGATGAACAGAAGGTTTATATTGATATGTGGCTATATATCAGTGAATATGGGAAGTTATATCCTACAGGTCAGCCTGCACGCTGTTGCGTAAAGAAATTCCGTGGGTCAAGTACCTCCCAAAGCGCGAAAATGCTAAATAATAATTATTCAATAAAACGTAAGTAAATAACAATCAAATGAAAAATAAACTAGTAATAGCTGCATTAGCCATTTGCACATCTTTAATGAGTGTGTATGGAAAAACAGATTTATTTAAAAATGTGGATTCATATATCGGCTCCGGTGGCCACGGTCATGTTTTTATAGGAGCAAGTGTTCCTTTTGGAGCTGTTCAGGTTGGGCCTAACAATATTTTTAAAGGTTGGGACTGGTGCTCGGGTTATCATTATTCGGATAGCATCATCATAGGTTTCCCGCAAACTCACCTCAACGGTACCGGTTGCCCCGATATGGGGGATATCCTGTTTATGCCATACACCGGAAAAATCCGGATAAAACGAGGAGAGCAAAATAATATTTCGGATGGGTACGCTTCGTACTTTAAGCATAAAAACGAACTTGTAAATCCGGCCTATTATTCAGTCCTGCTCGACAACGGTGTCAAGGTGGAACTTACGGCAGCTGCTCATACAGCATTTCATAAATACACATTTCCCAAATCGAATGAGGGTCATATCATTATTGATTTGCTTGAAGGTAATGGAGATGTAGCCGATTCAACCTATATGCGGTTGGTAGATGCAAACACCATATATGGATACCGTTTCTCGAAAGGTTGGAGTCCACGGAACAAGGTGTTTTTTGTGGCGAAAACGAATTATCCGTTAGCGAGCCTTGATTTGTTCGACAACGACAAAGCACTTTCTGGGAAAGATGCTTATGGACGTATCAAAGGAGTTGCCTCTTTCAAGAAAACACCTTCGCAAATCCTGATTAAGGTTGCCATTTCGTCAGTTAGCATTAATAATGCACTGAATAATCTGAACGCTGAAATTCCACATTGGAATTTCAATCAGGTGGTAAGTGATGCTAAAGTGTTATGGAATAACGAACTGTCAAAGATACAGATAGAAACTCCGAATAATATCCGCAAACAAATCTTTTATTCAGCATTATATCACGCTTTCATAACTCCTTCGAGATACAGCGACGTGAACGGTGATTTCAGAGGACATGATGATAAAGTGTATACCAAAGTTTCTCATACCAATTATTCTACTCTTTCGTTGTGGGATACATATCGCGCGCTGAATCCCATGTTTACCATTATTCAGCCCGATAAAGTCAGTGATATTGTAAATTCCATGTTGGGTATCTACGATCAGCAAGGTCGGTTACCCATTTGGCCGCTGGCAGGAGGTGAAACCGATTGCATGCCCGGATATAGTTCAGTGCAGCTTATAGCTGATGCCTATTTGAAAGGCTTTACGGGTTTTGATGCCAACCGGGCTCTTGTTGCCTGTAAAAAAACAGCCACTAATCCGAAACAAAAGGGAATCCCTTATTTGTTGGAACAGGGCTATATCCCGTGCGACAAGTTACACGAAGCCACTTCAGTAGCCATGGAGTATGCTGTGGCCGATTGGGGTATTGCTCAGATGGCAAAACGAATGGGGCGTCAGAGCGATTATGAGTATTACAACAACCGTTCGCTCGGGTTTCGGCATTATTTTGATTCGTCTATCGGGTTCGTTCGCCCCAAAATGGCTGACGGATCATGGCGAACACCCTACGACCCTATTCGATCGGTTCATGGCGTGGGCGATTTTACAGAGGGAAACGGTTGGCAGTATACCTTTTTTGCTCCCCAAAACCCGGAAGAATTAATCAAATTGTTTGGGAGCGATTCAAAATTTGTGTCCAAACTGGATAGCTTCTTTGTTGTTTCAGGAGATATGGGCGCCGAAGCTTCAAGTGATATAACCGGACTCATCGGTCAGTATGCCCATGGTAACGAACCGAGTCATCATATCGCTTATTTGTATGCGTTTGCGGGTCAGCAATGGAAAACTGCAGAAAAGGTGCGATTTATTACCAATAAATTTTATTCCAATCATCCCGATGGCTTGATTGGAAATGAAGACTGTGGACAGATGTCGGCCTGGTATATACTCTCTTCCATGGGAATATATCAGGTAAATCCTACCAACGGACTTTTTGTGTTTGGAAGTCCGTTGTTCGATAAAGTGTCCATCCGGCTTCCACAGGAAAAAACGTTCCATATCGAAGCAATAGACAATAGCGACAAGAACATATACATCCAACGCGTTGAACTCAACGGGAAACCTTATACGAAAAGCTATATTTTGTACAAAGACATAATGGCCGGGGGCTCGTTAAAATTCTTTATGGGGCCGGAGCCTAATTACGATTTTGGTAAAAGCCCTTCAGACCGGCCTGTTTCTCAGGTACTCTAATTAACATCTAAATAAAACGTAAAATGAAAAAAATCAGATTACAGATAATCTCATTGTTATGTGCTATGTTTCTGGTTGGTTGTTCTACCGAATCTCCATTGGCAAACAAACCGAACTCGCAGGATACAACAGTAGTTACTCCTGTAATAAGCGGAGATTTGGTAGGAAAAATCACGGTTGGCTATCAGGGCTGGTTTACAGCTCAGGGAGATAAATCTCCTGAGAATAAATGGGGGCACTTTAATTTTGAATGCTGGCCGGATGTCAGAGAATATGAGAAAACGTATAAAAGCTCTTACGCCAATTTACCGAATGGAGATGAAGCCAGATCTTTCTCTGCTTGGGATCAGTCGACTGTGAACAAGCATTTCGAGTGGATGAAAACCTATGGCATCGACTGTGCCGCTCTACAACGCTTCACATGCGAGATCTCTCCCGGAAGTGCCGTTAAAACCTTCAGGGATGGTATTGCTACCCGTGTAAAAAATGCGGCTGAGGCATACGGCATAAAATTTTATATCATGTACGATGCCAGTGGCTGGAAAGATCTTGAAGCTGTAAAGGCTGACTGGAAAAACACCATTACCAGTGCCTCGGCTCTAAATCTGTTAAGTTCTCCCAACTACGCCAAGCAAAACGGCAAGCCAGTTGTATGTATATATGGATTAGGTTATACTTCTCACCCTTCGAATGCCTTGGAAGCGTTAGATTTGATTAATTGGTTTAAAGCGCAAGGGTGTTATGTTGTCGGTTCGTGCCCGGGCCAGTGGCGCTCAGGAACAGGGGATTCAAAATCCGATTTCTTGGAAACATACAAGGCCTTTGACATGATTTCGGGTTGGGCTGTGGGGCGTACCGTAAATGCCGATTATACAGCCTGGATTACCGGGGATAGGGATTTTTGCGCTGCGAATAAGATGGATTATCAACCTTGCATCTACCCCGGAACATCTTTTTACAATACGAACAGCTCTACCGGGAAAAACCTGTTACCCAGGAATCATGGCAATTTTCTTTGGTCTGAATTTGCCGTATTGCGCAATGCCGGCATAAAAACAGCTTATGTGGCTATGTTTGATGAGGTAAATGAGGCAACACAAATATTTAAAACGGCTGAGGACTCAACGCAAATTCCGGCTGGGAAGTGGTTTCTCACCCTTGATGCTGATGGTGTGAAATGTTCTTCCGACTTTTATTTGAGACTGGTCAATGATGGCGGACGGATGCTAAAGGGTTTGTTGCCTTATCAGGGATCGCACCCGACACCCCATATACAACGGCTTAAGCCGGGTTTAGTTGTCGCGATTAAAGCTGTTTCAAATAATAAGTACGTCACGGTTGGTGATGGAACAACACCTCTGATTGCTTCGAAAACAGAAATTACAGATGCCGAAAAGTTTAGAGTTGTGGACGCCACGAATGGAACAATTGCCTTTCAATCGATATTAAATAACAAATATGTCAAGTCCGGTTCTACTCCGCTGATTGCTTCAAGCAGCTCGATAGATGATGAAGACAAATATTATGAAGTTGATGGCGGGGAAAATTATGTTAGCATAAAATCGTATACGAATAATCTGTATGTAAATGACGATAATGGGGGGAACGATCCGTTAACTGCTAAGGTAACTGTTTCGGGAACCTGGCGGATTTTTATTGTCGAGGTGATTAAATGAATTAATATTTCGACTATTGAAAATTAACAAAAGATATTGTTTGTAAATGTTGGTATAGAGATTTACTGTTCTTCTCACATAATCGTAGGTTTTAGGCTTTTGAATGCAAAAATTAAAATAGCCTTCCTGGTTGATAATAACATGTTTCTGTAGCAACAATCTTTTGTAAAAAGTCTGGCGAATTTGCGGATAGCAAGAGAAAAATTTATGCGACAACTTCGTAGAATAAAAAACAGATAAAATGCAACCAAGTGCTTGCGAAAGTGGCTGATACAAATACCTGCACTTGCAGTCGGAGATCGTTATACTATTACCATTGCAAAAGGTGTAAAAATAACTCTGCAGATATTTTGATCCGCGAAGTATCGTTTTGTTATGAACAATTAAATCAGGAAATGCCTATAAGGGCATTTGATCGGTAATCACTAAATCCAGATCTCGTAGTGAATGGATGTCAGGATGTTAATCCTGTCCTTTCTGTTTGTTTGAATAGATGTTTACCCGAAAATGAATCGTGCTAATTATAAAAATAAATCTATTACTAACAATTAACGTATCTAAAAATGAAGAAATCTAAAATTTTTCTTATCGGGATTGTAGCGTCCTTCTTGGTAAGTTGCGCAGAAGACAATTTGGTCTTGTCTAATAACGCTCAGTCGGGAGTTGGGAAACTGTACGCTGTAGCATCCGAAAACGGCGATGTGGTAGGAAAACTTACGGTAGGGTATCAGGGTTGGTTTGTGGCTCCGGGAGATGGATCGTCTGTCAATGCCTGGATGCATGATAACTATGAATGCTGGCCCGATTGCAGTGAGTATACAACAACTTATCAAACACCCTTTAGTGCTTGCCCTAATGGTCAGCCAGCCAAGATGTTTTCTTCCTATGATCAATCTACGGTAAACAAACATTTTGAGTGGATGCAAACTTATGGTATAGATTGTGCCGCTTTACAACGTTTTGCAAACGAGATAACACCAGGAAGCAATATCAAAAGTTTTCGTGATGGCATAGCAACCCGCGTGAAGAATGCCGCTCAAACGTATGGTAGAAAATTTTACATTATGTACGATGTAAGCGGTTGGAGCGATTTGGATGCTTTAAAAACCGATTGGCTTAACACGATTGCAAGTCCTTCTTCTCTTAATTTGTTAGCATCTTCAGCGTATGCTAAGCAAAACGGAAAGCCTGTGGTTAGTATCTACGGATTAGGTTATACTCAACATCCTGCTACGGCTGCCCAGGCTTTGGATTTGATCAACTGGTTTAAAAGCCAGGGATGTTACGTGATTGGGTCTGTGCCGGGTCAGTGGCGTACTGGTACCGGAGATTCTAAGGCCGGATTTATTGATACCTACAAAGCATTTAATATGATTTCGGGCTGGGCTGTGGGTCGCGTGGTTGATGCAAGCTATACAGGGTGGATTACGGGTGATCGAGATTTTTGTGCGGCCAATAATATGGACTATCAACCCTGCGTTTATCCGGGCACTTCGTTTTATAATACCAATGGTGCTTCCTCTCCTAAGAATCAGTTCCCGCGTAATCACGGGGATTTCTTTTGGTCTCAATTGGCAGTTATCAAACAAGCTGGTGTGACCAATGTGTATGTAGCTATGTTTGACGAAGTAAATGAAGCGACACAAATATTTAAAACAGCAGAAAATGCTTCTCAAATTCCAGCCGGTAGATGGTATTTGACTCTCGATGCTGACGGGGTGGCATGCTCCTCAGATTTTTATCTGAGGCTTACTTGTGATGCTGCCCGGATGATCAAGGGGCAAATCCCTTATCAGGCTACTCACCCAACTTCACATACCTTGATTGCCAATGGAACTTATAAAATTATCAATCGTAAAAGTGGACTGGCACTTGATGCTACCGGTCAGCTAACAGCTAACGGAACCAAATTGCAACAATGGAACTATAATGGCGGTGATAATCAACGCTGGACAATCACTAATATAGGGAACGGGCATTACAAGATTCTGGGTGTCCAAAGTGATCGATGTGTAGATGTAAATGGGCAGTTGACGGATAATGGTACCTATATTCAACTTTGGGACTATACGGGCGGCGATAATCAACAGTGGTATATTTCACCTACTCCGGATGGCTATTATTCAATAGTCGGAGTACAGAGTGGAAAACTGTTGGAAATAACCGGTGAATCTACCACTAACGGTGCTTTGGTCGAACTTTGGGAGAACAACGGCGGAACCCATCAGCAATGGGCTATTCAGGCTCCTTGATCAATTATTATGAAAAAATAAATAGAAAGATTAAGTATAAATGGAGGAATAGCTATGGGTGAAATCGTAGTTTTGATATGGCACACATGGCTATTCTTTAAATTAAAAAACGTTCATATGTTCAAACAAACAACCATGTATAGTTTGCTGATAGGATTGGTTATTTTAACCATGGGATGCAGTGATAAAGATGTGTTCGCTCCTTTGCTGCAAAGCAAAAGACAAGCTGTAGCTACAACAGTTGCTGCAGTTGTTCCGGGAAGTCTTGCCGATAGTAATATCAGGTATTTTGGCCGTTGGGATTATGGGAATGCCACTGAATATGCGAGTTACTGGGGTGGCGCTTACGTCCGAATGAAATTTACCGGAACTACTGTCAAAGTGCAGTTAGGCAATGTCGAAAGCAATTTCTACGTAAAAATAGACAATGGCCCATGGGTGAGTTATTATAAAGTAGGAGGAACTGTTGACCTGACTCCTGTGCCTTTGGCGCAGGGAACTCATATTGTTACAGTAGCACAGGGAAAAGACTATGACTACGTGTTCAAATTTCAGGGCTTCATACTGGATAGTGGTGCTACAACCAGCGGATTAACTGCCGCTGAATACTTGATTGAATACATTGGCGATTCAATCACGGCCGGTTATATGGATGAACAGGCTAATGTTTCGGATTATGCCTGGGTGTGTGCTGAAGCTCTCGGATGTGAGCACACACAGATTGCCTTCCCGGGCAAAAATTTGGTAAGTGGTTATACAACTACCGGTATGGACGTTCAATTTTTTAAACAGCAGAATTTTGATTATCCGGCATCTCCTGATTGGGATTTTACGAAATATGCGGCTAAAATTGTCGTTATTAATTTGGGACAAAATGATTATGCCAACAATGTTCCCGATGCAGTATTTCAAAGCACATATATCACTTTTCTGTCCAATATCAGGGTAAAGTATCCTAATGCCGAAATTTTTGTCCTGCGTACATTCTTAGGCTGGAAAGCAACACCTACACAGGCTGCAGTGGCGGCTCGAAGTGCAGCTGGCGATGTGAAAGTGCATTATATCAATACTGATGGTTGGATTATTCCCGGAACATCTGATTATGTGGATGGAGTACACCCAAGCGTAAGTGGTCACATTAAAATAGCTAATTTCTTAAGCCCGATCCTTGCTCCTTACGTAAATGGAACAGCTACGATTGCAGATGGTACTTACAAAATTATCAATCGTAAAAGTGGATTAGCCCTTGACGCAACCGGACAATTGACTGCTAACGGAACCCGATTGCAACAATGGAACTATAATGGCGGTGATAATCAACGGTGGACTGTAACCGGCTTGGGAGGAGGACAATATAAAATTGTGGGTGTTCAGAGTGAGCGATGTGTAGATGCAAATGGGCAATTAACAGCAAGTGGTACTGCTATTCAGATTTGGGACTACGCCGGTGGTGATAACCAAAAATGGACAATTGTTCCTACTTCGGATGGATACTACACTATTGCAGGTGTTCAAAGTAACAAGCCAATGGAAGTCACAGGCGAATCAACGGCTCCAGGTGCACAAATCGAACTGTGGGATAACAACGGTGGAACCCATCAACAATGGACCTTTCAGGCTCCCTGATATCAAATAGGGATATTGACTATATAAAATTTGCTTTTTGATCGCTTGGAAAACAGACACATTTACATCCGGGTAATCATTAATTTCAAAATAGAGGTTGATCCAAGATTATAGCTTGCCAATTCTATGCTGACATGGGCAAGGGAAGTGAATCATGTATGGAAAGTAATCAGAATTACAAGACTACGTAAGTAAATACAGAGTCGAATTTTTAAATAGATAATCATGATGAAGTCGATCGTTCAGTTTTTCCGAACCGGGAAATGGGTAAAGGTTCAAACTAAAGTTCCGTTTATTGTTGCCGGTATTGTATCTACAGGCTGGTTTCTGATTAGGGTAATACCCAAACCCCAACGGGCAGCCTACCCGTGTATGCGGGCTGCGGCTCCCGTGATGTCATCGTTTATCCTTTGGTGTTTGTCGGTGGCAGGTATGCTTACTACCTGGCGCAAAGCTAAAGCAAGTTTTCTGCGCTCCCGTTATGTATATGGTGGTTTGTTTGGGTTGACCTTTGTGTTGTTTGGCATTATATTTCTTATTCAGAATTCCCACAAGCTGAGTGCCATGATGGTAAATTCGGCTGTAACTCCCAATGCTCCCATCGGGACGGCAAAAGGCATTTTTCCCGGGAGGGTAGTCTGGGTATACAACCCCGAAGCGGCAAAATGGAACGGTACCGGCTTTTATTGGGCGGTTGGTTCGAATCCGCAGGATCAGTATAATAAATCGTTTACCGCAGGTCTCAATACGTTGACCGGAGGAAACAGTGATGCCGAATCGTGGAATAATCTGTTTAAGTGGTTCAATGCTACTCACAACCGGATAGGAAAGGGTTATCAGACAGGCGATAAAATTGCCATCAAGATAAACATGAACAATAGCGATGCCTCGTCGGCGAATGCCGGAAATGTTGCCAATGCCAATCCGCAATCGTGTGTGGCTTGTGTGCAGAGCTTGGTCAATGCCGGAATACCGCAAGCGGAGATATGGATTGGCGATCCGAGCCGGGCTGTTACCGATAATGTCTACACAGCTTTGCGAACGGCATTTCCCGACATACATGTTGTTGACTATTTTGGAAATAACGGCCGGGAAACAACTACTACCATTCTGAATGTATTCCCCAATAATGATGTCTATCCCAATCAGTCCGCCTGCTTTTACAACGCCCGGTACATTGTAAATATGCCTTTGTTGAAAGGACACGAAGGACAGGCAATTACCTTTGGCTCGAAAAATTTCTATGGAATAAATGGTCTTAAACCGGTGTGGTATAATAACGATGGAAAACATCCCGGATTAAGCGCTTTGACAAACTATATGACCAATTCTAATTTTGGTGGAAAAACAATCCTTTGGGTGATGGACGCAATGTATCCAACCCGGGACGTGGGAGGTACACCCGACAAAAAATGGATTGAAGCGCCTTTCAACGGTCGCCCGGCTTCCAGTTTTATCATGTCGCTCGATGGAGTTGCCGAAGAATCAGTTTCACTCGATTTCTTCAATCAACATTATCCGGATGTGATTACAAACAATGGAGGCATGAGTAATGCCGAAGGCTATATGATTGCTGCGGCACAGGCCAATGTTGGTGTGCATGAACACTGGAACAACAATGTGGACCGGAAGTATTCCAAAAACCTGAGACCACAGATTGTCAATGGCATTGAGCTAGTAGACATAACGGTGGTAAATACCGGGTTGAACCAACCCACGAATGATAGAGCCAACAATGAAGTGACATTTTACAGAACCCCCAATGGTTATCTTCATTTCTCCATACCGGATGTGATGGTCATGGCTAAACTAAAAATAAACTTGTTTTCCATGAGCGGTAAGTCGTTGATGAGTAAGGTGATAGATTCGTGTGTTAGCGCTGTTTATGTAGGCAATTTGCCTTCCGGAATTTATCTATATAGATTAAGCTATCGAAACAAAGAGTTCTGTGGAAAAATTGAAGTATCAAAATAGGTCTAAACTTCCTCAAATAAATATTCCTGTTAGTTACTGTTGCTTAAATTAATTCGGAACCAGA
>JAUZOM010000040.1 GCA_030706465.1 Bacteroidota bacterium | reverse complement strand
CAATGGACTATCCTGTCGGCACTCTTTAATTCAATCTGCTATTTCCTGTTTTTAATCGTATCAGTTAGTTACTGTAATGACATTATCCAGACCAATCTTTGCATTTGAAACATTGATTACTTCAACGGCTTTATCCAACGAAATAGGGATAATGATGGTGGTCAGACCATGCTTGTACAACCGACGTTGAATGGAGAAAATGGTAAAGTTGTGTAAAACCTTTGAAACCCGGTACATGCCACGAATGATTAATTGCCCGCCGATAAACGTTGAATTTGGATATTTTTCCAGCACTTCCGGTACCAATTTAACCACTTCTTCCGAAACATCCGTGCCAATACCGTATCGATACTCAGCATGATAACCAAGTTCTTTTATCAATTTGGTATATTTTTGCAGATCATTTTCAATGCCCAACTTTAAAAGTTCCAGTTGTTCGCTGCTGTTAAAACTGCCGGAATCGACAATCCCAACACTGACAAAAACAAAGTTCTTATAGGTGTTATGAAAGGTGTTCAGCAAATAGAATAATGAATAGAGTCCAATGGCAGAATACCCGTTCACCAAAATAACTGCTGTAGAGTCAGTCGGTTCTATATTTCTGTTCGGCTTATCCAGTTTGATTTTATCTTTTAATATATTGACCAGTTCCGGCATTTTCGTATTCATAACTTTCTGAATGTTTCCGATTTCTTTGCCTATCTGGTTATAATGCTTTTTGATATAGAGCGATAAAGAAACCAATGCCGTTGTTATAAGAATAGTGATCCAGCCGCCTTCTTCGAATTTAATCACGGTTACAGTAATTAAAATAACAACTGTCAGGGTAAAGCCAACACCGTTAATCAACAATTTATGAAACCATTTTTTATCAGTTTTACGCACGTTAAACCAATGCTTCACCATACCAAATTGGGAAAGTGAAAAAGTAATAAACACATTGATACTGTATAAAACCACCAGGAAGGCCACAGATCCTTTTGACAGCCAGATTACCAAAAAAGCCGCAATTCCCATCAATACAATGCCGTTCTGTGATACCAGTCTGTCACTCAGTAACGTAAATCGGCGCGGTAACCAATAATCGTGTGCCATGTTGGCCATAACCCGCGGTCCATCCAGGAATCCGGTTTGAGCTGCCACAAAAAGTAATGCTGCTTCCGAAATAAGGGTTATATATAAAAACGACTGACCGACAAATGGATTCCAGTTTGCTATTGCATTCCCGATCAATACGGCATTCAGTGTTTTCCCGGGCACAAAATGTACGTTAAATAAGAAATAAGATATTACCAGCCCCACCACAGCCAACGATAATGACAAGGCAAGCAATCGCATCGTTTTAATAGCTGTATTCACCCGGGGTTCCCTTAAATTAGGAATCCCATTGCTTACAGCCTCTATACCGGTGTACGTTCCGGCCCCCATGCTATAAGCCTTCATAATTAAAAACAAGGTTCCGAAAATACCTAGTTGGGAAACGGTGCTATGCAATTCGGTGGTGGTTTGTACAGCAACGTTTTTGATTTCCGGCGTATGCGTTGTAAATGCATAAACAATCAGGAAAACATGCGAAATAACAAATATTATGAAAATAGGAGTAAGAAACGTGACCGACTCTTTTACACCACGTAAATTTAACACCGTAAGAACCAGCAAAATGAAGATTGCAAAAAATACTTTGTATTCATGGAATTGAATGGGCAAAAAACTGAACACCGCATCGGCACCACTCGATATAGAGATTGATATGGTTAATACGTAGTCGATTAATAATGCACACCCGGAGATCATACCAACTTTAGGAGATATCAACCTACTGGCAACCAAGTAACCACCTCCTCCATGGGGAAATAATCGAATAATCTGGGAATAACTGGTACTAATGATGAAAATAGTAAAGGCAGTCAGTAATCCTACGATAAGTGAAAGATTCGTGTGAATGGAAAGGTTCTTGTATATTTCTTCCGGTCCATAGCAGGAGGATGATAATGCATCGGAACCTAAGCCTACCCAGGCAAAGAAAACAATTAATGAAATGTGGCTGAACGTTCGGCTATCGGTTAAATCAAGCGGTTTCCCGATAATCTTCTTTTTTACACTGTGTAAGTAATTCTTCTCTTCCGTCATTATTTAAAAATTTAAATTAACTAAAAACACATTTCTTTTTTACTAGTGGACTACTATTAATTTAGTTCGCTACCTATTCGAACATTGGGCACACTTAGTTTAGGATATTTTATCTGCTAAATTCATACCAAACTTGATTGAAGTATAATAACATGTTGTAGTTGTATGTTTTAGTTTGTTTTTGCAATCTTTATACAAAAAGAAAACCCTTCCAAAATGGAAGGGTTGCATGTTATAATGGAAGGCTTTTGACTTAAAATAGAACCAGATCACAGGATTGCCCTTTTTATCTTGTTTTTATATTCCCTGTTTATTACTAATGGAACCGATTCAACCATGACGCTGCTGGTATCAAGACCATAAGCCCTTGAATCGGTTATACCCAAATGCTTAATGACATTATACAGATTCATGGTCATTCGTTCTTTAAACCGGAATCCCATATTTTGATTATAAACACGATGAATAATAACAAACCGGAAATCACCCGGGATGTTGTTCTTTCTCAAGGATGGATAATTGCTGGTTAAGTCGAATTCTTTATTCTCAACCAATTCGTCGATAATCTGGCGGAAATATAGATTGATTAACGGCTGAACCTGAAAACCGAGCTTTATTTCAATACGATATAACGTATCGGGAATCAACTTTTCGAAAGTGTATTCGAAAGTGGTCGGATCATCCACATGGTCAATATGTAAAATCCAATAATTATCAGCCCGTTTGGGCTGCTTGTTTATGATAGAGTAAATTATTTTTCCTTCGATATCTGTTTTCAGGTTTGCCTTACTTAAGTACACCAGATTAGTGGAGTATTTCGGGATAGTAATATCTTTGCTAAGATCGGAAAGAATTTTATAATAGGATCTAATATTGAGAAATTGTACGTGTTTGTTTTTGATAATCCGCGCATTAAACCACACAAGCATTATCATAAAAATAACACCGGCAATTAAAATTGTAACCCACCCTCCATGCAAGAATTTGAACATGTTGGCAGTCAGGAACGAAAACTCAATTGCTAAAAATAAAGCTATAAATGGAGCAACAAAAATTGTTTTAATGTTTTGTTTCTTCAAGTAAAAACTAAGTAATAAAGTAGTCATCAGCATAGTAATGGTAATCGACAATCCATAGGCAGCCTCCATATTACTTGAAGTACGGAAGAACATCACCACCATGACACAAAAGATGTACAAAAACCAGTTTATAAACGGAATATATAATTGTCCTTTTACTTCGGTTGGATATTTAATCCGTTGGCGTGGCCAAAAGTTCAGGCTCATACCTTCACTGAAAATGGTAAACGATCCACTGATAAGAGCCTGGCTGGCAATGATAGCCGCAAATGTTGCCATTATTACGCCAAAAATCAGAAAGCTTTCAGGCATAATGGCGTAAAAAGGATTGGTAGCTCCTGTCAGGTTCCTTAAATGGGTAAGAACCCAGGCTCCTTGTCCCAGATAGTTTAAAATCAGTGTTGTTTTGACAAAGACCCAACTGACTCTTATATTCTTAATCCCGCAATGGCCCAAATCAGAATAAAGAGCTTCGGCACCTGTCGTACATAAGAATACGGCCCCAAGAATTAAAAACCAATTGGGGTAATTTATCAACAGATTGATAGCATAATAAGGATTGAACGCCTTTAATATCAGCGTGAATTTTGAGATTTCCATTAAACCGAGGACTCCCAGCATACTAAACCAAATGACCATAATCGGGCCGAATGATTTCCCGATAGCCTTTGTTCCAAATTGCTGAATAATAAAGAGAAGTGAGATAATGAGAATACTTATGGGAACAACCGGTGTTTCGCTGTTTAGCCCTTTCAATCCTTCGATGGCAGAGACGACTGTAATGGAGGGTGTGATAATACCATCTGCAATTAATGTGCTGGCACCAATGACAGCAATAACATATAACCATTTTTTCTTGCTTTTACGAACCAGTGCATATAATGCCAATATTCCACCTTCTCCTTTATTATCGGCTCGTAAGGTTATAATTACATATTTTACAGTCGTTTGTAATGTCAACGTCCAAATAATACAAGAAACAGCTCCTAATATGTAGTTTATGTCTATATTTCTATTGGCACCAATAATGGCTTTCATAACATACAACGGAGAGGTTCCAATATCACCGTAAACAATTCCTAACGTAACAATTAAACCTAAAAAACCAAATTTGCTTAAATGCTCAGCTTTATTATTTTCCACCTTTTTCATTATTATTAAAACATAACTAATACATGACAAAAATACAATAAATTGATTATATTTCAATCATAATGATTGGATATAATGACATTTGATAACAATATTGTGTATATGTCTTGTGCAAAATGATCTTGTCAGATTCGATTACAAAGAAATTCTTAAACATTACAGTCCATATTCCTCAATCTTCCGATATAGGGTGGTTAACCCAATTTTAAGTAATCGCGCAGCTTCTGTTTTATTCCCTTTTGCATATTGAAGAACACGGGCAATATGACGTCGTTCCATGCCTGTCATTTCAAAATCGGATGATTTTTTCCCTATAATTTCTTCCCGTTGGTCATTTAATATCTCCATCGGAAGATCTTCCAGTGTCAGTGATTCATTACTACAAACAATGAGGCTCCTTTCAATCACATTCCTAAGTTCCCGGATATTTCCCCGCCAACTATGACTCTTTAATGTATGTATGTAATCGGGACTAATACTCAGTATTTTTCTGGAAAGTTTTGATGCAAAGGTTTCAATGAATGACCTTGCAATAATCTCGATATCTTCCTGCCGTTCGCGAAGAGATGGAAGGTGAATCTGGAATACCGATAGCCGGTAGAATAAGTCTTCGCGGAAATGATTTTCTTCAATTTCTTTCTGGAGATTCCGGTTGGTGGCAGCGATTATTCGTACATTTACTTTTGTAGGCTTCGTGTCACCGATTTTTAGAAACTCGCCCGTTTCAATTATACGGAGCAATTTAGCCTGGAGTTCAAATTCCATTTCGCCAATCTCATCCAGAAAGATCGTCCCATTATTAGCTTCCTCAAACAACCCTTTTTTATCTTTTGTTGCTCCGGTAAATGAGCCGGCTTTATGGCCAAACATTTCACTTGCAAGTAAATCTTTGCTGAAAGCAGAGCAGTTGACAGCAACAAATGATTTATTATTACGCGACCCGGCCACATGAATGGCTTGCGCAAATACCTCTTTCCCTGTTCCTGTCTCCCCTGTTAATAGTACCGGGATTTCAGTTGCGGCAACCTTCTTTGCCAAAGAGATCGCTTCTTTAATCTGTTTGCTTTTACCTAATATATTTTCAAAAGAGTATTTCTGACCAACTTCAGCTTCAAGCTGTATTAGTCGTTTACTCATTAAGGCTTTTTCCATTGCCCTGCTGATCAATGGAATGATTTTGTTGTTGTCGTCGCCTTTTGTAATATAATCAAATGCTCCGTTTTTAATTGCCTGAACACCATCCGGAATATTCCCGTGAGCAGTAAGCATAATAATTTCAGTCAATGGGCACACCTTCTTAATCTTTGCAATCAGATCCACTCCACTACCATCAGGCAGCCGCACATCGCACAGGATAACCAACGGCATATGAATTTCAGCCTGTTTCAGACCATTATGACAGTCGGAAGCCTGAAATACTTCATATCCTTCAAGCCCCAATAAACGCGATAGCAACTTGCGAATTTGATCTTCATCGTCTATAATTAGAAGTTTATTCATTATTTTTTATAATCAGATTACTTTTTTATAGATATTTTCAGCAAAGATAGTTTATTCAATTAAAGTTTGATATTTCAACAGTTTTTTATAACAAATAACCTCTAAGATTTTAATTCTTAGAGGTTATTTAAATGTGATGAATCTGTTATCTAGCCAACAATGTTTTTACTTTTTCCGAAATCAATTTTCCTTCGGTTTTTCCAGCTAATTGTTTACTGGCCACACCCATTACTTTCCCCAGATCTTGTGGCCCTGCTGCTCCAATTTGTGCAATGATGTCAGCGACAGCATTTTCTAGTTCGGCATCTGTCATCTGAGCTGGCAAATACTTTTCAATAACAGCGACTTCTGCCAGTTCGTTTTCAGCTAAATCCGATCTATTTTGTTCAGTGTAGATTTGAGCAGATTCTTTACGCTGTTTGACCATTTTCTGAAGAATCTTCGTGGCTACTTCATCGGACAAAGTCCCATCGCTGCCTTTAGAGGTTTTAGCTTCCAAGAATTCTTTTTTTATACCCCGCAAAGCTTCCAATGCTACTTTGTTTCGGGCCAACATGGCGGCTTTTATGTCACCACTTACTCTATCAAAAAGTTCGTCCATATTTATTTTAGTTAATAAGTTAATTGGTTGAATAGCTTTAGTTGGTTGATTGGCATTAATTAGCTGAAATAGTTGATTTGCTTAATTGTTCATCATTACATCAGCGGACCAGCACATTATTTCATCAACCTTCTTTTCCAAGCCGGAATGCTCTCAATATTCTTCAGGGTAGTTTCATCTTCCAAATCATCAAGAGTAAATACAGGCATATCTGGTTCCGGGTCAACTTCAGGTTGTTCCAGTTTGCCATAGTATTGTTCAAAGGCTTTTTCTGTATCCGCTTTCTTCTGAACTTCGGGATCTTCTTTCTCTTGTAAGATAACTTTAGGTTCAACTTCCTTTTTGGGAGCCTCATAAAATCTAGAGGCCTCTATACTCATTACTGGTTTGTTGGAGTGTGCTTTAGCGACCGTTGCAGGCATCCCGGGAATGTCACTTACATCAAAACCAGTAGCAATCAACGTAATCTTTACATTTTCTTTCAATTCATCATCAAAACTAGCTCCCCAAATAACCTGAACATTCTCCCCAACTTTCGACATAAATTCATGAATCTGTTCTACTTCTTCCATCCTGATTTGGTCGGTAGTGGAACAATATAAGCTTAACAGAATTTTGCTTGCCCCACTTACATCATTTGTATTTAACAACGGAGAATTAAGTGCATCTTCGATTGCTTTGGTGATACGACCTTCGCCTGAAGCATATCCGGTATTCATGATAGCGACGTTTCCGTCTTTCATTATACTGTATACATCTGCAAAGTCAGTGTTTATATAACCGGGAACTGTAATTATTTCTGCAATTGCTTTAGCAGCATTTGTCAAGACATCATCTGCTTTGGCAAAAGCATTTGAAAGCTCTAGGTCAGGATAAATCTGTTTCAGTTTCTCATTATTAATCACCAAAATAGCATCAACATGTTCGCTTAAAGCAGCAACACCTTCCAGGGCTTGTCTGATTTTCACTGTTCCTTCAAATGCAAAAGGAATTGTTACAATGCCAACGGTTAGAATACCTAAATCATGAGCAGCTTTTGCAACTACCGGGGAAGCACCTGTACCGGTTCCACCACCCATACCAGCGGTTATAAAAACCATCTTGGTGTTGTCTTTTAGAAGGTCCTGAATTTTATCAATGGATTCTTCTGCTGCCAGTCGTGCAACCTCTGGTTTCCCGCCTGCACCCAACCCTTCGGTAGTGTCAATTCCTAACTGTATTTTTGTTGGCACAGGTGATTTTACCAATGCTTGATTGTCAGTGTTACAAACAACAAATGATACGTCCGTTATTCCCTGGCGGTACATATGATTAACTGCATTTCCGCCTCCACCACCGACGCCAATAACTTTGATAATTGAGCTGTCAATAAGTGGTAATTCTAAGGGCAAGCTGTCGTCTAAATATCCCATATCTTTATAATATAATTTACGATTTCTTAATTTTCAATTTATAATTTATTATAGCATCAAGCCACTTTTGCCAGCATTGAGTCTCAAGATTGAGGAGCTTAAATATTTAAATATGATTATAAATCACATTTCTGCTGTATCACTATCAACTATAAATTTTTTTACTACTGATAATTCTTAATTAAGCTTATTATCATCGTTGAAAAAATCAAAAAAGCGATTACTAAGCTTTTCTCCCAGATTTTTCTTTATTTTGGGGGCTTTCTCAGGTTTTAATATCGTTTCTTCAATTGGATGCTCTTTTCGATATTCGTTAGTGAGTAAAATCGTACCAATTAATTGAGCATACATAGGATCATGAAACTTTTCGTTCGTGTCTTCAGAGAGCCATTCGGAATGATCTCCAAACCGGGCATAGAGTCCGGATTTTTCTGCAATGAAATCGGTGATATTTTTCAATTTAGAACCGCCACCTGTAATTACGATTCCTGCTTCCAATTTGAATGGTAATTTGGCTATTACATCAAAAACAGGCTGCAATATCTCTTCCAGTCTCGCTTCAATTATGGTTGCAAGAAATTTAGTTGAGATTCGAACCGGCGGGTTTCCTTCCTCTACAGAAGCGATTTGAATATACATTGGGTCATCCACCATCGATTCCAATGCACATCCTTTCAAACATTTTAATCTTTCAGCATTGGCTTCGTTTATTCCCAATTCCTGTATATCTTTCGTAATATTTTTTGCACCCAATGGTACCACCAACAAATGTTGAAGAGCACCATCGTGGTAAACCGCCAATGTGGTGGTAGTCGCTCCAAAATTTATTAAAGCACAGCCGACTTCCCGCTCCATATCTTCAAAAACAACGGTGGATAAAGCCTCTGCAGCCAGAGGATTATATTCCAGAACAATTCCTGTTCGGTCAAAGCAGCGTTCCAATTCCGATTTAATAATGGAATTTCCAAGAATCACATTGTAAATAGCAGTTATTTGATTTGCCCTATGACCAACAGGATCATCCATTTTCTTCCCATCAAGCAAATATATAACCGGTATAATGTCGAAAATCGTTATATCGGGTTGTTGTGATTTTCGTTCACATTCGTCTAACATATCTTCCAACAAATCATCGGAGACAACGTTCGGTTTTCCTACGAATCGACTAATGGAAATCGAAAGATGTTTCATGCTCTTTGCCCCAACACTAACTGAAACATGGGTAATGTCAGGCATCTTTACTTTGCTTTTCAGCGTTTTAAGCAGCTCGCTTACTTTGAATGAAGCTCCCGACGGTTTTTCCACAATTCCCCATTTCACATCATCCGATGTTTTTGATTCTTCGGTATATATTTTTAAAGCGCCATTTTCAAGCACTTCAGCTGCCATTGCCGAAATTCGAGTACTTCCGAAATCTATCGCTATTAGTTTATTTGAAATCATAATTTACTGGCAATAATACTATCTTTTTTTTCTTCATACATTCCCTTAGTTTGTGCAACTTGTTGTGCAACTTTACTACACACAATCTGGTCTTTGTACTCCAAATCAACAAATTTATATTTATTCCAACCTATTACATTGAAACCTTTCAGATATAGTTTATATAATTTTTCAAGCTTAGATTGATAATCATCGAGCGTACCTAAAATAATAATGGTATCGCCTACGCGGGGAACAAGTTCTATCTTCATATCCTCACGAACAAAGATTTGTTCTATTTGAGCATTCCAAAATGGATTATCTTCAATATAGGACACAAAATCAAACATCTTTCCGGTTACCATTGAAACCGTTACCCGTCCTGAAACTACAGGCACATAAGCTGCATAGTTCGTTGAAACCGGCATAGGTTTCCTGTCAATATCTATGTAATAACTACCAAATCCGACTACTCTGAATTTTGGACAACGTTGAAGGATCCTGATTGTAACTGTTCCATTAGGTGATTTATAACATTCAGCGACTTTAATCATTGGGTTTTTGTGTAGAATTTCTTCAATAGATTCAGTTCGAATATATTTGATTGTCTTACCCAACGGATTTAAATCATTTTGTTCGAGAATTTGTGCAATGTCAGCTTGAGTAATCAAATGAATACTTGAACTGTCAGCCATCTTAATCTCTAGGTTTCGACACACATTTCCCTTTTCTCTTCCAGAAAAATACCACAAAGAAAATACGAAGTAACCTGTTACCAGGATGGTAAAAAGGCATATTAATATGTATTTCCAGATGGGTTTCATAATTAAATTTTAATTTTCAATTGTAGTCTTTCTTCAATTGATCTTTAATCAATGGAACCAATTTATCAATGTCACCAGCTCCAAAAGTAACCAAAACTTCCAACTGCTTTTCTTTCAGCAAAGGTAATAGATTTTCTTTGGAGCACAATGTTTTGTTTTTAAGTTTAACATCGCGAAGAATAAGCTCTGAATCAACACCTTTGATAGGCAATTCGCGGGCCGGATAAATATCCAGTAAAATTAGCTCATCAAGTAGAGACAAGGCTTCTGCAAAGGCCGGTGCAAAATCACGCGTGCGGGTGTATAAGTGCGGCTGAAAAATACCGGTTATCTTCCGTTCCGGGTATAAATTTCGTATGGAGGAAATGCTTGCCTTTAATTCACTTGGATGATGAGCATAATCATCCATAAAGACAACCTTATCAGATTTATAAACTATATTGAATCGACGGTATATTCCTGAAAATGATGATATCCCAGTGCGAAGTTCTTCGGGTGAAACGCCATTTAACCAGGCCAACGACATGGCAGCGATACTGTTTTCAACATTAATACGAACCGGTACACCCAACCTGACATCGGATATACGGTCGTTTGGAGTTACAAAATCGAAGTGAATCTCTCCATTTACAGTCTTAATATTCTCTGCATAGAAGTCTCCGCCATCGTCCATTGAGTAGGTATAGAGTTTCACGCCTTTTTGCAGTTGAGGTACAATGTCAATTCCTTTACGCATTATTAAAACTCCGCCGGGTCGAATCAACGAAGTGAAATACTCAAAGCTTTCATGAAAAGCTTTTGCTGTTTTGTAAATGTCCAAATGATCCGGATCGACGGATGTAATCACAGCCATATAAGGTGAAAGTTGATGAAACGAACGATCATATTCGTCAGCTTCAATTACAACCAGATTACTCTCGGCGGAGAGCAATAAATTTGTATTGTAATTATTCGCAATTCCTCCCAGGAAAGCATTGCATGAGACTTGTGACTGATAGAGTAAATGGGCTGTAATCGTAGAGGTTGTAGTTTTTCCATGAGTCCCTGCGATACAAATCCCTTTGCTTTGACGTGTTATGTCGCCCAGCACCTGTGCCCTTTTCTGAATAACAAAATTGTTTTCCCTAAAGTATTTTAATTGCGGATGATCCTTGGGAATTGCGGGGGTAATTACCACCAAGGTGTTCTCCGGTTTCGTGAAAACGAAAGGAATTTCATTTACGTCTTCATTAAAGATAACTTTTATTCCCTCTGCTGATAAACTAGATGTCAATTTAGTATCAGTACGATCGTAACCGGCAACCTGGAATCCTTTCGTATGGAAATAACGAGCCAAAGCACTCATCCCTATGCCACCTATTCCTAAAAAATAATATTTTGTAAACTTATTCATTTTTCCTTGTGTATAAAGTCTCGTATTTATGTTTATGGCCTATATGCTAAAACTGGTCATCCTGTTCCTTAATCCATTAATCTCATTACTTCTGATGCAATCCTGTCAGCTGAATCTTTTTCAGCCAGCTTTTGTATGTTTTTGCTCAATTTGGTCAATTCAGGCTTGTTGTTAATCATTTCAATAGCTTTTGTTACCAATTGCCCGATAGCGTCTGAATCTTTTATTAATACAGCTGCATCTTTTCTTACCAAAGCTAACGCATTTTGAGTTTGATGATCTTCGGCAACGTTAGGCGAAGGAACTAAAATAACAGGTTTTGCCAATAAACATAATTCCGAAATGGAACTTGCCCCGGCCCTCGAAACTACTAAATCGGCAATTGAATAGGCAAAATCCATCCGCGATACAAAGTCGGTCACCAATAAATTCCGGGATGTAAAAGATTCTGCTGCCTTACGGGCATTTTCAATGTAGAATTTGCCAGTCTGCCAGATAATTTGAATCTCTGTTTTCGATAGCTCTTTCAATCCCGCAATGATACTTTGATTTATTGTTCTGGCACCCAAACTTCCGCCAACTATTAAAATAGTTTTCTTTGCTGGATCTAAACCAAAGAATTCATAGGCTTCCGGTGATTTTGGCGCTACCGAGAACAAATCTTGTCGAACCGGATTGCCCGTGAGCACAATTTTCTCTTTCTGAAAGAAACGTTCCATACGGTCGTATGCAACACAGATTTTTTTTGCCTTTTTTGCCAGCATCTTATTTGTAACTCCGGCATATGAATTTTGTTCTTGAATTAAAGTCGGTATTCCTAATGCCGAGGCGGCCCGTAGAGTGGGAGCGCTGGCATAACCACCTACCCCGATCACGACGTCTGGCTTGAAACGACTTATAATTCGACGTGCCAATACCATACTGTGTAGTAAATTCCATAGAACTTTCACGTTGCGAAGAATATTTTTTCGATCGAGACCACTGACAGGCAAGCCTTCAATAGGATAACCTGCAGCAGGTACACGTTCCATCTCCATCCGTCCAAGGGCCCCTACAAAAAGAATTTCGGCTTCGGGGATTTTTTTTTTCAGGGCATTAGCAATGCTGATGGCTGGGAAAATATGTCCTCCGGTTCCACCACCACTGATTATAAATTTAGGTACCTTTGTTTTCATTGTTTTATCTTCAAGATAATGGTGATAAATTTTGCAAAATTACACAATTAAAAATCAATTACAAACTTTCCAATTCAACTACAGGGAGTGGATCTTCTTGTTTTACAAATTCTTCATCAACAGGTTCTTCTTCGCTTTTTATTTGACGCGTTATACCTAAGATGACTCCAAAATAAATGCACGTTATCAAGATAGATGTTCCTCCTCTGCTGATAAGAGGCAATGGTTGGCCGGTGACCGGAATTAAACTCGTTGCTACAGACATGTTTATAAACGTTTGGATAACAATCATCAACGAAAGTCCAATTACCAGAATGGCAGGAAAAACGGAAGTACAGTTTGTTGCAATCTTACCCGCTCGAAAAAGTAGGATAAGGTAAAGTATGATTACTACAAAACCCCCAATAAACCCCATTTCTTCAACGATGATGGAGTAAATAAAATCGGAATATGCCTGGGGTAGATAGTCCCGTTCTATACTGTTGCCGGGCATAACACCAAAAATTCCACCCCGGGCAATCGCAATCTGGCCATATTTCTCCTGCCGGTTCTTGTCGTTTATGACATATTTATTTGCTTTCCCTTCTTTGTCGGAATGCCTTTCGATTCTGGCTGCCCAGGTATAGGCGCGTTTGAACATGTGAGGCATTGATCCTTCAGGAATAGTTTTTATAGCTCCATATCCGATAACCAATGTGACTATCAGGATACCAGCCATTGACCCCAAATATTTAAACGATATTCGGCCGATAAACATCATGATAAAAACAACTGAAAATAAGATAAAGGCTGTCGAGAAGTTTTCAAGCAATATCAAACCACAAACCCCAATCAACATGATCATCGTATTTCGGAAATAGATCCATTCATCCTTGGCGTTATCCCTGATTCTGGAAATCAAATCGGCAGCTACAATAATCACAGATAGTTTAGCCAATTCTGAAGGTTGAAATTGAACGCCTCCAATTACCAGCCAACGGGCTGCATCGTTTTCACTATGTCCCTTGAAAAGAACAAAAATTAATAATGCTGTTGAAATAAATAAACCCAGGTAAGAAAAGATACGGATAAACCGGTATGGAATCGTGTGGACTAAAAAAGCAATCAATACTCCGCCTGCTAAAAAACCGACATGACGAAGCACCGGCGTGGCATGGTTGGATGCTTTGTAGGCCAGGGTGCTTGAAGCACTGTACATTTCAATGATCGAAAGGATGCACAGGGAAAAAAACACAATCCACAAAGTTGCGTCACCTTTGAAATATTTTTTTAGAAGAGTTTCCATATCTGCTGGATTGTTAGACAGCTATACTAATCAAAGATTTCTTACCAGGTTTTTAAACTGCCTGCCTCGATCTTCATAATTTTTAAATAAATCGAAGCTGGCACAGCACGGCGAAAGTAAAACCGTGTCTCCATTATCTGCCATTTCGTAGGATGCTTTTACGGCATCTTCCATTGATTGTACATCAACGATATTGGATATTTTTCCATCAAAGAAACTATGCAACGGTTTATTATCCAGTCCTAAAAAAATTAATCCTTTCACTTTCTCCCGAACCAGTTCCTCTATTTCAGCATAATCATTCCCTTTATCGGTCCCGCCTAAAATAAGCACAACCGGTGTTTTCATGCTTTGAAGTGCATACCAGCATGAGTTGACATTCGTTGCTTTGGAATCGTTGATAAAACGTACGTTTTTCACTGTTGCAACATATTCCAGACGATGTTCCACGCCTTGAAAATCCTGTAGCGATTGTCTGATACTCTCTTTCCTGACATTCACGATAGAGGCGGCCAGTCCGGCAGCCATCGAATTGTAGGTATTATGAATGCCTTGCAATGCTAATTCTGAAGTTGGCATGGTAAATAGAGTTTTTAGAGTTCTTATTATTAATTCATCTTGTTCGATGAAAGCCTTTGTTTTTTCGCTTCGTTCAATGGCAAACGGATATAGGGTTGATTGTATATTACGCTTTGAAAGCTCTGCCCTAATAACAGGATCGTTCTCCCAAAAAATAAATGCGTCTTTTTCTGTTTGATTTTGTGTTATTCTAAATTTAGAATCCACATAATTCTGAAAATTGTATTCATACCGGTCTAAATGATCGGGCGTAATATTCATTAATATGGCAATGTCAGCTTTAAATTCTTTCATGCCATCTAATTGAAAACTACTTAATTCAACCACAAAATAATCATAAGTGTCATTTGCAACCTGCAAAGCCAGGCTTTGTCCTACATTTCCTGCCAAGCCGACATTCAAGCCCGCATTTTTTAAAATATGATAAACCAGCATGGTAGTGGTGGTTTTTCCATTGCTTCCGGTTATACAAATCATTTTGGCTTTCGTGTAACGTCCCGCAAATTCAATTTCAGAAATAATTGGCGTCCCCAGGGCATGCAATCTTTTAATTATCGGCGCTTTCTCCGGAATCCCCGGACTTTTAATGACTTCAACAGCGTTCAGAATCAAGTCTTCTGTATGTTGCTTTTCTTCCCACTGGATATCATATTGATCTAATAATGCCTTGTATTCGGTTTTTATTTCCGATAAATCGGAAAGAAAAACCTCAAAACCTTGTTTCTTAGCTAATACAGCTGCTCCCGCACCGCTTTCGCCTCCACCTAAAATTACTATTCTTTTCATAAATATCCCTGGCCCCTGAAGGGGAATATTAAATTAATTTTCTTATAAAAATATCAATTTATCAATTTTCTCTAAAAGTCCCCTTTAAAGGATTTAGTGCTATCTGATTTTCAATGTAATAATTGTTATTGCAGCCAATATAATTCCTACAATCCAGAATCGGATCACAATTCTCGATTCTGGCATCGCTTGTATCGGCCGTTGAAAGATCGCCTGTATGCCGGCATTTCCCTGTTTTTGATAATGGTGATGCAACGGCGTCATTTTAAAAATTCGTTTACCTTCACCGAAGCGTCTTTTTGTAAATTTAAAATAGGAAACCTGCAATACAACAGATAAATTTTCAACAATAAAAACACCGCACAAAATTGGAATCAGTAATTCTTTCCGAATGGCAATTGCAAAAACGGCAATAAGTCCACCCAGGGTTAAACTTCCTGTATCACCCATGAATACCTGGGCGGGATAAGCATTATACCATAGGAAACCAATAGTGGCACCGATAAATGCCCCTGCAAAAATCAGCAGTTCGCCGGTACCCGGTAAATACATGATATTCAGGTATCCGGAATAATTGATATTACCGGATACATAGGCCAGGATTCCAAGAATCACTCCCATAATAGCAGAAGACCCGGTTGCAAGTCCATCCAATCCATCCGTTAGATTTGCACCGTTTGAAATGGCTGTAACAATAAAGATAGCGACCAACACAAATAAAATCCAGCCGTACCGTTGAGGTCTGTCGGTCCATTTAAAAGCATCGGCGTAATTTAAGTTATTGTTTTTAACAAACGGAATGGTCGTTTTTGTCGATTTTACATCATGCTTTGAATAAAGGACTTTTACAACCCGTTCCGTTTTACCTTTTACTTCTTTATTTTCACGAATCACCACATCTTGACTCAGATACATAGTCATACCTACAATTAATCCCAAACCTACCTGACCGACTATTTTAAACCGGCCACTTAAGCCTTCCTTGTTTTTACGGAAAACTTTGATATAGTCATCCAAAAATCCGATTAAACCTAACCAAACCGTCGTTATCAGCATGAGGATCACGTAGGTATTTGTCAGATTTGCCAGCAGAAACGTTGGCAGTAATATGGCAATAATGATGATAATTCCCCCCATGGTAGGTGTTCCCTTTTTCTTCATTTGCCCTTCAAGTCCTAAATCTCGGATGGTTTCCCCAATTTGTTTCTTTTGCAGATAATTAATTATCCGTCGACCTAACATGGTCGAAAGCAAAAGTGCCATTATAAATGCCAGTCCCGTCCGGAATGAAATGTAATTAAACAAGTGAGATCCCGGGAAAACGAATATCTTTTCTAAATATTGGAATAAATGATACAGCATATTAATTCACAATTAATAATTCATAGTTAATAGTTAATAACACGTTATCTTATAAGCAGATTTGTAAGTAACTGTCTGGAACAACAGATTGACACATTATTCCATTAAAAACACTTCTTTACTTCTTCTCTGTCGTCAAAATGATGCTTTACTCCTTGAATAATTTGGTAATCTTCATGCCCTTTGCCGGCAATCAACACAACATCGCCTGCCTGGGCTAGGGAACAAGCCGTACGTATTGCTTCCCGACGATCAACGATAGTCAGGCTTTTGGCTTTTTCTGTCATATCTAGTCCTGTTAACATATCATTTAAAATGTCCTGAGGCTCTTCAAAGCGTGGGTTGTCGGAAGTCAAAATAGTTTTCCAACTGCCGTTAACGGCTTCATGTGCCATCATGGGGCGTTTACCCTTGTCCCTGTTTCCACCGCAACCTACTACGGTAATCAACCGTCCGTTCCCTTGTAAAATCTGGTTGATGGATTCAATCACGTTGGTTAATGCATCCGGGGTATGGGCATAATCCACGATGGCAGTATATCCTGAAGGTGCATGAAACGTTTCAAAACGACCCGCAACAGAATGAAGTGAACTGATAATCCGCAATACTTCAGTTTTATCTTGTCCAAGCAAGATGGCTGCTCCAAAGACAGCAGACAAATTGCTGGCATTGAACTTCCCGATAAACGAAACATTAACTTCCTTGTCATTCATGTCGAGCAGCATGCCTTCAAAGCCATGTTCTAAAATACGGGTCTTAAAATCGGCCAAGGTGCGAAGTGAGTAAGTATATTTCTTGGCTTTTGAGTTTTGAAGCATTACAAAACCATTTTTGTCATCTGCATTGGTAAGTGCAAAAGCATTTTCCGGCAATTCATCAAAGAACTGTTTTTTCGCTTTTAGATAATTCTCAAAAGTATGGTGATAATCAATATGGTCACGGGTTATATTGGTAAAAATACCACCGGCAAATTCCAATCCGGCAATTCGACGTTGCTCAATAGAGTGTGAGCTGACTTCCATGAAGACATATTGGCATCCCACAGCTACCATTTGAGCCAATAATCCGTTTAATTCCAATGCGTCAGGAGTGGTGTGGGTTGCTTCAATGGCCAGTTCATCCACGTAATTACAAACGGTGGAAAGCAAGCCTGACTTATAGCCCAACTGACGGAAAAGCTGGTATAATAAAGTGGCTATGGTAGTTTTTCCATTGGTACCTGTCACACCAACTAATATAACTTTCGAAGAAGGAAAATCATACCAGGCAGAAGCCATTTTTCCAAGGGCATCCGAGCTGTTCTCAACCTTAATATAGGTGATGGCTGGATTAATCTCATCCGGAATTTCTTCGCAAACTACTGCTAAAGCTCCTTTTTCAATAGCCATTGGAATATATTCATGTCCATCAGAAGCTGTTCCACGGGTAGCCACAAAGACGCTCCCTATTTCTACTCTGCGCGAATCAAATTGGATATTTTGAATATCCAACTCCGTTTTTCCAATTGTTTTCAGCAAAATAACATTTTGCAATATATCCGTTAATATCATATTCTACAATTTTCTTAAATTGATTTATTGAAGATTGATTAATATCGAGCTTCCTTTCCGGGCAAAGGTGCCTGGTTTCATATTTTGTGCAACCACCTTGCCGCGGCCTTGGACCTGAACATTTAATCCCATATTTTCAAGTATAAAGACAGCATCTTTAGCTCCCATTCCATTTAAATCCGGAACTACATTCTTCGTGACAACAATCTTCTCGGTCCGGGTTTGCTTCTCATCGGCAAATGCTTTTACCCAATCGGTTGAATTACCTTTCAATGGTAATCGAAGACTGTTCATAACGGTTTTTATTGCTTTATAATAGCCGACTTTCGTAACCGGAATAAAGTGTTCCGCATCGATTGAATCGGTGTCGACATGATTCGGTTTCCTGTTTGAATTTAATGCCATAACACGTTCGGCAATATTCTTAAATACCGATCCCGTCATAGTGCCGCCGGATGCGTATCCTATGCCGGGTTGACGCATTACAACGATGCAACTGTAAAGCGGATGTTCATAAGGAAAGTATCCGCAAAATGATACCTGATGTTTAGTACCTCCGGCTTTGTACCCGCCTTTCCCTTGCGAAATCTGGGCAGTCCCTGATTTTCCTGCTATCCGTACATATTTTGACTTGACACATTGGGCAGTTCCCATTTTATTCTCCACCACACCTAACAAGGTGGAGCGAATATCTTTCAGCGTCGTTGGCTTACAGATAGCAGGGTTAATGACTTCTGTCCTAAACTCCTTGACGATTTGGCCATTTTTACTAATCGATTTCACAAAAAACGGCCGTATTAGTTTCCCATCGTTCGCAATGGAATTGTAAAATGCCAGGGTATAGATAGGCGGAATCTGAGTCTCATAACCTACAGACATCCAAGGTAATGTGGTATTCGACCATTCGTGCGATTTATCATTGGGGTGGCGGATAAACGGAGCGGCGGCACCGGGTATTTCAATGTTCATTCGCTCATTCAACTTCATGGAATATAATTTATTGACAAATTCTGCCGGATTATGCCCGTACGCTTTAACAATAGCTCGTGAAATACCGATATTGGAGGATGCATAAATAGCCTGGGCAACCGTTATTTTATGATAACCTCCGTGATTGGCATTGTGGTCGGTCATAATTCTATTGCCAAATTGATATTGGCCGTTATAGGTATTTACAGTATCGGTAATTCTCACCTTTCCTTCATCTAATGCAGCCATTAAAGAAACAACTTTAAAAGTTGATCCGGGTTCAACCATATCGGAAACGGCTCCATTCCTGTTTTCGGAATACGAACCATCACTATTCCGTTGCATGTTTACGATAGCCTTTACTTCACCCGAATGAACCTCCATTAATATTACATAACCGACAGCCGCATCAAATTTTAGAACACCATCCATTAATGCCTTTTCGGAAATGTCCTGCAAATCAACGTCAATGGTCGTTGTAATATCCATTCCATCGATGGGCTCAACCTGAACATTCTCCATGTAAGTATTCGCCACTTTCTGGCGGATTGAAACTCCCGGAGTCCCCAATAAACTCGAATTAAAGCTTAATTCAATGCCGTTTTTCCCACCTTTCGCCTCATCGGCATAAATATCACCAATGGTTCGTTTCGCCAGCGAACCAAAAGGCCTGACACGTTTAAAAAACACTTTGGTAATCAAACCGCTTTTATTCCGTCCTAATTTAAAAAGTGGAATAGTCTTTAATAGTTTAAGTTGGGAATAGGTGATTTTTTTGGGGAAAAGTTGAAACTCTCCAATACCGCTCCTATAGGCTCTTGTTAGTAAGGTTTTATATTCGTAAGCTGATCTGTCGTGAAAGAAACTGGATAAGTAAATGGCTAAGGAGTCAATATTGTCTTTAAACAATTTGCCATCATTTTCATGGAGGGCTGGTACGCGTAAATCCATATACACATAATAATTAGGAATAGAACTGGCCATGAGCCGGCCATCGCAAGCATAAATATTCCCCCTGTTTGGCTTAACAACGATGTTCGACTTAACACTCTGGGCCCCTAAAGCCAGCCATTTGTCGCGCTCCACAAATTGAATAATTGCAATCCGATAGAGGACTGCAAAAAAAGAAAGGCATATTGCAATATAAACTATGCCAAACCGGAGGACAATATTTTTGCGTTTGTCAGACATTTACTTTTGGGGTATACTATCTTCAATTACAATAGGCTGTGCGGATGATTGAATCAGGTTTAATCCGCTTTCATTCACTTTCTTCAGAACATTGGACTCCCTGCTTATTTCCATTAATTCAGCCGAGATAGTTAGTGATTCGTATTTTACATCCAAAATTTTCTTTTTTAAATCAATTTCGTGGGCTAATTGCGTTTCACAGTAAAACCGGTTGTCCACATACAAAAAAGTCAACACCGCGATCATGATCAACAAACCATATTGTTTCTGAAAGAATTTTTTGGTCAGGATGTTCCCGTTCAAGATATCCCGGATCGTGCTCGACTTAATGTCCGAGAAATCCTCACTGCCACGAATAGCTTCTGATATTTTTTTAAACAAGTTCATTTCCTTAATCGTAAATTACAACAATATGCACATAATTCTTAATCTGACATTTAATTGATAACACTTCTTACCTCTTACCTCTCATTCTTATAGTAACGTCGCAATTCTCAGCTTTGCACTTCGGGCGCGTGGATTTCGTGCTATTTCAACATCGTCGGCAATTATCACCCGGGTATTTACCGCTTTTAATGGAGATAAAACATTCCCGAAGAAATCTTTCTCAATTTTCCCTTCGAAATTACCGCTTCGAATAAAATTTTTCACCAATCGGTCTTCCAGTGAATGGTAAGTCAATATGACCAGTCGTCCTTCCGGATTCAACACTTCCAGGCTCTGTTCCAAAAGAGATTTCAGAACATCCATTTCTTTGTTTACTTCTATACGCAGGGCCTGGAACACACGTGCCATATCTTTCTTTTCACTTTCACGGCCAAAATAAGGCTTCAACACTTCAATGAACGGGAAAATCCGGTCAAAAGGGCTCTTGGCACGTGCTTCAACAATGGTTTTGGCAATTTTGCGTGAGTTACGCAATTCCCCGTACAAATAGAAAACATCGGCCAGTTTTTCTTCCGAATATGTATTCAGCAAAACCGCTGCGGTTAAGGCTGATTTCGTATTCATACGCATATCTAGGCTCCCATCAAACCGGAATGAAAAGCCTCGTTCGGCTTCATCAAAATGATGTGAAGATACTCCTAAATCAGCCAGAATCCCATCTACTTTCTCAATATTATGATAGCGTAAGAAATTTTTCAGATAACGGAAATTGCTGCGCACAAATACAAAACGTGGATCGTCTATTTTGTTCTTAATAGCTTCTTCATCCTGATCAAACCCCAACAGTTTACCCTTTTCCCCCAGACGCGACAATATTTCGCGCGAATGACCGCCACCTCCAAAGGTGACATCTACATAAATTCCATTAGGCTTGATATTCAACCCTTCGATTGTTTCATTTAATAAAGCTGGAATATGGTAGGCCGGTTCTGTCATTTATTTATTATTGATGTGATTATCTGAGTCTTGATATGATTGTCTGAGTAAAATGGGAAATAATCAATTGAGTATTAGTGCTTCAGGCAGAATGTTTCCGCACGCTTATTGCTTCAACATCCTTTCTTTCAACAAAGCTGCGAAATCGGATGAAGACATTCGGGCTTGTTCATATTTCGATTTGCTCCAAACGGCAAACCGGTCAATCATTCCGACGAACAATACATCTGGATTTTCAATGCCAATTGCCTGCAAGTTCTTTTTCGAAATTAATATGCGACCTTGCGAGTCAATATCTAACCACTCTGCATCCGAAACAAATTGCATCAATAAAAGTTGATCCACCGGATTCCATTCATCCAGTTTCGATTTGAAATTTTCGACTTTTTCATTCCATACATGCTCCGGGAAAATGATCAAACAATCATTTTCAGCATCCCTTCGCATGACAACCCGCTCTTTTTCCCCATCTGGCAATAATTTGCGATAAGCCGAAGGAATGAATATTCTTCCCTTTACATCGGCCTTTGCTTCGTATTTACCTATAAATGTTGACATAATTATTCGGGTATTTCTTTTCAACGGTAAAAGTATAAAATTAATTTTGAATCCCCCACATTTCCCCACAATAAATTTATCAACAGGTAATGAACGTTTGATTATCTGTTTTAAACAGCTTATCAACAGGATATAAACAGTTGCTGTTTTAACTAATTACATTGTATATTATTTATTTTGAAATAGATAAGTAATCCTGTATTTTTAACATGCCGGGCTATCAATAAAAGTGGGGGAGTGTTTTTGTTTTGCTGGTTTATTTTTGTCAGATTGAAATTAAGGCAGCTTCATAGTAGGAATTAAAACCGCTTTTCTTATTCTTCTGCGCACTGATAAACGGTGTTTCGCTTTAATAACCGGAGTTCGGGATAAGATATTGCCCAAATCGAACTCGGCTGTACCGGACTGAAATAGGGCAATGAAAATGTTTTTTTCTTCCCTGCATTTTCGTTGTGAAACTTTTTAATTCTAAAATAGGTTACTTATCCGGAATGTTCCATTCGCGTGCCATTTTTTCATTCGCTTAAGTAAACGACATGGATACATTTATCTGAATTTTTCAGGACAGACGGAAAACACCATGAAGTGGCATTTCTTTTTCAAAAAAAGAAGTATTCTTAGTCTGGACGCAGTCATATTTCAGTCTTATTTTCGTTTAGGTATAGTTAGGGTTCAGTTAGGGTTCAGTTAGGGTTTGGATAGGGTTCCGAGGGGGTTCGGATAGGTAGACCTAACCGAACCCCCTCGGAACCCTCTTTAAACTCCTGTTGAAATGTCTTTATACCTAAACTGGAGTAAGACTGAGGTAAGAGGATACTCCCCGGGGAGCAGGGACCAGAAATGAAACAACATCCTTCAACGAGTTGGAATCCGGTTAATAATTGATTTGTTGCTGAAAAACAATCTATATCCGAAACATTTTTCTTATTTTTGTATAGGTAATTCTACTAAACTAATTACATAGTTCAGATGAACAAAATTATTTTGCTATGCTGGATCTTGCTATCCTGTTCTATACTTTCAGCTCAAAATATTGAAGATCAACCATACTTATTGACTTCAAAGACAAATACCATCGGACTTTCCAAGCTGAGTCTGATCGATCCGTATCTTTCGCCGTTGACGTATCAAGGCAATGGTATTGAATTTGAACACGAAAGCCGCCGCTTTTTATCAGTGACAAATACAAATGTTTCGATGCAGAGCAGATTGGACCTGGAAGTCGGGTACCTGTTAAATCCGGCTCAGACAGCATCTATGACTTATCTGGAAATAAAACCCGGATGGGGTATGCAGTACCATTTCCGCCCGATGAAGGGGTTGGTACTCCTGGCCGGTGGAAACTGTGATCTTGACTTCGGGTATAAAGAGGTGATCCGGAATATTAATAATCCTGGGAATGTTGATCTGGCCATAAACCTAAATCTTTCGGGAGCAGCCATGTATGATATCCCTTTACGCAAGCGTACCCTGAGGCTGCAACTGGAACTGGAGACTCCTGTTATTGGTTGGATGTATGTCCCGTTGGCCGGGGCATCCTATTATGAAATGTTTGATGTGGGGAATCTTTCGAACATCTCGCATGTCAGTTCGATCATTAACCGGCGTGGTATTGATCCGAAAATCAGCCTAGATATTCCATTTAAACGTTCCGTCTGGCAGGTTGGATTCCGGTACCGTACCTTGAAATACTCCGCCAACAATATGGTTTTCGAGCGAAATGAAATAAGTCTGCTGATAGGTACTACTTTTGATGGGATCGCTTTTGGCGGAAGAGAAAAACGAGCCCCGAAGAATTTTATCTCGCCGAACTAATAATCAATTCATAATGCATAATTCACAATGCATAATTAAAGATTCGGAATCATGAAACACTATATTTTAATTTTACTTGTAGCGGTTGTGTTGCTCCCATCGTGTATGAATGAACCGGCAACGGAGCCCGATACTCCTGAAGGCAACTTCCAAGCGTTGTGGAAAATTATTGATACGCGCTATTGTTACCTTGACTATAAGCATATAAACTGGGATTCAATTTATACGGTATATCACCAACAGCTTCCTTCGGTTACGACTGAAGTTTCTTTTTTCGATTTAATGGGAAAAATGTTGAGCGAGCTCAAAGATGGTCATGTGAATCTGTATTCTGATTTTGATGAAAGCCGTTATTGGAAATGGTTTCAGGACTATCCTTCCAACTTCAACTCGTCCCTGCTTGATTCCGCGCGGTATCTGGGAAAGAATTACCGGATTGCGGGGGGACTGCATTATAATAAAATTGATAACGGGAGGATCGGATATATTTACTATGGTAGTTTTTCGGATGCTTTTTCGGATGTGAATGTAGCGAATATCATGAATTCTTTCTCATCGTGTCATGCCCTGATCATCGATGTGCGTAACAATGGGGGCGGATCGCTAAACTATTCCGAGCAACTGGCTTCTTATTTCTTCAAAGAAAAAACCGTTACCGGTTATATCCGGCACAAAACAGGCAATGGGCATTCCGACTTCTCATCTCCCGTCGAAATTGTAACTCCGACAAATAAAAATATCCAATGGCAACGACCCGTAGCTATTCTTACGAACCGGATGTCGTTCAGTGCAACCAATGATTTTGTGAACCGTATGAAGCAAGCACCCAATGCCATCATTGTTGGCGACCGGACCGGTGGCGGTGGCGGATTGCCGCTATCGAGCGAACTTCCAAACGGTTGGCTGGTCAGGTTTTCATCGTCTCCGATGTACGATAAATCCATGGAGAATACCGAATTTGGCATTAATCCAACTATTCAGGTCGCCTTATCGGCTGCCGATCAGGCGAAAGGAATCGATACAATTATAGAACGGGCTATCGTGGCGTTAAAATAATCAGGAATGAGGAATGAGGCATGTGGAACGAGTATTGAGGAGCGAGAAGATGTAAACATCTGATTCGCACTCTCACTCTTCATTCCTCACCTCTCGCTTCTCACTCCTCATTTCTAAATTTATGAAGAAACTAAACATAACCGAAATGAACCGCCTCACGGTGGCGGAGTTCAAAGAAGAAAAGAAGACGCCGCTTGTGGTGGTACTCGATAATGTCCGGAGCCTGCACAATGTGGGTTCGGTGTTTCGCACGGCTGATGCTTTTCTGGTGGAAGCGGTTTACCTGTGTGGCATTACCAGTACACCGCCTCATGCGGAGATCCATAAAACAGCATTAGGGGCTGAAAATACCGTAGACTGGAAGCATTATGAAGATACGCATGTTCTCGTAAGCGAATTAAAAGAACAGGGTTACACTGTTTTTG
>JAUZOM010000004.1 GCA_030706465.1 Bacteroidota bacterium | reverse complement strand
TAGCAGCATAACCTAATGACCTTTGAGATCTTTTAATCCCCATTGCTGTGACAACAACTTCCTCCATCTGCTTTGTATCTGATTCAAGTCTAACTGTCATGTTATTTCTTGCCTCAACTTCCACTGTTTTCATTCCAATAAAGGAAATTAACAACGTCTTTGCATTTCCGGGCAAATTGATTTTAAATTTTCCGTCTGCGTCAGTAATAGTACCCAAAGTGGTACCTTTCACCATAACAGTAGCGCCAATAACAGGTTGCCCATCATCTGCGGAAAATACATTTCCCGTAATCGATTTTGATTGAGCATTAACCAAACCTATACCTACCAAAAGTAGGCAAGTCAATAAGAACGTTAGTTTTCTCATAAATTTAACATTTTGTTTATTAATCTTCTTTAATTTGCGTTTTTTTCAATGAGTTCAATTAATTAGCTTGCAAAAATAAAGTATTAATAATTAAAAAACAAGTGTTTTTGATGATAAAAAGAAAAAATATGCAGATTTTTTGTGTCAGATTGTAGGCAAATCAAAATAGACGGGCGAAAAAACGTTGTAATTAAACTTATTTTAGTTCTTTAACAATAAAATACATCGCTGATATATAATTATTTAAATAGTTAGTTTTAGTTTAAAACGGATTATTTTAAATAATTGTAAACAAACTAAAAAAGAAATAACAGAAAAGAAACTTTTTTTATCTAAACAAACATTTAACACTTAAAACAGGCAGTATTGAGGAAATTTGAATGGAAAACTGTGCAAAAAAATAGCATTTATAGAGTTTTCTCTGCATATTGTACCGGTTTTAATCTATCAACTTACAATTAGCAACCTTTTCTAATTACATTGAAATTGTAAAAAACAGAGTTTTTTATGCAACAGATCTGGCCATGGGTTGCAAAATTAGCATCCGGTACTCAAAAAGCCATATAGCGGCTATAGTTGATAAAAAAAGACTCTATAACGAATTGGGTGGGTAAACCCTTTTTGTCAATTAACTTGGTTGTATGAAAAATGCAGTTCTACTTATTCGAAACCCGATACGGGTTTCTGGTATATATCCCCCCGGTGTAGGTGTTTACAAACTACCTCCAATTATTTTAGTTAGTTCTACTTTACCAACATACAGAACGAATCCCGATAGACACACCGGTTCAAACGAGTGTTCTGTTAAGTTTAACATGGCGCATTTATTATCCGAACATCCCGTATGAATTGGGGTGTTGGGTATCAGCGGCTAACTGTTTCTTTTACGGGCTGACGCATAACCGAAATCACTGATAAAATAGGATTAACAGAACAGGAGTCTAAAATCAGGCTCTCTAATGATTCAATCCAAAACTACCTGCTGCTTACTCTCTTCCTCCTCGTATCCGTCTCTATACCTGATAAAGGTATAAACACACCATAATCAGCGATAACCCAACAATAACCCAGGGATAATCCATATCTATGTAAATATGGGTTATCCCTGGGTTATTGTTGGGTTATCCCTGGGTTATCCCTGGGTTATCTTAGAATAAGTGGCGACCGGACATAGAACCGGCATAGAATCGACAACAGGCAGACTCCCTGTTCCGGATTATCTGACAGCTTGTTTCAATTGGCGTCCCATTTACGGGGCAGACAAATTGGTATTAGAACAAAACCATGCTTTATCCGGATTGCAGTATCGTGTATGGTTGGCTAAAGCCACCATCCTTTGTTGCATATCAGCGGCTGCTAAAGCAGTCGGCAATTGATAGCTAACACAACACGAGTATTCCTGTTCTCAGCTATCCTCGTGTGTTTATAATCTTACCGTACAGATTGATAGTTGACTAGGGTGTCCTTTCCTGTTTTGTGTTTGTGTCCTGGTGTGTCCAGTGTGGTTTGAATTAGTTGTTTTGTTTTAAGTTAGTAAAGTCGTATTATACTGACTGAGTTATCAACGACCCTATTCAAAACCCATCTCCTGGCCGGTCTTTATTCCGATTATTCTATCCCCCGGATACAACCGGGGTTTGGGGCGGGTTTACTTTCCTGAAATAAACTTTCCAATTTCCTGCTGCCTGTTGTCTATTCGCCACCTAATCTATGCCGGATCGCATGCTACTTTAGGATAACCCGTATATAACCCGTATTTATATAAGTACGGATTATATACGGTTATCATTTCTTTTTTCCTGAAATAGGCAAAGAGAAGGCTACGGGTACGATGCGGGTAGTCATAGGCAGTTTAGTGGAATCACATGAAGGCCTGATTTTATAATTTTATGAAACGAAACGACCCGTGGCATCAGGACCTCCTGCTCTAAAAAGTATTCCGAACCAGGCGGTTCCCCTGTCGTGTTCTTTACAGCAACTTAAAAAAGAAATTATCAACTTTCAAAGTTCCGTGTCGTTTTGGGTCGTGTAAAAGCGGAATTAAAAGCTTCCGGGAAGTCGATACCGGTTCCTGTTGTAAAATTGCAGTACTCCCCTAAAACGTTATAGAGCCTTAAAAAAATCTATCTGTAAATCTTCTCCGGCAAATCTTATTATCGAGAAGGACGCTAAGACACAAAAATGCAAAGTACTGTTTTTAAGTTGTACAATTTTATTGCCTCCGGGTCTTTGCGTACAAAAAATGCTTTTCTGAAGATACCCTGAAGATACCCCGCCACTTTTTTGAACGACCTCACGATCCAACGAACTCCGTAGTTCGTTCTTTGCATGTTATGACTTGAGGGGGGGGGAAGATTCCACTTTATACCAAAACGAAGGCATAACAGAGTCCGTTGGATTAGCAAGTATACAGCAGACAAAAACAAAGAGGTTCTGGTGGGCTTTTTGTGAAAGCTGCTACCAGAAAGATTTACACCATTAAAGGTAGAAAGATGCGCAACGGGTCAGGAAAAAATGGACTCTTTCTTGGTTTATCTTAGAAATCCGGACAGAGATTCACGAAAAGGAGGGCCGCTCAAAACAATGTTTGAACGGCCCTCTTTATTTAATCAACCTATTCTTTTAGTATTTATCCCAGAATAATTTTGTGGTCATCAAGTCGCCTCCGATAGCAGCAGAAGCGGCTTTGTAATTTACTTCATTTAACGTCTGCTCATTTACCGGATACGTAAAGCGGACCGGGATGTCAGCGTACGAAGTTTTCATGGAAGGAATGTTGAATATCGGATAATCCAATCTTCTCCAGGTGTTATAGCCTTCCAATCCCCTTGTATAGTTTGCAATCCACGATTGCACTCCGATCTTTTGCTTCCAGGTACCGGATGCAGTTGTATAGGCCACCTCCGGTTTTGCCAGATAAGCTTCTACACCGGGCGTACCCCAGAAATCGAAAGAAGATTTAATACCTTCGTTATAATACTCTTCGGCAGTTTTCGGGACATTATAGCCTCTCTCTTTTGCTTCGGCCAGATAGAACTGTATTTCCGTGTATGTTAACATAATACCCGGAAATTCCGGTTTTTGAATAGCAGCTGCAATATGCGATGCCTGGCTGTATGAATTTGAATAACCGTATTGGCCACCCAGTATAACTTTAACCAGACTATCATTCTTTCCGGACAACGTAAATGGAGTTGTTTTATAAACGATCGAATCTTTGTTAGCTATATTTTTATAGTACACATACATTCCTCTTCCGGCTGTAACAGTCGTGTCTTTGTTAGCTCCAAGCGCATTGGTGGCAAAGGGGAATGTAACCGGATAGGTAAAATAGGACATAATTCTTGGATCGCCTAAATTATTTAAAACATCAACAATCGTATTGGCAGCCACAAAATCGTGACGGCCGGTAGCAACCAAATCAACATATAATTGATTGTAGTTTGGGGAAGAAGTCAGGTATTTCAGCAGACAATCGTCGTCGTTTGAAGCAAAACAATTACTTGCGCCTGATTCTACGGCAGCTTTTGCAGTAGCCTGTAAATCGGCATCACTGGCATCGGCAACTGTAATACCCATTCTTATCTTTAACGAATTACCAAATTTAATCCAGGAAGCAACATCGCCACCATAATATAAGTCGGCAGGACCAAAGCCATCGGAAGTGACATCCAGTTTTGCCAGGGCTGCATCTACCCTTTTGAACAAATCTTTATAAATGGTTGCCGCATCATCATATTTCGGATACACATTATTCACCTCCAATGCCTGGGAATAAGGGATATTTCCAAACACGTCGACCAATTGTAAATACGTATATACATTCATCAATTCAATGATTTGCAACTTATTTTGTTTAACCGGTTCCTGGGAAGCCAGAACATCAGTACCACTTATTACCTGTGCCGATTCTTTTAAATCTTTCAAAACCCGCAAATACACCCTTGAATAAATATCGGTAGAAATATTCCGGGTAATCAGATCGTAGTTCACTTCATCAATATAAGTTGTTTCAGTCCAATATTGGGATACTAATTTAAAAATATTGATATTTACATTGGTGTTGTTTATATAATCGGACAATTCTTTTTGCGAATTGGAAAAAAGTGATTCTCCGGGAACAACAGCCGGATTTTTCTTATCCGTATTGAAATCTGCAAACTGATCGGTACAGCTAGTAACCGCAACTATCAGCACAATGAGCATTAAATATATCTTTTTCATATTCGTTTATTTTTAAAATTGCAAGTTTAACGTAAATCCGATATTACGGGTAGCTGGCATTACACCGGTTTGCCATCCCTGGATATTTCCGGAGCTTTGACTGGCTTCCGGATCGGCATAAGGAAGGTTCTTCGAGATGATCCACAGGTTCGAACCGACAACACCAATCGAGGCATTGGTCAGGTATAATTTACTATAAACCGACTTGGGTAAATTGTAGGTTATTGTTACTTCCCTCAATTTAACATAAGAAGCATCGTACACAAATTTAGCATCCGGACTAACCGCCCATCCATCAGCCGTATAATCCGAATTATCTACGCGAACAGTATTCTTGCTTCCATCGGGCAACACGCCGGGATTAATCGTTCCACCGCTGGTAGAGGAATACCCCTTTGAATGATCATCCGGATTTGCCCATATAATGGCGTTACGTTTAGGATTTCCCAAGTCATTCGGACCTACTGATTCTGCATATAAACCGGTACCAGAACCGTACCATTCATCCAGGGAGAAGACGCTACCGCCATGTTGAATATCAATCAAGAAACTCAACGATAAATTTTTATAGGTGAACGTATTACTGATACCGCCAGTCCAATCCGGAGTGACATTTCCAATTACTTTATCATTGGTTGGAGTCAGCAAATAATGACCGGTAGTTGGATCGACTGTTTTTTGTCCGTTGGTATACACAAAATCAGATCCGGTAATTGCACCGTACGCCTCACCTACCCGGGCATTAATGGAAACACCACCTTGCAAACTTGCAATCTGAAGATTTGTTACCTTGTTCCCACTTTCATCGGTGTACAAAGAAGCTACCGTATTTTTATTTTTCGCCCAGTTGACCCGCACATCCCACTTGAAATCTTTGGTTTTAACCGGAGTACCAGTCAGGGATAACTCAACGCCTTTATTTTCAATTTCACCGGCATTCACCCATTTCTGAGCATATCCTGTTGCATACGAAACGGACACCGGCATTAACTGATCGACCGTATTGTTTTTATACAACGCCAAATCAAAGCCTAACCGGCTTTTCAGGAAACTCATTTCCAAGCCACCTTCCAATGCCCGCTGACGTTCAGGTTTCAGGTTCTCGTTCAGTTTCGTATCCGGAACAGTAACCAATGCATTACCGCTAAAGGTAGCATTTTGAGTGTAGGTATCCTTTATACTTAAAGCCGGGGCACTGCTACCAACCTCTGCGTAATTCAATCTCAGTTTTCCTAATGAAAGCCAGTCGGCTGATAACACATTAGAGAAAATATAACTACCGGTAACAGATGGATAAAAATAGGAATTATTTTTTTCAGGTAACGTAGAAGATTGATCACGACGGATCGTAGCATCTAAGAAATAGATATTATCAAATCCTAACGATACACTTCCATAAATGCCGTTTACCCCTACCTGGGTTAAAGATTCTACAGGTGGAAGCATGGCGTCGACACTATTACTCAAAGCATATATTCCCGGAACCGAAAGTCCGTTGTTTGTTGAAGCATATACGCTTTCTGTTTTCGTCCTGCGCATATTGGTTCCCAGGATACCGGTTAAATCGAGTTTATCGGTAATCGTTTTATGGTAATTCAACATGAAATCAATGTTCGTTTCCGTGAACGCACGTGTAAAACGGGAATACCCGGATGTTACATTCGCTCTTCCAACCCCGAACTCACCGGCACTGGAACCTACAGCTTTCCGTTCTTCCTGCAATTCATTATACGTATCCATGGAATAACGTCCCATAGCTTTCAAATCTTTCGTGATTTTCCAGTCCAATTGGGCATAACCTATTAAGCGGCTTCTTCCGTCAGTTTCATAGTTATTGGCTCGCAGCCAGTAAGGATTATCCCAGTAAGCAGCAGCACCATCATCCCAGGCGTTACGATTCCAGGTTGCATTGGTTCCTGTCAATTCGAACATTTTCTTTTGCATGCCCATATCCACATTTACTTCATACCATTGACGGAAACTTGACATGATATTGTCATTGTATCCGGTTGAAGGACGACCCTTACCGGCTGTATTGATATAGTTGGCCGATGTACTAATCGTCAGATTATCTGTAATCTTGTGTGACCCGTTAAACAGGGCATTGTTTTTTTCAAGATTACTGTTTGGCATTACCCCATCCTGATTGAAATTGGTGTACGAGAACCGGTAGATCGTATTCTCATCCCCTCCTGAAATATCTACATTATTTGAAGTACTGACTCCTGTATTAAAGAATGTTGCAGGACCATTTGCCCCGGCTACCCAGGGAGTCGCCTTGCCGTAATTCGGCGATTTCAGATCGAAAGCATCCCATTGGTATACCTTTAAACTTGGATCAAACTTTTCACCACGGGAGGCATCTTCATAATAAGGAGTTGTATAGTCTATTGTGCCATCACCATTTACATCGGCATAATGTTCAAGCCCGGGATGAGCACTGTCGCTATAGCCTGAATTTGCATAGCCAGCCCCGTACTGATTCTGGTAGGTCGGGAAAGTGCTTTTATCAATGTTACTTACTGTAACATTTGAACTTATTCTTACATTCGGAACATTTTTCTTCGCGGACTTTCCTTTTTTGGTGGTGATTAAAACCACACCATGGGAAGCACGTGAACCATAAAGAGCCGTTGCGGCAGCTCCTTTCAATATGCTGATAGATTCAATATCGTTTGGATTGATATCCGAAGCTGCATTACCATAGTCATAACCATTGCGGCCTGTCAACTGTCCGGTATTGTTATCGTTTGAATTATCAACCGGAACACCGTCAACTACAAATAATGCCTGATTACTACCTGTCAGCGAAGAAGAACCCCGGATAATCACATTCGTTGAGCCTCCAAAATTCGTATTGTTTTTAACCTGGATACCGGAAACCTTACCGGAAAGCGACGTAACGAAATTATCAGATTTTACCTGATTCACAGCATCCCCACTTACTTCCTGCACGGCATAACCGAGGGATTTCTTATCCCGGCTAATGCCCATAGCTGTTACAACCACTTCTTTCAACTGTGAGTCATCAGTCTTCAACTTGATGACTATGTCGTTTGTTGCGTCGACTTCAATAGTTTTCATACCTACATACGAAACTACCAGTTTTTTTCCATTTTCCGGCACATTGATTTTAAATTCGCCATCATAATTTGTAATTGTGCCAACGGTGGTTCCTTTTATCATTACCGTTGCACCAATAATTGGCTGCCCATCCTCCATTGAAATTACTTTTCCGGAACAGGATCTTGTCAGAGCGTTAACCAAACCTATGCCAACCATAAACAGGCAGGCCATTAAGAACATTAGTCTTCTCATAAATTAAACATTTTTTATTACCTTCTTTAATTTGCTTTAATTCTTACTCAAACTTTGAATTGGCGGCAAAAGTAGGCTATAAATAATTAGAAAACAAACGTGTTTTTACAGCAAAATGGAAGAATATTCACCTTTTTACTACCACTTTGCCATTAACAAATGATCTACAAAATTTTTATTCAATATTTAAAAACAACTTTTAAATAAAAACGAATTTTGTTTTTGACTGATATGAGTTCCTTTAGACAGACAAAAAACAACAAATAAGTTATTTTAATAATAAGTCTAAATAAAAAGAGGTTGGAATAATGGAGAGGGAAACAGCTAAAATGAGGCGGTTAGTCAATATGGTTTTTTGACATAAAAAACATTAAATAATCCTTTTGCTATCAAATTGTATAAAATAAAGGCAGAATGCATACACAATGCTCGTTATTTTTAACTCATGCATAAACATACGATAAATTGACATTTCCTAGTTAAAGGTTAAAATCGATTTACTAATAACCGATGATTAAGAAATCCTTAGTAGTTCTACTTTACCAAAATAAAGAACGAATCCCGATAGACACACTGGTTCACACTAGAATTCATATTTTCAGCTATCTCCCTGTAGCTATAATCTTACAGTACAGATCAACAGTTGACTATTGTGTCCTTTTCTATTTTGTGTTTGTGTCCTGGTGTGCCTACTGTGGTTTGAATTATTTGTTTTGTTTTAATTTAGTAAAGTAGAAGTAGTCCAAATTTTACGGGTGACCCTACAAATGGGCATAAAAAAACTCAGTAAACAAGTTGTTTACTGAGTTTTTAAAGTGACCCCGACAGGATTCAAACCTGTAACCTTCTGATCCGTAGTCAGATACTCTATTCAGTTGAGCTACGGGGCCATTCTTTGCTTTTGCGAGTGCAAAGATAGGGCAATTTTTATAAACTACAAAAGAAAAAAGAAAAAAAACAAAAGATTATCTCAAGTAGCGCAGCAATAAACAGTTAACATCCAAACAAGCGAACGAGTTAGCTTGATACAAAACAGATATTGCTGCTTATGCTAAATTTCACATCGAACTACAGTGCCAATTACGCTCAATACTCAATGTCTGCTTCATGGTAATCAGCACTCAAAGCTCAATACTCAAAGCTCTACGCTCTACGCTATGCTAACACAAAGTCCAGTTGCTTTTTATCCAGGTTAGCTTTTGCTACTTTGACCGTAATTGCATCGCCAAGTTGGTAACGTTTATGGAATCTGCGGCCTATCAAACAATAGTTTTTATCATCAAAAGTATAATAATCATCATCCAGATCGCGAATCGGTATCATCCCCTCACATTTATTTTCTATCAACTCAACGTATATGCCCCATTCGGTAACACCGGATATAACCCCGTCGAACACTTGCCCTAAGCGATCGGACATAAACTCTACCTGCTTGTATTTAATGGAAGCCCGCTCGGCATTGGCAGCCAGTTGTTCCATATCCGAACTGTGCTGGCAATACTCCTCCCATTCTGTTGCACTGACACTACGTCCACCTACCGAGTATTTTTCGAGTAACCGATGTACCATCATATCCGGATAGCGTCGGATAGGTGATGTAAAATGAGTATAGAAGTCGAATGCCAGTCCATAATGGCCCAGGTTGACAGTGGAATAAATAGCTTTTGCCATGGAACGGATGGCAAGTGTTTCGATCAGGTCTTGTTCTTTCTTGCCCTGTACCTCATCCAATAAGGCATTAATGGACGCAGATACTGCTGTTTGTTTTCCACTGGTTTTCAAATTATACCCGAAACGTTTGATAAACACCGCAAACGTATTCAATTTATCGGGATTTGGAACATCGTGAATCCTGTACACGAAAGTCTTTGCTTTTTGCCCTCTGCCCGGTTTACCGATATGCGTTGCCACCGTTTTATTGGCCAACAGCATAAATTCCTCTATCATTTTATTGGCATCCTTTTGTTCCTTGAAAAACACGGAAGTAGGTTTCCCCTTTTCGTCAATTTCAAACCGGACTTCCACCCGATCGAAAGCAATGGCTCCATTCTCAAAACGCTTTGCACGCAAAATCTTGGCCAATCGGTCCAGGGTGAGTATTTCCTCCTTATAATCTCCTTCACCGGTTTCAATAACGGTCTGTGCTTCTTCGTAAGCAAATCTCCGGTTACTGCAGATAACCGTCTTTGCTATTTCATAATGCTGCAGTTCCGCGTTATCATTTAGTTGAAAAATGACAGAATAAGTCAACTTATCTTCATTCGGACGCAGGGAGCAGATGCCATTCGACAAATGTTCGGGCAGCATGGGAATGGTACGATCCACCAGATAAACAGAAGTAGCTCGCTCGGCAGCTTCTGTCTCAATAATACTGTCCGGACGAACGTAATGGGTCACATCGGCAATGTGGACTCCGACTTCCCATAATCCGTTATTTAATTTCCGGAGAGATAATGCATCATCAAAATCCTTGGCATCGCGCGGGTCTACCGTAAAAGTGGGAACAGGACGCATATCGATACGTTTAGCCACTTCCTCGGGGGTAATCCCGGCATCTATTTTTTCGGCTGCAGCTTCTACATCAGCAGGATATTTGTACGGCAGACCAAATTCAGCCAGTATAGCATGCATTTCAGCCGTGTTATCGCCCTTATCGCCTAAAATATCAATCACCTCTCCTACCGGATTCTTGGCATTCGGCTCCCAGTCTAGCAATTTAACGACAGCTTTCTGCCCCGACTTTCCGCCCTTTAATTTGTTTTTGGGGATAAAGATATCATTCGTCATAATCCGGTTATCCAATGTCAGGAAAGCATAATTATCCGAGACATCCAGAATACCGACAAAGGTATCTTTAGCCCGCTTGGTTATTTCCACCACCTCTCCTTCCGGTTGCTGGCCTTTACGCCGGGCATACAGAAACACCTTGACCTGGTCGTTCAGCAACGCATGATTGGTTTTCCGCTCGGGAATAAACACCGCTTCTCCACCATCATCCGGGATTAAGTACGTTTTCACGCCCTGACGATCAATGGTACCTGAAATATACCCACCTCGGGAGTTGACTTTAAAACTTCCCCGGGATATTTCCACCAAAAAATCTTCATCCAACAATTCGTACAATAATTGATTAATAAAGACCCGTTGCGACTCGGACTTTATGTTGAGTAACGATGAAATTTGTTTGTAGTTGAAAGTCTTCTCGGTATTTTCATTAAATACATTGACAATATTGCGCACCAATTCGGTTTTACGAATGCGCGTGCTGGGGACGGCAGATCTTTTCTTTTTTGACATAATATTTAAATTACACGAATTAAAACGAATTACACGAATCTATTTCGGGTCTACTTGTTTACTCGCTTACTCTAATTCTACTTCACTAAATTAAAACAAAACAACTAATTCAAACCACAACAGTCACAATAGAACACAAAAACAAAATGAAGAAGAACATAATCTTAAAATACCGATCTGTACTTTAAGATTATAAACTCAGGAAGATGGCTGAAAACAGGAATTCCAGTGTGAACTAGTGTGTCTATCGGGATTCGTTCTTTATTTTGGTAAAGTAGAACTAATTACGGTTAATTACTAATAGTTGAGTAATCTGCAAATATACAACAAAGCTTTGATATCCGTGTTCATGAAGCCGATAAAGTTAATTTTTATTTATCGATAAATTATTTGTAATTTCGCGGTCCAAATAATCAATAAAACAATCAGGTTAAAAACAATATGAAATCGAAAATAGCTTTTATTATCAATCCATTTTCGGGTACCGGGAAAAAAGAGGATATTCCGGCGTTAATTCAACAAGGATTGGACACAAAGATATTTGACCCTGAAATTGTTTTTACCGGACATCGAGGACATGGTACCGAGTTAGCTCGGAGATTCGTAGAAGAAGGATTTCAAATTGTTGTTGCTGTAGGTGGCGATGGAACGGTAAATGAAGTCGCACGCTCCCTGGTGCATACCAACACATCATTAGGAATTATTCCTATCGGCTCAGGCAATGGCCTTGCCCGTCATCTGGGCATCCCAATGAATATCCGAAAAGCCATAAAGCAGCTCAACCATTCCGAATCTATTTTTATGGACTATGGCCTGGTGAATGACCGTCCTTTCTTTTGCACTTGCGGAACCGGATTCGATGCATACGTCAGTACGGAATTTGCTAAAGGGAAAAAACGGGGGATCATGAGTTATATCGAGAAAATTATTACCGGTTATTTTAGTTATAAGTCACAAAACTACCACTTGCAGGCAGAAGGAATCGATTTAACCTCAAAAGCTTTTGTCATTACTTTTGCAAACGCCTCCCAGTGGGGAAATAATGCCTACATTGCACCACAAGCCAGTGTTCAGGACGGAAAACTGGATATTTCCATTATGAGTAGTTTCCCTATTATTGCCATTCCTACTTTGGCTTTACAACTCTTTGCCAAAACCATCGACAAAGATTTATTTATGACAACCCTGCGTTCAGAAGAAATTACAGTGATGCGAGAAGAATCAGGTCCATTCCATTACGATGGCGAGCCTTATGTTGAAGGGAAAGAAATTAAAATTAAAACAATCCCGGATGGATTGAAAGTGTTGGTCAGTAAAAGGTATTAAAAACAGGTATCATCCCGATCAGTTATCCTTAGTGGGATCCACAGAATCAATCACATTTATTGAATAAAGTCTCATTAGCATAGCCGCCTGATGAGATTTTTTTAACCCGGATCAAGGCGTACAGACTTCATCACAGATAACTTTCTAATCCACATATTTCGTATAAAGCGATCCCCATCGGAATTGGACTTTAAACTGATTTCACTCAATAAATTTTCCCAAATTTCTAGAAACCACCTCCACCAAAATTAATTACAGCTTATAAAGAATGAACAAAATGACTATATGCCAATAAATTGATTTTATCCTTACTTCAGATATTGCATGTACATACTATTTTAATTCGAAATATTAAATGTATTTACTTGAGAATAGGAGGTCTTAGCCTTAAATTCTTCAACATATTTTTCAAATTCAGGAGTTACCACATTGTTCAATCCCAAGGAGGCAAACTTAGTCACTATATTCTCGTAAACGGAAGGCAAACTGATTAAGCGGGCGTTATTGATCAATTGTGAACCGAGTGAAAGGTTATGCAATTTACCATCTGCCTGAATATCGGAACTGATTTCGTCCATTAATTTCACCATATCAGCAGTAGATAATTGACCCTGTAATATACAGGAAACAGCTAAAAGGATAGCGTTATTTTCGCCACCCTCACTTAGGTTAAGACTTTCAGAGGTTGAGTCGGAGCATAACTCCAGACTAAATAGGCTCAACACTTCTTGCTGAGCCTGCTTTTTTGCATGAACAAAAGATTGTCCTTTCTGCTGCACTAAATATTCGACTCTATTTTTTTCCAAATTTGTCAGAACATTAATGTTGGCAGAACTCACCTGAGCAATATTGACCAAAGCATACAAGGTAAGCTGGTCCGATGATGTTTTACCACTTACTTCGTTGAAATAATAACCTTCTGCTTTTAATTCCACGAAGTCAGACTTCAATTCAAACTCTTTCAACTTGAAACTTCCCGAGTTATCGCTCACTGTAGTTGAAAAAATTCGTCCTGTGGGCTTTAACATGGGATCTAATTCAGAAATAAAAACTTTTGACCCATTCATGTATGGCCCCTTTTGTACGAAACCCTTAAAATCGGCCTTCTTTAATAGTCCGATCGGAGTATACAAATCACCGCAGCACGTCATACTCAATAACAAAACCGAGGCTGTAAATAGATAAATTTTCCTTTTCAAAATTTTAGATTTAGGGTTAAGTTTGTGTACTGATTTTTCAAAGATCTAATTTGTTTTGCTGTAATAAAACAAATGTTATTATAAAAAGTTTCATTGTTGTCCGCCAAAAGCGAAATCAATCTTTGTGTCTCGATAGATAAAAGATTTGAAACCCAATTTTTATGATTTTCCAAAAGAAAGTCTCTCCAATGGAAATTTGATTCTATGGCGATTGCTGTATTGTAATCGTTCCCTTTTTTCATGCGGTTATTAAATTCCTTCATTATTTTTCAAACTATTGAAAGAGAGAATATGTAATGATATATGATCACTATTGTCCGGCTTTTGAACCGGTATTTTCTCTGAAAGTCTTTATTATAAAGTATTCCAGAGGATTTCAAATTTTTCGATTTAAATTTTTTCTTGCAATTTGCCCTAAATTAAAATTTTGGGGTCATGAATCAAGGAAAAACCGTATTTGCCCAATTAATGTGTTTAGCGCAATTGACTTATAGGGAAACTATTCACGATCTTGCAGCAAGTTTGATTGCCCTCAACTAAATTATATCACAGCAGCATAAAGAATATAGTTCCGAAATCAACATCAGCAGAGGCTAATGAAAAACAAGATTGGAGAATTTATGCTGACTTTGCTCTAATTCTTATCAAAGAGGTTCGTGTCCAATGAACTTCTCAATGATATTGAAACCATGGCTTATGCTCTAAATTGATTTATGTTTAAGTCCGTTTCCATGCGCAAAGTTTCGTAAAAAGAAAGCAACCGTAAAAATGCATACCTTATTGGATTTACGAGGCTCAATACCAACATTTATTGAAATAACCGATGGACTTTGTCTCGAAGTAAATATTCTGGATAAAATACTCAGTGAACACAACTCGATTTATGTAATGGACAAAGGCTATGTTGATTTTGAGAGACTTTACAAAGTATCGGACAACAAAGCTTATTTCGTAATCAGAGCTAAAAACAATATGGCTTATCGGCGTGTTTATAGCTCAAAGATTGATAAATCAACCGGTTTAAAGTATAATCAGAGAATCAAGTTGACTGGTTACTATTCTAAAAAAGAATACCGTGATTATCTGAGGTTAGTCAAATTCTTAGGCCATAAAACCGGAGTCATCTCCGTTTTTATGACAAACAACTTTATTTTGCCGGCAACAACGATTGCGCAATTATACAAAGAACGCTGGAAGGTTGAACTATTCTTTAAAAAGCAACATCTTCGAATTAAAACTTTCTATGGAAGAAGTTATAATGCAGTACGCTGTCAGATATGGATAGCAATATCAGCCTATTTACTTGTTGCCATTACAAAAAAGAGACTCAATTCAGAGCAAAATTTCTACACTTTACTCCAGACTTTTAACCTGTCAGTATTTGAAAAAACTCCTACAAATAAACTATTTACAAAAAACAATACTACTCTAAATTATAATCAATCAATTATATTTGGTTGATAGCCGGACTGTAGTGATAAATGATATAAATTTTTAAGTTCAAATATATCAACAAGCAGAATTTCTAATTATGTACGTTTAATATCTCTTCCTGATAGATTATCTTCAAACATTTATCTAATTATAGTTTTCAAAGTTAGGTTAATATTTATACATTAATTCCAACTGTTTCTTGATAAATATCAAGAAGTGTTATAATTAACATCTATCAAATTTTCACCCAAGATTCTGCAATATGTCAAGAAAAACAAATAAGCTAAATTATTCCTATACGAATAATCGTAACTACTCAGCACTCCTAAGTTGATGAGACCGGATATTTCGGAGTTTTAGAGGGAATAACGTTAAAATATACATAATGAAATATTTTGATAATCCATTGCTAATCATCATGTTCAATGAGTGAAAGAACAAGTAATCGACATAGCTTTGGTATTAAAAGAACGATTAGCAGTTTACGAAAAGCCAAAAGGCAGCCACAATAGCAGTATTCCACCTTCAAAGGGCTCGCTTGCGACACAATGAGAAAAGCCTAAGAAACTGCTTACGACACGCTCTTTGAGAAAAAAACGGGAAAGCCAAACGAATGTCACCCAGGTCATAAAGGGACCACATTGGAGTTGGTAAACGAACCAGATTCAATCGTTGAACGTCAACCCGGCTTTTACACACGTTGTGGAAATGACCTTTCCTTAATTGAAGGTCCGGTTGTTGAAAACGTCAAGTTATTGACATAAGCATACTTGTTCGTTCTGTGGCAACAGAACATCAGGGAATAGGCAAGAGGTGCAGTTGTGGCCATTGTTGCTAGGTAGAGTTTTCTAAAGATGTTCGCTCAAGAATTTCTTATGGAACAAACATTAGGGCATTGGTAGCTTGTTTGAGTTGCGTTCAATACATACTTAGAAGCGACTAACCGAAGTTTTGCAGGATTGTTTTGGAGTAAGTTAAAGCCTAGGAACTGTGAATAACATATTGCAGGATATGTCACAAAAATCGTCGTCTGCATACAATGAGATACGTAATAACCTGGATTCGGGATAAGCAATAACTATATTGTGTTGTAAATGAGATAGCTATATTTAGCATTCCCGATAGGCCTAGGCAAGTGAGGCAATTAATATCCATAGTAAAAATTAGCCTTACAAGAAATGTTTTCTGTAGGACATTGACAACTGGTACTGTGTGTATCTCCTACAGAGAAAAGACCGGATATATACCTTCTTCCTATTGATATACAACTCATAAAGGAATTAATTCCCAGAATCGTCTATGTTTCTTATCCCGAACTCAGGTTAATAGAATAGAACAATCCAAAGTGGTGGGAGATGATGAAACAGGCAAGAAAATTAATGGTAAACTACACTGGATGTGGGCTTGGCAAACCTCAAACTTGTCATATATTTATAGTGATAAATCTCGATGGAAACAGGCTATATACAAACATTTTGAAAATGGATTGCCGAATTCCGTTTTAGTAACAGACCGTCATATTTTAATATGAATGTTGTTGACCAGCGATCTATTTAGCTCATATTTTACGAGAAGTGAATTATTTAACGGAATTGGATACCTCGCAAACATGGGCATCGCAATTGTCTGAATTGATCAGGAAGGCAATACACAAAAGAAAAGCAGAATTGTGGGAGACTATCGACGACCTCTCAATTTTTGATAAATTCGAACGCTTACTTACAACATGTACTGATAATCTGCATCAAAAGATTATTGCCATAATAAAAAGTTTGACAAAACACAAGGAATCGGCATTTAGGTTCCTTTTCGGCCCTGACGTGATTTACGAAAAGTAAGCCTCATTTTTATGTTTTTGCAAAACCATACGAATGAATATGCCTCGTGTTGGATTCAGGAAGCTATATTATATTTTGTATTAGCAATGAGAGGATTACATATTGGTAGGGATAAGTTTTGGGGTATATTAAAAGCCAATAATATTTTAATAACACCCAAAACGAAATTATCGCAAAACCTCTAACTCGCATCATCGTTTTCGCAAGCACAAAATTTTGCTGCCGAAATGGAAGTGAATCAACCAGAACAGGGTAAGTTTCAGATGTTACTTAACGTGAATTCGATATAAGAAAATAGTTAGAAAGTTAGCACAGATCAGAGATAATTATTATCTTATATCGAATTCACGTTAAATTATCAGTTTATTATAATTTCTATTCGACTCTTAGTAATCTTCCTGTTTGAGCATCAAGCTGGACTTTCATACCCGGCTGTTTAAAGATACTTTCGGGAAGAGGAATGGCAATACCAAATTGCGGAATGTAAAATTGTCCGGATAAAAGCGTATTAACGCCATCCCCAATGGTTACCTGAGTAGAAGCCGGTAAGATATAGTAGATCCCTCCCTTTTCGGTTTTAGCCTTTGCTTTGCCACTATTTTGTTTAACATCCAGCAGCTTAATACTAATATAATAGGGCGTACCGCTTAAATCGTCGGCATTTACAAGTCCTTTTAAGGCTGACAACCGGAACAATACATCATTGGTAATTTCATTCGTAGGAGTCAGATACAGCTTTTGAATTTGAGTCTCCGCAATCGTCTTTCCCACAAAAAGCTCTGTCAGCTCGCGTTCCATCTTATTCATTCCTTCGAGCATCGATTTAAATGAGTCACCATCAGCAGGTAACTTTTCAGCATCGGCTGTCAACAACCCCAACCTACTTTCACGAATCCTGTAGATTTGCTTAGCAGCGCCCTCTGCCAGTTTTATTTCCGACCCTGCCAGCATATATTCTTCACCAAGAGGTAACAAAGCATCTTGTTTAGAATTTTCTTTCAATGATAAAGCAGAAACTTGCGGAGCTGCCCCTTCTATTTCAGCAGGTACATTAACACCACAAAGAATTCCAGTAGAAGTTAAAGACAAATGGCTCGACTGTAGATTTCCCGTTGGGACAAAAGAATACGTTCTGGCTGGATCTGGAACTGCATGGGGCACAATTTGAATACTTTTCAACCGATAACTGGTTTTTTCTTCGGTAATTACTTTATTCGTCGCCAGGTAACGTTCTGAATACCGGTAAAAGGGGCCCGGCTTTTGAGTTGTTTTTTCAGTTACCACTTCAATGCAAAGCTCTGCTTTCGGTAATGCATAGATGATAGCCGGTTCTTCTCCTGGAAATGAGGAAGAAACTTGTGACATAGCCTTCATGGTTAGCACAAACAAAATGGCCAATAAGAATAGCTTTTTCATTTTTCAAAAAGAATTTAAAGATATTATTACCTGATATTTATAGATATTAAATGATTTGTCGTCAGTTTATATTCTATCGTACAAATCATATCACAAAAGATCATCGTCGAAGATTGATATCTCCGAAAGGAAATGTCATTTTTTCGCTTTTGACTTTGTAGAAGTCTTACCCTTTGCTGACGTTTTCTTATCCGTTTTAGCTGCAGCCGCTTTACGTCCAAAAGATTTCTTTTTATTGGCAGCTTCGGGTTGCGCAGCTATCAATTCCTGGCATTTTTCGAAAGTGAGAGTAGTCGGATCCGTTCCCTTGGGTATTTTGTAATTCACCTTATCGCAGGTAAAATAAGGTCCGAAGCGACCGTTCAGTACTTGGATCTCGCTGTTATCACCCAATGTTTGAATAATGCGGTTCTTTTCCACCTCTCTCTTTTCTTCAATGATCTCAATAGCCCGCTCTGCGGTAATATCCATGGGGTCATCCGTCTTGGGTAGGGAATAAAAAGTGTTATCATGCCGGATGTAGGGGCCAAAGCGGCCAATAGCAACAGTCATGACCTTGTCTTCATATTCTCCCACCTGACGTGGCAATTTAAAAAGTTCAAGGGCTTCTTCCAGGGTTATACTTTCGATGGACTGGTCGCGCCGCAAAGAGGCAAAAACAGGCTTCTCTTCTTCTTCTACAGTTCCTATTTGTGCCAAGGGTCCGTATTTACCGATCTTCACAGATAATTGACGGCCACTTTTAGGATCAACTCCTAATATTCGCTCTCCTACCTGACGTTCGGAATTCTTCATCGTGTCTTCCACAATGGGGTGGAACTTCTTGTAGAACTTGTCAATCGCAACCCTCCACTTTATATCCCCATCGGCAATACTGTCGAATTCCTTTTCGACATCAGCCGTAAAATTATAATTAAGAATCTCTGGAAAATACTCAGTCAAGAAATCGGTTACAACCATGCCAATATCCGTGGGAAAAAGTTTTGACTTTTCAGCACCGGTATTTTCAGCTTTTATTTGATCGGTTATCTTACCTCCTTTTAGTTTCAACACATTGAAATCACGCTTATCCGGCTGGCGGTCCCCTTTTTCAACATATAACCTGTTTTGAATGGTCGAAATGGTCGGTGCATAGGTTGATGGACGGCCTATCCCCAGTTCCTCCAGTTTACGCACCAGACTGGCTTCTGTATAACGGGGTGGTTTTTGTGAAAAACGTTCCTGCGCTACGATTTCCATAGGATAAAGTTCTTCTCCGTTTTTCATGGCCGGCAACAAAGATTCATCCACCGTATCTTGCTCATCATCACTCGACTCCATATACACCTTCAGGAATCCATCAAACACAATCACTTCGCCTGTAGCAATAAATTGATATTTACTTCCCGAAACAGTGATATAAATAGACGTTTTTTCCAGTTCGGCATCGGACATCTGAGAGGCAATCGTACGCTTCCAGATTAGCTCATACAATCTTTTTTCCTGAGCTGTTCCCTCTACCGTATGTGCATTCATATAAGTTGGGCGAATTGCTTCGTGAGCTTCTTGTGCTCCTTTGGTCTTCGTATTGAATTTTCGGGTATGAACGTATTTTTGTCCGGCCATACTGATGATTTCAGCTTTTGAAGTGCCCAATGCCAGATCGGATAAATTGACCGAATCGGTACGCATGTAGGTTATTTTTCCTGCTTCGTAGAGTCGTTGTGCTATTTGCATAGTTTGGGACACCGAATAACCAAGTTTACGCGCAGCTTCCTGCTGGAGAGTTGAAGTTGTAAATGGCGGAGCCGGGGATTTCTTTGCCGGCTTAGTGATTATGCTGTCGATGTTGAACTGTGCTCCATTGCATAGTTCCAAAAAGGCCATGGCTTCTGCTTTCGTCGGGAACCGTTGTGGAAGCTCTGCCTTCAACTCTATAGGTTTCCCGTTATTGTCGACCGAATTAAAAATAGCACTAACCCGATAAGATGCTTCAGCCACAAATTGATTAATTTCACGTTCCCTTTCCACAATCAAGCGAACAGCGACTGATTGTACGCGGCCAGCCGACAGAGAAGGACGGACTTTCCGCCATAATATAGGGGATAATTCAAACCCTACAATACGATCCAATACGCGTCGTGCCTGTTGGGCATCCACTAAATTGATATCAATATCACGGGGAGTTTCTATTGCATGAAGTATAGCTTCTTTGGTAATTTCGTGGAAAACAATTCGGCGGGTAGTATCTTTTTTCAGTTTCAGTTCTTCGTACAAGTGCCAGGCAATGGCCTCCCCTTCACGGTCCTCATCGGAAGCGAGCCATACCGTTTCAGCATCCTTGCTTACTTTCTTTAATTCCGACACTAATTTTTTCTTATCGGAAGAAACAACATATTGAGGTTCGTAATTATTTTCGAAATCAATGCCAATCCCTTTTTCAGCCAAATCACGGATATGCCCGAAGCTGGACATCACCTGATAATCTTTACCCAGAAACTTTTCTATGGTTTTGGCTTTGGCCGGAGATTCTACAATAACAAGATTTTTAGGCATACAGATAAGTTAAGAATTAATTATTGATAATCAATAATTGGGAGCATGTTACTTTTTCTTGATTTTAAATGAACACACTATTATTAATATAAATCAAACTATTTACAACGTAAGTGCAAAGGTTCTATGAAATCGGGTGCAAAATAACAAAAACATGTAGGTACGAGCCAAATTTTCAGGTCATTATTTTTGTTTTTTATTAAATTTGGCCGAAAAATAGTAGTTAAAAACACAAAATAAAGCTTATCAATGCATTCGTAAAACGAAAAATGATTGTGCTAATTCATCTTTTCATTTGAAAATGATCAAAAAAATCATGAAAAAATCTATGCACATATATTGTTTTTGATTTTACTTTACTTGCTTCGAGAAAGACTATGATCTTCTATTTCTTTAGAGAAACGGATTTTATAGCCAGGACGTTGATCCCTTGAGCAAAAGGTGGTGATGAAAAAAGATAATGATTCAATGGATCATAACCTTTGGAGATTTCTGCTTCAACGGGCGCAATGATTTGTTTTCCTCCTACGTTTGCTTCCACAAGCACCTGAACTGTTTTACTATATAAGTTGGGATTATTTTGTTTATCGGCTTTCACCAGAAGAGAATATCCGCCTTGTTGTTGTATCAAATCAATTTCATTTATCGATATTCCATCCTGTGATTTACTTTTTTTCAATAGTATACGATTTACCCCATCGTTCTCAGGCGAATGGTTTTCGAAATATCCATCATTTGCGTAGAAAAGTTGCTTCCAGCTTATTTCATTGCTTCGATCCCGAAGAACATCGGAACACGTTTCTTTGATAAAATGTGCCAGCTTATAGGCAGCAACCAGGGAACCGTGATAAGTCATGTGCTGGTTCTCTTTTACCGTATTTTCAAAACAGTCGGGGGTAAATGCTTTGTAATCGTAAGGAGACTGCAAATCGAGCCAAAGCGGGTTATAACGTGCTAATTCCGTTGACAACTTAGATTTAACCAACTGATAATCCTTTACATGTCGATAATACATTGGCAAAGTTAAAAACACAAGTTTTACATGATTTTCACGGCACAACTCGACAGTCTTACCAATATATTCCTTTGCTTCATCACTTATCTGGTACTTTTTCCCATCGTATGCTGCGAATCCTGGTTTATTGTATTTTAGCAACGTAGAATCTTCCAGCCCCGAAGTAAACCGGATAAAGCGTCCTAAATACAGTCCTTTCTGTTCTTCGGGCTTATTTTTCATCAATTCAATATTCTTGTCTATTTGCTCACGATCCGTAAATATAAAACTGTGATTACGGATACTGTTCGACCATGCAGACAAATAATTTCCGGAAGTAAAAAGCACCGGGGTCGAGAATATCTTCTCAGAAACATCTTTCCTGGCAGAAAAGCTCTTCAACTGATCGGCTAACGCCCCTAACTTTAATTCATGAGAATGATAATCATTAATAGTGAATGTTTCCACCACAGCTATCTTTGGTTTGCTAACCCGTATGGCTTCTTTTAAAGCAAAATAGGAGTCAGTTAACGTGGTTCCCGGTGAAGCAAGGATAAAACAATTAGCTCCCAAAGCGTTTGATAAATTCTCCGGACTCAATCCTGTATAAAGATGTGAATTTCCTACCAATACAACGTCCACATCTTGTTTTTTGGTAAAGTCGTAATAGGCATTCCATTTCCGACGCGTATGATCGTTAGAATAATCGGGATTAAAATATCCTTTTGAATCTGTATAAAAAACTGCTCCAAGGATTATAATCAGAAAAATTCCAGCCCTAAAAAGAAATTGTTTTAGGGTCTTCTTATGAGCCATCGAAGGCGCAGCTTTCGGTTGGTCAATTACTTTCTTTCTTGTCACTACAGCTGCTTTCTGCGGTGTAATAGTCTTCTTTGGTTTATTTTTGGTTGCCATATTCTAAAACTGGAAATAAATAAAGCTATTGTCATTAAAAGATCCATAAGAGCCCAGATAGATAACGCTAAGAACTAACGCTAAATACACACTCCAGCGCAAAATAAAATGAGTGGCATAAAACCGTTGCAATAGAATCTCCCCTCTTTTCTCTACCAACAGTTCAAACAACATCATGCCTGCAATCAGATAAAATGCAAAATTTAATTCCGAACTATTCAATCCAAACTTATAGATAGAATCTAACCCGGAAAAGTTCATATTTTGGAGGACATACATGGCGTCGTGTAGGTTAGGAGCCCGGAAGAACACCAATGATAATGTCCAGCATAAGACAACAAGCACACTCCCCAAAATTCGTTTAAATCCAGTTAAATTTTCCAATTTGAATATCCTGTCCAGCACAACAACAAACAATCCGTTAATCCCGCCCCAAATAACAAAATTCCACGAAGCTCCATGCCACAGGCCGCTTAGTAAAAAGACAATCATCACGTTCACAATTGTTCGATTGGAGCCTCTCCGGCTACCTCCCAGAGGGAAGTACACATAATCACGGAACCAGGAAGAAAGGGATATATGCCAACGGGTCCAAAACTCGGAAAAAGAGCTCGAGAAATAAGGTCTCCGGAAGTTTAATACCAGTTTAAAACCAAAAAGACGAGCCGTGCCTATAGCAATGTCGGAGTAAGCTGAAAAATCGAGATAAAGCTGGAATGCAAAAAACAACGTTGCAATTAGCATGGATATTCCACTGGCACCGTTAAGATCCTTATAAACTCCATTGGTAAAGATAGCAATCCGGTCGGCAATAAGAATTTTCTTAAATAACCCGTATGCAATTAGCAACAGGCCGCTTCGTGTTGTTTCGTAATCAAATACTTTCTTTTCGCCAAACTGGGGTAATAAATGTTTTGCCCGTTCAATGGGACCTGCCACCAACTGCGGGAAAAAACAAACAAAGGCCAAGAAATTGATTACTTTCGTAGTGGGCTCAAATTTTTTATTGTATACATCGATCGTGTAACTCAACGATTGGAAAGTATAGAAACTGACTCCCACAGGCAGGATAATTTTGAGTGGATTGAAATTTAAGTCCTTGCCGAATAATGAAAAGGCTCCTATAAAACTATCCACAAAGAAATTATAGTATTTAAAGAAGCCCAAAATACCAAAATTAAAGGCCAGGCTTAGTATTAGTAGCGTTTTTCTTCTTCCTGGCTTATCATCGGGATTATTTTTCATTCCCAACCCAATAAAGAAATCGACGAACGAGCTTAGAATAATCAATGAAACAAAACGCCAATCCCAAAATGCATAAAAAATGTAACTGACAATAAGAAGAAATACATTTCGAACCGTAATATTGCGATTAAAAACAAACCAGTATAATAAATAAACTACCGGAAGAAAAATGGCATAATTTAATGAATTAAAGAGCATAAACAGGCATTTCTAATGAACGAATTAATTTTATTTCTTATTTCTAATGATTGAATTCCATTATGCTGGCAAAGCCGGGAAAAATGATAGTATATAATTAATCTACAACTGTCTCTCAGAAACAGCTATAATCAAATACAAAGGTTGTAAAATTCTTTAAATTCTAATTCATATTTTTCAATGGAGATCCGCCTGGGTTATTTCTAATCAGCATGCATAAATCCGGCTTATAAAACCTTTTATCATAGCGTTACAAACTCAGATTTGTAATAATGAATAAAGTCAGATAGATGTCTTTGAAGAAGCTTAATCTGGCTGTCATTGAAAGCCAATGAATAAAAATCACAAAGATAATAAAATAAATCAAACCAATCTTTCGATTAAAACAGTTCCATTTAACAAAAAAAAGGAACAAACCTTAGCTTATTCCTTTTTTGATGAAATTATTGGTTGTGAATTATTCAGCTGCCGGCGTTTCTTCCGAAACTACTGCAGCTGGTGTTTCATCAGCTACAGGTGCAGCAACAGGTGCAGCAACTTCCGCTTTTTTAGCAGCAGTCGAACGACGGGTTCTAGCAGCCTTTTTAGTAGCTTTTTCTTTCAACATATTTTCGTTGTAATCCACCAATTCTATAATACACATCTCTGCGTTATCACCCAAACGGAAACCTGTACGTAAAATACGGGTATAACCTCCCGGACGGTTGGCTATTTTCACAGATACATTCTGAAACAGTTCTGTTACCATTTCTTTGTTTTGCAAGTGGCTGAATACCATACGACGTGAATGGGTCGTATCATCTTTCGATTTAGTCAACAAGGGTTCTACATAAACCTGCAAAGCTTTCGCTTTCGCCAGCGTAGTAGCAATTCTCTTATGTTGTATAAGAGAAGAAGCCATATTGGACAACATTGCCTTTCTGTGAGATGTTGTACGGCCTAAGTGGTTGAATTTTTTATTATGTCTCATCTCTTTAGTCTTTATCTAATTTATATTTGGCAATATCCATTCCGAAGGACAGATTCAAGCTCTCTAATTTTTCTTCTAACTCAGTGAGCGATTTCTTACCGAAATTACGGAACTTCAGTAAATCATGACGATGGTATCCGGCCAACTGGCCTAATGTATCCACATCAGCTGCCTTTAAGCAATTGAGGGCACGAACTGAGAGTTCGAGATCCGTCAGTTTCGTTTTCAACAATTGACGCATATGCAGAATTTCTTCGTCAAACTCATCCCCAGTTTCTCCTTCGGTAACTTCCAGCGAAATCTTTTCGTCAGAGAATAACATAAAGTGGTGAATCAAAATCTTAGCAGCTTCTTTCAAGGCTTCTTTCGGATGAATAGAGCCATCGGTACTAATTTCCAATACCAATTTCTCATAATCAGTAACTTGTTCCACACGGTAGTTCTCAATCGAATACTTCACGTTGCGTATCGGAGTAAAGATAGCATCAATCGGAATTAAGCCAATCTCGGCATTAGCCGGTTTATTGTCTTCCGAGGGAACGTATCCACGTCCTTTATTAACGGTAATATCAATCTGGAAACTAGCTGAAGGATCACATTGACAAATTACCAGCTTTGGATTTAGTACCTCAAATCCGGTAAAGTATTTACCTATGTCGCCAGCTTTAAATGACGTTACGCCCGAAACAGGAATAGTCACCTTCTCGTTTTCAATATCTTCAACAATTTGTTTGAAACGTACTTGTTTCAAGTTCAGAATGATGTTGGTAACATCATCAATTACCCCCGGAATAGTTGAATATTCGTGATCAATACCTTCTATTTTAATGGAAGTAATAGCAAAACCTTCAAGTGAAGACAAGAGGATACGGCGCAAAGCATTACCTATTGTAATACCGTAACCGGGTTCCAACGGACGAAATTCAAATTTACCTTGAAATGCGTCAGCTTCCAACATGATTACCTTTTCGGGCTTTTGAAATGCTAATATAGCCATGGATTCACTTATTATTTAGAGTACAACTCAACGATTAACTGTTCTTTGATATTTTCAGGAATATCTTCACGTTCCGGGATATGTAAATAAGTTCCCGACATAGAAGCTGCATTCCATTCAATCCAAGGATATTTGCTGTGATTAAAGCCATTCAATGAAGCATTGATTACTTCCATTGATTTGTCTTTTTCGCGCACTGCAATCACCTGACCCGGACGAGTATGATATGAAGCTATATTTACCACTTTTCCATCAACTGTAATGTGTTTATGACTTACTAATTGACGAGCTCCTGAACGGGTAGGAGCAAATCCTAAGCGATAAACCAGGTTATCTAAACGTGATTCCAATAATTGCAACAACACCTCACCGGTTACCCCTTTGATACGTTGAGCTTTTTCATACATGTTACGGAATTGTTTCTCCAATACACCGTAAGTATATTTAGCTTTTTGTTTTTCGCGTAATTGAATACCGTATTCCGATGTTTTCTTACGACGACCTTGACCATGTTGTCCCGGTGGATAATTTTTCTTAGCCAACACTTTATCAGGTCCGAAAATAGCTTCACCAAACTTACGAGCTATTCTTGACTTTGGTCCAATATATCTTGCCATTTTTTATTTTTTATTGATTATTTATTATGCGTTCCTCAGGCTCAAATCGGTCGAAACTTAACACAGCCGCGATTGCAGAGAGGTTTAAATGCAATCTGATTTATAATTTCACCAATTTCTCTTCCGCAGAAACCTATTAAGAATTAAACTCTACGACGTTTTGGAGGACGACAACCGTTATGTGGAAGTGGAGTAACATCTACAATCTCAGTTACTTCAATACCGGCACCATGAATAGTCCGAATCGCTGATTCACGACCATTACCCGGCCCTTTTACATAAGCTTTCACCTTTTTCAGACCTAAGTCTAACGCAACTTTCGAGCAATCCTGAGCTGCCATCTGAGCTGCATAAGGAGTGTTTTTCTTTGAGCCCCTGAATCCCATCTTACCTGCTGAAGACCAAGAAATTACCTGACCATCGCTGTTAGTAAGTGTAACAATAATGTTGTTAAATGAAGAGTGTACGTGCAATTGTCCTACACCGTCAACTTTAACGACTCTTTTTTTGGCTGCAACTGTTTTCTTTGCCATATTATTTCTATTATTTTGCTTTTTCTAAAATTCGCAAACAGTTAATAACCGCTTATTTGGTTGCCTTTTTCTTGTTAGCAACTGTTTTCTTCTTACCTTTACGTGTACGAGCATTATTCTTCGTACTTTGTCCTCTTAAAGGAAGGCCGATACGGTGACGGACACCGCGATAACAACCGATATCCATCAAGCGTTTGATGTTCGTCTGTACCTCAGAGCGAAGGTCTCCCTCCACTTTGAATCCCGCTCCAATAATTTCGCGGATTTTAGCAGCTTGGTCGTCTGTCCAATCTTTCACTTTGATGTCAATGTCAACACCGGCAGTTTCTAAAATCTTTTTTGCACTATTGCGACCTATTCCGTAGATATAAGTCAATCCAACTTCTCCTCTTTTGTTTTGAGGTAAATCTACTCCGACAATTCTTATAGCCATAAACTCATTATTTTTTTCAATAATAAATAATTATCCTTGACGTTGTTTAAACTTAGGATTTTTTTTGTTGATTACATACAGGCGACCTTTTCTACGTACGATTTTACAATCGTCCGTACGCCTTTTTACAGATGCTCTTACTTTCATGTGAAATATTTTTTATTTTATTTATATCTAAAAGAGATTCTTCCTTTTGACAAATCATAAGGCGACATTTCAACTTTCACTTTATCACCGGGTAAAATCTTGATATAATGCATACGCATTTTCCCGGAAATATGTGCCGTAATTACGTGGCCATTTTCCAACTCGACACGAAACATGGCATTCGATAACGCCTCGATTATCTTTCCATCTTGTTCTATTGCTGTTTGTTTGGCCATTTTAAATTGCTTTATTGCCTAAAATTTGTTCTAAATAATCAAAACTCGATAAAATATCTGCTTTTCCCCGACGAATTGCCACCGCATGTTCAAAATGTGCTGAAGGCTTCCTGTCTAAGGTTCGTGTTGTCCAACCATCTTTCTCAAACACTAAATGCCGTGTTCCTTGATTGATCATTGGTTCAATGCAAATAACCATTCCCGATTTAAGCATAATTCCATTCCCTTTCCGTCCGTAATTCGGGACTTCAGGTGCTTCATGCATATCCCGGCCAAGTCCATGTCCGATCATTTCGCGAACAACAGAATAGCCACGCGCTTCACAATAGCTTTGAATAGCATTTCCGACATCCCCTAAACGCAAACCTTCCTCGGCTTGTTCGATTCCTTTATACAGGGATTCTTTCGTAGTACGCAATAAATCAACAATTTCAGGCTTTACATCGCCAACACAAAAGGTATAAGCCGAATCTCCGTGAAAGCCATTAATGTAAGCACCACAATCGACCGATATAATATCACCATCTTCCAAAATAACTTTTTCAGAGGGTATGCCATGTACAACCTGTTCGTTAACCGAAGTACAAATAGACTTTGGAAATCCGTTGTACCCAAGGAACCCCGGAACTGCACCATTATCCCTGATAAACTCTTCGGCTACTTTATCCAGTTGTTCCGTGCTAATGCCCGGAGCAATTATTTTCGCCATTTCAGCTAACGTCTTAGCCACAATCTGATTACTGATACGAAGCAATTCAATTTCTTCGTCCGATTTTAAAAAAATCATTTGATCTTTTATTTTTAGTAGGCAGATGCTCCACCGGTACGTCCTTTGATTCTGCCTGATTTTAGCAATCCATCATAATGACGCATCAACAAGTGACTCTCAATCTGTTGTAATGTATCAAGGATTACCCCAACCAAAATCAGCAAGGAGGTTCCACCGAAAAATGCAGCAAATGACTGATTAATTCCAACTATTCTGGCAAAAGCAGGCATAATCGCTACTATTGCTAAGAAAATAGAACCTGGCAAAGTAATACGTGACATGATTAAGTCTAAATACTCAGCAGTACGCTTACCTGGTTTAATGCCGGGAATAAATCCATTATTGCGTTTCATCTCTTCAGCCATTTGGGTTGGATTGATGGTGATAGCAGTATAGAAATAGGTAAATACTACAATCAATACTCCAAATACAAAATTATACCAAAATCCGGTATTGTCCATAAAGGCACCTACAAATCCTTTCATTGATTCGGATTTTGAAAATCCCACCAACGTGATTGGAATAAACATAATTGCCTGGGCAAAAATGATAGGCATTACACCTGCAGCATTAATTTTTAATGGAATATATTGACGAACTCCACCATATTGTTTGTTCCCGACCACTCGTTTTGCATATTGTACCGGGATTTTACGAGTGCCCTGTACCAACATAATAGATGCAGCAATAACAATCAATAAGAAGATAAGTTCACCAAGAAACATTACCAAACCTCCACCTTGATCACCTAAACGGGAAGCAAATTCCTTAATAATGGCTCCTGGGAAACGGGCAATAATACCCACCAAAATCAGGAATGAAATTCCATTTCCAATTCCTTTATCGGTGATACGTTCACCCAGCCACATAACAAACATACTTCCACCACATAAAATCAGCGTAGAAGAAACAGTAAACAAGAATCCGCTTGGCATCGCTGAACCTGCCTGAGCCAACTGCACACTTAAATTGATCAAATACGAAGGTCCCTGCAAAAGAAGAATTCCAACGGTTAGATAGCGTGTAAATTGATTCATTTTGCGGCGACCACTTTCGCCCTCCCGTTGCATTTTCTGAAAATAAGGAACGGCAATAGTCAATAACTGAATAACGATAGAAGCCGAGATGTAAGGCATGATACCCAATGCAAATACCGAAGCATTTGCAAATGCACCTCCAGAAAACATATCTAACAAAGCTAACAGACCACCACTGGTCTGGCTTTTTAACGCAGTTAAAGCAGTTGGGTCAATACCCGGTAGAACAACATAAGAACCAAAACGATAAATCATTACTAACAATATAGTTGTTAGTAACCGATTACGAAGATCTTCAATCTTCCAGATATTTTTGATTGTCTCTATGAGTTTCATCCGATTATATTTTAACTACGGTTCCACCTGCGGCAACAATTGCTTCCTCTGCCGATTTAGAAAATCCATTTGCTTCAACATCAATCTTTACTGACAGGACGCCTTTACCTAAAATTTTAACTAAAGCTGTCTTTGAAAGAAAACCTGCTTCCCGCAGTTCTACAAGGCCAATCTTAGTCAAATTCTTGTTTTCTGCCAAAATTTGCAGGGTATCAAGATTAATGGCTTTATATTCTACACGATTAACGTTTTTAAAGCCAAATTTTGGTAAACGACGTTGAATTGGCATTTGACCGCCTTCAAATCCAATCTTCTTGGAATATCCCGAACGTGATTTCTGTCCTTTGTGCCCTTTTGTAGAAGTGCCGCCTAATCCTGAACCGGTACCACGACCAATTCTTTTTCTGGTTTGCACGGAACCTGCTGCCGGGGTTAAATTACTTAAATTCATATCTTTTTTTTTAAAGAGTCTAAGAATAATATTATTTGATCACTTCAACCAGATGGTGAACTTTTGCAACCATTCCCAAAATTTGGGGAGTGGCTTCGTGTTCAACTACGGCATTCATCTTTTTCAAACCTAGCGCTTCTAAAGTTGCTTTCTGAACTCTAGGACATCTGATTTTACTCCTTACTTGCTTAATTTTTATTGTTGCCATAATTTCTTCAATTTAACCGTTAAACACTGTATCAAGTGAAACGCCTCTGTTTTGAGCTACCATGTGAGCATCACGTAATTCGCCTAAGGCTGCAATTGTAGCTTTCACTAAGTTATGAGGATTCGACGAACCTTTCGATTTTGCCAAAACGTCAGTAACACCTACACTCTCAAGTACTGCACGCATGGCACCACCTGCTTTAACTCCGGTACCGTGTGATGCCGGGTGAATAAACACTTGTGCACCGCCAAATTTGGAAACTTGTTCGTGAGGAATTGTTCCGTTTAACAATGGTACTTTAATCAAGTTTTTCTTTGCAGCTTCAGTTCCTTTTGCAATAGCAGCGGTTACTTCCCCTGCTTTTCCTAGTCCCCAACCTACAATTCCATCTTCATTCCCAACCACAACGATTGCCGAGAAACTGAAAGTACGTCCGCCCTTAGTAACTTTTGTTACTCGATTTACGGCTACCAATCGGTCTTTCAACTCCAAATCGTTGGTCGATTTAACTTTATTCATATTTGTTGCCATACTTGATTAAAATTTAAGCCCAGCTTCGCGAGCAGCATCTGCTAATTGTTTAACTCTACCGTGATACAAGTAACCGTTACGGTCGAATACCACCTCTTTAATTCCGGCTTCCTGAGCAACTTTTGCTACCAAAGCGCCAACTTTTGCAGCCTGTTCTATTTTAGTTGCTTTTTCCTTTACTCCCAGTGAGGATGCAGAAGCCAAAGTTAACCCATTTACGTCATCAATCAGCTGAACATAAATCTGAGTATTGCTTCTGAATACCGTCATACGTGGTCGTTGAGCAGTTCCGGTCACTCTGTGACGGATATGTGCTTTTATTCTTAGTCTTCTATTTATATTTCCTGTCATAATTTCACAAGTTTACGTAAATTATTTACCAGCAGACTTACCTGCTTTGCGGCGAAGTACTTCACCCGCGAATTTAACACCTTTTCCTTTGTAAGGTTCCGGTTTACGGAATGAACGGATCTTTGCGCAAACTTGACCAATTAATTGTTTGTCGCAACTTTCCAGAATAACAATCGGGTTCTGGTTACGCTCGCTCTTTGTCTCAATTTTGATAATATCGGGTAAACTCAAAAAGATATTGTGAGTATATCCTAAAGCGAACTCTAATACCTGACCTTGATTCGATACACGATAACCGACTCCGACTAATTCCAGGGTCTTCTTATAACCTTCCGAAACACCGATAACCATATTATGAATCAATGAGCGGTACAACCCGTGAAAGGCACGATTTTGTTTTTCGTCATCCTGACGGGTGACATGACAGATTCCGTCTTCTAACGTCACGGTGATATGTGGATCTATTTCTTGAGTTAGCACTCCTTTTGGACCTTTTACGGTAACCAACGTATCTTTTACCGAAATTGTCACTCCGGCTGGTACGCTTATGGGTAATTTTCCTATTCTTGACATATTACTTTCCTCCTACTTTTAATAAATGTAACACAATACCTCACCACCCACTTTTAAGTCGAGTGCCTCTTTGTTGGTGATAACTCCTTTTGAAGTAGAAAGAATTGCAATACCCAATCCGTTTAATACACGCGGCATATCTTTGTAACCAACGTATTTACGAAGACCGGGAGTAGAAACTCGGATCATTTTTTTAATCGAGTTAACTTTGTTAACCTGATCGTACTTCAAGGCAATTTTGATAGTGCCCTGGGGACCCTCTTCTACAAACTTGTAGTTTAGGATATAGCCTTTTTCATGCAATATCCGGGTCATTTCTTTTTTCAAATTCGAAGAAGGAATTTCCACCACACGGTGATTGGCCTTAATGGCATTCCTTAATCGGGTTAGATAATCTGCTATTGGATCTGTCATATTATTGTTTTTAAATTGATCCCGGCTGCCGGGACAATATTTAATATCTCTTTGTAATTTGTTAACTGGTTTATTCGTTGATTGGTTAATTAGTCCATTGGTTAACTCGTTCATACGACTAAACCAATTAACTATTTAACCATTTAACTATATCCCAATTACCAGCTTGCTTTTTTTACACCGGGGATTAAACCGTTCGATGCCATTTCGCGGAATTGAATACGTGAAACTCCAAATTGACGGATATATCCTTTTGGACGACCTGTCAGTTTGCAACGGTTGTGCAAACGTACCGGAGATGCGTTCTTTGGAATTGACTGAAGTCCTTCATAATTGCCTTCAGCAATAAATTTTGCACGTTTTTCTGCGAATTTAGCAACCAGTTTGGCTCTTTTCACCTCGCGGGCTTTCATTGATTCTTTTGCCATTGTATGTCTAAATTAGTTTTTTTTGAATGGTAATCCAAATTCTTTCAACAAGGCAAAACCTTCTTCATCGGTTGCTGCTGTTGTTACAAAGGTAATGTTCATACCCAACAAACGGGTAATACCATCAATATTGATTTCCGGGAAAATGATTTGTTCTGTGATACCCAGGGTATAATTTCCACGGCCATCCAGCTTATTCTCAATCCCTTTGAAGTCACGGGTACGAGGCAATGCCACACGCACCAAACGTTCCAAAAATTCATACATACGATCCCCCCGTAACGTTACACGTACACCGATTGGCATTTTACGACGCAACTTGAAGTTCGAAATATCTTTCTTCGAAATGGTAGCAACAGCTTTTTGACCGGTAATAGCAGTCATTTCATTGATCGCAACCTCGATAATTTTTTTATCGGCAACGGCGATTCCCAATCCTTGATTCAGAACAATCTTCTCCAGTTTTGGAGCTTGCATGACAGAACTGTAACCAAAATCTTTCATTAAGACCGGAACGATACGTTCCCTGTAGTCTTGTTTTAAACTTGCTGTGTTCATTCTTAAATCTCTCCTCCTGACTTTTTAGAAATACGGACTAATTTTCCATCAGCATTCAATTTACGCCCTACACGAACAGGTTTACCATTCTCTACCGGATTTAAATTTGAAATATGGATAGTCGCTTCTTTCTTGATTATCCCACCTTGAGGACTTTTAGCGTTAGGCTTAGTGCTCTTTGACACCAAATTTACACCTTCTACGATTGCGCGTTTCTCTTTCACAAGAACGTCTAACACGCGACCGGTCTTGCCTTTGTCAACCCCGGTATTTACGTAAACGGTATCACCTTTTTTTATGTGTAATTTACTCATCACTGTTTTGTTTATTCGAAGATTAGAGCACTTCAGGTGCAAGTGATATGATTTTCATATTTGTATTACGCAATTCGCGTGCTACCGGGCCGAAAATACGGCTTCCCCGGATTTCACCAACATTGTTTAACAATACACAGGCATTATCATCGAAACGAATATAAGAACCATCCTGACGACGGATTTCTTTTTTCGTACGAACGATTACGGCTTTTGAAACAATACCTTTTTTGATGTCGCTGGAAGGGATTACACTCTTCACGGCTACAACAATAATATCGCCTAATGTAGCGTAACGTTTGCTGGTTCCTCCTAATACCCGTATACAAAGAGCGGTCTTGGCTCCACTGTTATCGGCGACTACGAGTCTTGATTCTTGTTGTATCATAATTACTTAACTCTTTCGATAATTTCGGTTAATCTCCATCTTTTTAATTTACTCAGCGGACGGGTCTCCATAATGCGTACTGTGTCTCCAATGTTGCATTCGTTTTTCTCGTCATGAGCATGATATTTCTTGGTCTTATTTACGAATTTTCCGTAAATAGGGTGCTTTTCTTTCCATTTTACAGCAATGGTAATGGTCTTATCCATCTTGTTGCTAAAAACAACACCCGTTCTTTCTTTTCTTAAATTTCTTGTTTCCATCAGGGTCTGAATTTTATAGATTATTTTCTCGCTGACGTAACTCAGTAGCAAAACGTGCGATTGTTCGACGAACCTCCTTGATTTGCATTGGATTATCAAGTGGAGAAATGGCATGATTCAATTTCAAACGTACCAGATGCTCTTTTTCAACATCCATCCGTTCTTGAATCTCTTTATTGTTTAATTCTTTAATTTCTCTTGTTTTCATTTTCCTTACACAATTACAGTTGTTGAATCATAATCCCGTCGTACTACAAATTTAGTAGTTACGGGTAGTTTTTGAGCAGCTAAACGTAATGCTTCTTTAGCGATTTCAAAGGATACTCCTTCCACTTCAAACAACATACGTCCGGGAGTTACAGGAGCCACAAAACCTTCGGGCGATCCTTTTCCTTTACCCATACGTACCTCTGCAGGTTTCTTTGTAATTGGTTTATCCGGGAAAACCCGAATCCAGATTTGACCTTGTCGTTGCATATAGCGGGTAACAGCAATACGGGCGGCTTCAATTTGACGACCAGTTAACCATTTAGATTCTAACGATTTTATTCCAAAAGAACCGAACGCCAACTGATTACCTCTTTGGGCATTTCCTTTCATGCGCCCCTTTTGCTGTCTCCTGAACTTTGTCTTTTTAGGTTGTAACATAATTTCCTTAAATCAAATTCATTATTAACAGTTAATTTTTTCTCTTTTTAAAACCGCCTTTTCCACCTCGGTCATTACGATCTTTCCGATCACCACGATCATTACCATAACGATCGCCACCGCGAGAAGCCTCTTTGGTTGCTGTAAAGTTTGGAGCTAAGTCTTTTTTACCGTAGATTTCACCACGACAAATCCATACTTTAATACCAATCAACCCGACCTTGGTCAAGGCCTCGGCATGCGCATAATCGATATCAGCCCGGAAGGTATGCAGCGGAGTTCTTCCTTCTTTATACATTTCCGAACGAGCCATTTCGGCACCGTTCAAACGGCCTGAACATTGAACCTTGATTCCTTCGGCACCCATACGCATAGTCGATGCTATGGACATCTTGGTTGCACGACGGTAAGCAATTTTTCCTTCTACCTGGCGGGCTATGTTGTTGGCAACAATAACAGCATCCAGTTCCGGACGTTTTACTTCAAAGATATTAATCTGTACTTCTTTATCTGTAATCTTCTTTAACTCTTCTTTCAGCTTGTCTACTTCTTGTCCGCCTTTTCCTATGATAATACCCGGACGGGCTGTACAAACAGTGATTGTAACGAGTTTCAGCGTACGTTCAATGACAATGCGCGATACACTGGCCTTTGCAAGACGGGCATTGAGATATTTTCTGATTTTGCTGTCTTCCAGCAAAGTGTCGCCATAATTGTTGCCACCATACCAGTTTGAATCCCACCCACGTATGATTCCTAAGCGGTTACTTATTGGATTTATTTTTTGTCCCATCTAGCAATTAATTTTGGTTGTCGTTAGTATTCTTTGAGTCAACAAACAATGTTACGTGGTTTGAACGCTTGCGAACCCGGTAGCCACGCCCCTGAGGAGCTGTGCGTAACCGTTTCAGCATAGTAGCTGAATCCACAGAGATTCCACTAACATATAAGTTTGCATTATCCGCTTTTTGCTCGGTCTTGGTCTCCCAGTTAGCAATAGCTGATTTCAGCAATTTTTCTAATCGTCCCGAAGCTTCTTTCGACGAGAACTTCAGTACACTCAAGGCTTTGTTTACCTCCATGCCCCGAATCATATCGGCAACAAGACGCATTTTGCGTGGTGAGGTAGGAACTCCGTTGAGCTTGGCAAAGTAAAGAGTCTTGCTTGCTTCTTTTCTTTCTTCGGCTGATATTTTTTTTCTTGCACCCATTTTCTTGAAATGTTTATTTTTTTCTGATTTAATATTTCAATGGATTATTTCTTCTTACCACCGTGACCGCGGAAGTTGCGTGTAGGTGAAAACTCACCTAACTTATGCCCTACCATATTTTCGGTTACATATACGGGGATAAATTTATTACCATTGTGAACTGCAATTGTGTGACCTACAAAATCAGGTGATATCATTGAAGCACGGGCCCATGTTTTGATGACGGTCTTTTTTCCGCCTTCATTCATGGCTAAGACTTTACCTTCCAGCTTCAAATTGATGAATGGTCCTTTTTTTAATGAACGGCTCATATTATTTACTTAATTTTTTCGATTATTTTTTCTTTCTTTCAATAATATATTGACTCGATTGCTTTTTCGGGGACCGTGTCTTGTACCCTTTTGCTAACAAGCCTTTGCGAGAACGTGGGTGTCCTCCTGAAGCACGGCCTTCTCCACCTCCCATGGGGTGATCTACCGGGTTCATTGCAACACCACGAACGCGTGGGCGACGTCCAAGCCAGCGTGTGCGACCTGCTTTTCCTGATCTCTCCAGTGCGTGGTCAGAGTTTCCTACACTACCAATTGTTGCTTTACAAGTGGCGAGTATTTTGCGAACTTCTCCCGAAGGTAATTTGATAATTGCATATTTGTCCTCACGGGATGTGAGCTGGGCAAATGTTCCTGCCGAACGTACCATCGCGGCACCTTGACCCGGGCGTAATTCAATGCTATGAATGATAGTACCCAGTGGAATATTTTGCAATGGTAATGAATTACCTAATTCAGGAGCGGCATCCGCCCCGGAAACGATTATTTGACCCACTTGCAATCCATTAGGTGCAAGTATGTAAGATTTTTCTCCGTCTGCATAATAAAGCAACGCAATACGAGCCGAACGATTCGGATCATATTCGATTTCCTTTACTGTTGCGGGTACACCGTCTTTGTTACGTTTAAAGTCAATTACTCTATATTTCTTCTTGTGCCCGCCACCTAAGTAGCGCATAGTCATCTTACCATCATGGTTACGACCTCCGGATTTTGATCCGCCTGCAACAAGAGATTTCTCTGGTGCACTCGCAGTAATTGTGTCGAATGTACCAATAATCTTGTGTCTTTGCCCCGGTGTTGTGGGTCTTAATTTACGTACAGCCATTGTTCTGTTTAAATATTGCTATAAAAATCAATTTTTTCTCCTTCTTTCACTGTAACTATCGCCTTTTTATAAGCCGATGCACTCCCTTTTATGACGCCACCTTTGGTAAAACGACTCTTTTTCTTCGGGGCTACAATTAAGGTATTTACTTCATCTACAGTGACATCATACATAGCTTCTACGGCCTGTTTGATCTCAATCTTGTTAGCATCCTTTTGAACTCTAAAGCCGTAGCGATTCAGTTTGTCGCCCAGGTGAGTCATCTTTTCTGTAACGATTGGTTTTATGATAATTCCCATTGTCTGTCTCCTTATGCTTTAAATATTTGTTCTACTGCGGCAACTGCTTCTTCCGTAAACACAAGTGTTTTGGCATTAAGAACTATATAAGTACTTAATTCCGAAACCGTTACTACTTTTACCGATGCTAAATTACGAGCCGACAAATATACGTTTTTATTTGCATTCGCTAAAACAATTAACGGCTTTTTATCAGCTACTTGTAAACTTTTTGTCATTGAAACGAATTCCTTCGTCTTGGGTCCATCAAAGTTCAATTGATCGACAACTGTAATCGCATTGTTAATGGCTTTGTATGACAAAGCCGATTTGCGTGCCAGTTGTTTCACTTTTTTATTCAACTTCATGTTATAATCACGGGGTACGGGACCAAACATACGGCCTCCACCTACACGAACACCGGACTTAATGTCACCCGGACGTGCACCGCCACCGCCTTTTTGTTTTCCCAATTTACGGGTACTTCCGGACAACTGGCTTCTGCCTTTTGACGAATGTGTTCCCTGACGTTGATTGGCCATATAAAGTTTCACATCTAAATAAATAGCATGGTCATTTGGCTCAATACCGAAGATCGTATCGTTCAGCGATACTTTTCTCCCTGTGTCTTCTCCTTTTATATTTACTATACTTAGTTCCATGGTTATTTATTAATGATTACGATTGAACCTTTCGCTCCGGGAACTGATCCTTTTAACAAGACCAGATTGTGTTCCGGAATTACTTTTAATACCTGTAAGTTTTGAATGGTAACCTGGTCACTACCCATGTGGCCTGCCATACGCATACCTTTGAATACACGTGAAGGGAAAGAGGAAGCTCCCAACGAACCCGGCGCTCTTAACCGGTTATGCTGACCGTGAGTAGCTTGTCCTACACCACCAAAACCATGGCGTTTTACAACACCCTGGAATCCTTTACCTTTTGAAGTCCCTACCACGTCGACAAACGTGTCCGCTTCAAACATTTCACAGGTGATTGCATCACCCAATTTGAATTCAGTTTCGAATCCTTTGAACTCAACCAAGTGTCTTTGAGGCGCTACTCCGGCGGCTTTGAAACGACCTTGTTCGGCTTTGTTGGTGTGCTTGTCGGTTTTCACCTGAAAACCTACCTGTACAGCCTCATAACCGTCGGTTTCTACCGTCTTGATTTGAGTAACAACACAAGGACCTGCTTCGATAACAGTGCATGGTACATTTTTACCATCGGCACTGAAAACGGATGTCATTCCGATTTTTTTTCCTAATAATCCTGGCATTTCAATTGTTGTTTTAAGACCCCTAACCCCATCCCGATAACTATCGGGAGGGGGACCGGCCCTGTTTAATTAATGATATTATCTCTTTTCCCAAAAGCCCCTTTAGGGGGCAGGGGGTCATACTTTTATTTCTACTTCCACTCCACTTGGCAATTCCAGTTTCATCAACGCATCCACCGTTTTGCTGGTTGAGCTGTAAATGTCGATCAGACGTTTGTACGATGACAATTGGAATTGTTCACGGGACTTTTTGTTTACGAAAGTCGAACGGTTCACTGTAAAAATACGGGTGTGTGTTGGTAATGGAATAGGACCACTTACAATAGCACCGGTTGCTTTGACAGTCTTTACGATCTTTTCAGCTGATTTGTCAACCAGGTTGTGATCGTAAGATTTTAATTTAATTCTGATTTTTTGACTCATTGTCGTTTATGTATTTATTATTTTGTTTTGGTTGAAATTGATTCCGGTTAAGAGTCATTCGCTAACCGCGAATCAATTTCAAGTCTCCACTTCACAATCCTGAATTGTGAATTATGAATTCTGAATTATAGTAATTCCACTTTCCCTTTTGCTTCCGCAACAACTACTTTCGCAATCGAATTGGTTACTTCGGCATAATGGTCAAATTCCATGGAAGATGTTGCACGGCCGGAGCTGATCGTACGTAAAGCAGTCACATAACCGAATGTTTCGGATAATGGCACTTTTGCTTTTACCACACGGGCACCTGAACGGCTTGATTCCATGCCTTCCACCTGACCACGACGTTTGTTTAAGTCACCTATCACATCACCCATGTTTTCTTCCGGTGTTACCACTTCCATTTTCATGATTGGTTCCAACAGGACGGGTTTAGCTTTGGCACAAGCGTTCTTGTAAGCAATCTGGGCACAAATTTCAAACGATAACTGATCCGAGTCAACCGGGTGGAATGAACCATCAATCACGGTTACTTTCAATGAATCCAATGGGAAACCGGCTAACACACCATTCTTCATGGCTAAGCCGAAACCTTTTTGGATAGAAGGAATAAATTCCTTCGGAATGTTACCCCCTTTCACCTGGTCAACAAATTGTAAATCGCCTTCAAAATCCTTATCTTTCGGTTCAACCTTTATAATCATATCGGCAAACTTACCACGACCACCCGATTGTTTCTTATACGTTTCACGTATTTGAACAGCCTGGGTAATGGCTTCCTTGTACGATACCTGCGGACGACCCTGGTTACATTCCACTTTAAACTCACGTCTCAACCGGTCGATAATGATTTCCAGGTGAAGTTCACCCATACCACTAATGATCGTCTGACCCGATTGTTCTTCGGTATGAACCGTAAAGGTCGGATCTTCTTCCGCCAGTTTCGATAACCCGATACCTAATTTATCCAGATCCTTTTGAGTCTTCGGCTCAATCGAGATACCGATAACCGGTTTGGGGAAATCCATTGATTCAATGGTAATCGGATGACCTTCATCACACAAGGTATCACCGGTGCGGATATCTTTAAATCCAACTCCGGCACCAATATCACCGGCTGAAATTAAATCAACGGCATTTTGCTTGTTGGAGTGCATTTGGAAGATACGTGAAATACGTTCCTTCTTATCCGAACGGGTATTGTAAACGTAAGAACCTGCTTCCAGTTTACCGGAATAAACCCGGAAGAAACACAAACGTCCTACATACGGGTCGGTAGCAATCTTAAAGGCCAATGCACACAAAGGCTCACTGGCATCAGGATGGCGTACAATCTGTTTTTCAGGGTCACGTGGATCGAAACCGATTGTTTCGGGCGTATCCAACGGACTTGGAAGGTATGCACAAACAGCATCCAACATAGTCTGTACACCTTTATTCTTAAACGCAGAACCACAGATAACCGGATTGATCTCCATCGAAAGCGTTGCTTTACGAATCGCAACTTTGATTTCATCCACCGTGATAGTGGTAGGATCGTCAAAGTATTTTTCCATCATCACGTCATCATATTCAGCGACAATTTCGAGCATTTTATCTCTCCATGATTGAGCTTCTTCCAGTAAGTCGGCAGGAATTTCTTCCACGTCGTACTGAGCTCCCATGGTTTCGTCATGCCACAAGATAGCATGCATTTCCACTAAGTCGATAACCCCTTTGAATTTTTCTTCAGCACCGATAGGAATTTGGATTGGACAAGGTTTAGCTCCCAATACATCTTTTATCTGACGCACTACATCGTAGAAGTCAGCTCCCGAACGGTCCATTTTATTAACAAAACAAATACGGGGTACATTGTATTTATCAGCCTGACGCCATACAGTTTCCGACTGTGGTTCCACACCGCCTACTGCACATAAAGTCATTACAGCACCATCCAGGATACGCAACGAACGTTCCACCTCAACAGTGAAGTCAACGTGTCCCGGAGTGTCAATCAGGTTGATTTTATATTTATCGTCTTTATAATTCCACCAGGTAGTTGTTGCAGCCGACGTGATAGTGATACCACGTTCTTGTTCTTGCTCCATCCAGTCCATGGTAGCAGCACCATCATGCACTTCACCGATTTTATGTGTCAAACCGGTGTAGAACAGGATACGCTCGGAAGTGGTTGTCTTTCCGGCGTCGATATGCGCCATGATACCGATATTTCTATTATAACTTAAATCTCCTTTAGCCATTGTGTTAACTATTAACATTTAACTTTTGACCCCTAACCCCTAAAGGGGAATATAGAAAGTCTATTTTGTTTTTATCTTACTTATTGCCTGATTTATCAACACCTTAAGTCCCCTTAAGGGGATTTAGGGGTCTTAAAATCTGAAGTGTGCAAAGGCGCGGTTGGCTTCAGCCATACGGTGCATATCTTCTTTCCGTTTGAAAGCACCACCCTGGTTATTGAAGGCATCAACAATCTCAGCAGCCAGTTTATCAGCCATTGAGCGTCCCCCACGTTTGCGTGAGTACAATATAAGATTTTTCATTGAAATGGATTCCTTGCGGTCTGCACGGATTTCTGTAGGAACTTGGAATGTAGCACCACCCACGCGACGAGATTTTACTTCTACCAGCGGAGTAATGTTTTCGAGGGCTTTCTTCCAAATTTCAAGTGGGGATTTTTCTTCGTTCGGAAGCTTGGTCTTAACCGTTTCGAGCGAGGAATAAAAAATGTCGAAGGCAGTCGATTTCTTGCCATCATACATCAAGTGGTTCACAAATTTTGTGACCATTGATTCATTGAAAACCGGATCAGGTAATACGACCCTCTTTTTTGGTTTCGATTTTCTCATTTTTACTTAAAATTTCCGTTTTTGTTTTTTGGTTGCTTTTAGTCTTACTTCAATAACTCCTCCGAGCTATTTACTCAACCTTTCATCTGCTACCTAAAACTCAAACAAGTGTTGAAACTTGATTTTGTTAGTTTTTTTGAAAGGAATTTCCTGAGTCCCCTTTAGGGGGTTTAGGGGTTACTTATTTCTTTTTTCCACCTTTTGCGGGTGCACCTTTAGCGGCTGCTTGTCCCGGTTTCGGACGTTTGGTTCCGTATTTCGAACGACGTTGTGTACGACCTGCTACGCCGGCTGTATCGAGAGTTCCACGAACCACGTGATAACGTACCCCTGGAAGGTCCTTTACACGTCCACCACGGACCATAACGATCGAGTGTTCCTGTAAGTTGTGTCCTTCGCCCGGAATGTAAGCATTCACTTCTTTTTGGTTAGTTAAACGCACACGAGCTACTTTACGCATAGCCGAGTTCGGTTTTTTTGGAGTCGTAGTGTACACACGAACACAAACCCCGCGACGTTGAGGACATGAATCCAACGCGGGCGATTTGCTCTTGTCAATGAGTTCTGCTCTTCCTTTTCTAACTAATTGCTGAATTGTAGGCATTTTACTTTGTTTTTAATAACTTTAACTGCTTTATTTTTATCCCTTTGATTTTTATCCAAAATGGGTTGCAAAGATAGACATAATATTTTAATAGACAATAGCCTTGCGTAAAATATTTTATTTCTCCTGCAAAACAGGCCTGAAACCCGCTGAAATGAGTTGTTTCATTCAAAGTCCGGGCTAGGAATCATGCACTTAGTCCTTCCCAAACCGGGTTCCTGAAAAATTATTCCGGCACTTTTCATCATCCCGTTTCCTTTTTTTTAACGCGAGGCATTTGTTTCGCAAAAAAAACATCTTTTCCATCCGCTTATCCGGGGTCCTCCCCCTCTCCTTTCCGGAATTCATCGGCCGCCCCGGGATTACGGCCTCTCTTTCTTCCCGTTTCCTCTCCGGGGCCCGGTCTAAATTTAGTGAGGGTTCAGAGGTGGTTGCCTGGGGGTTCAGTGAGGTTCATCACTCGGAACCCCCACCCAACCCCCAGCCAATCCCCTCTGAACAGAGACTGAGTGGCGAAGAGAAAGAGAGGTGGATCCGGGTTGGTTGATTGGTTGATTGGGGAAATGGGTTGATTGGTTAATTGGGAATGCAGGTGATGCCGGAATGGCAGGCATCACATTACCCCTTGCACGGGAATACCTGCAGGTAGCAAAGCAGGTTGGCTGCCGGGCAATTCGAGCGGCATGAACGTTTACTGAATAAATTATAAATTAAGCAAATAAAAAACTTTGTTAATTAAAATAAAGTACTTACATTTGACCGGAATTTAAAAGAAAGGAACATTAGGTCAGGCTAAGCACAAGTCGCACTCCCACTTTCTCTTAGTACAGAATCATCCGGCTGATTAAAAAGTGGGAGCGCGACTATTAAAAGAGAGCCAGGTTTTTGCTTACAATTTCAGTCAGCCTGTTTGTGAACTATAGGAGGACAAGGCAAGCAATCCGGGAAGCAACTCCTGAAAGACCCTGAAGTGAAAAGTGAAGTTCAAAACAAAATAAATTAATCAATATAAGACAATTAAATTTAGACTTTCATGAAAAGAACAATCTTATTTCTGTTAGCAGCAACGACTGTTATGAGTTGTCTTTACGCACAGACAACGAAAAATCCGTTTTCAAAAATGGGTTATAAGAAACATATTACTTACACCTCTTCGAAAGGAGAATTTGAGGAATTCCACAAAAATGCGGATGTAGTAGAAATTGGTTCGGTGTATTTCAACACGAAAACAAACAAAGTTGTAGGTTTTGTAAATGAAGAAAAAGAAAATGCGGAAGTGGCTACCGCCACTTCTGCTATGTCAGTTGACCCGCTTTGTGAGAAATATTATTGGATAACTCCTTATGCTTACTGCATGAATAATCCAGTGAAGTTTGTTGACCCAGACGGAAAAGCAGTTTATTTATTTGCAACAAGGCTACCAACTACCGATGGAAATGAGAAATCAGGTGTGCCTTTTGCTACACATACATTTATTGTAGTTAGAGGAAAGGACAATGTAGATCATTATTACGCATATGGATCAGATCAAGGAATGTATGGTCCATTAAAAATGTACACGACTAAAGATGCATATACGCAGGACAAACAGGTATTTACAGATCAAAAGAATGGAAAAGAAAACATAAATCAAAAAGCTTGCATAGAAATGCCTATTCCTGAAGGAATGACTAGTGAACAATTTGATAAAAAAGTTATCTCAACAGCTGAAAGTTTTGGAAATAATCCCAATGTAACCTACGTTTTAACAGGAGGAGGCGAAACTGGAGGTAATTGCAATACTTCAACGTCTACAATTCTGAGTAAATCAGGGGTGGATGAAAAAACATTATCCGATACTAAGTCAAAAATTCCCGGTTTGGTGTGGGGATTTGGGAATATTAAGCCATGGACTGCTACAGAACAAAAAGCGGCAGTACAGAAAGAAAACAAGATTTTAGAAGAGGCAAATAAGTCTATAAAATAGTATTAATTTTTCAAAACAGATAAATATGAGATGGCTTAATAGAATTCTTAAAGTAATCATATTGACAATAATTTTAGGAGTCGTGTACTCTATTATAAATTATATAATATCTCCACCTCCAAAACAAAATATGTATTTAGAGGGTGTTATTTTTACTGTATGTTTGTATAGTATAATCAATATTTTGTTCATAATTATTGCATATATCACTACACGTGTAATTGATAAAAAAATGTGTAATGTAATCTTCCAACTCAAATATCTATTGTTGGAAATAATATTTTTATATATTCTTTTTGCAATTAGTTCATATATTCCTTATAATTTCAATATTTTACCTGTAAATAAATCAACAGAAAATGACTTATTCCAAACATTCACACCATTTATTATTTTATATGTTATTTGGGTTACTGTAATAATTGTACGCAAGAACAACACAACAAGTTTAAATTCTGAAAATTGACTTTCTTTTTCAGATTATACCAATTAAATCACATAATCCATAAATGAACTATAAATTCTTATTATCCATTTTCGCAATTCTTTCTTACAGTTCAATCAACGCCCAGAACAAAGAACGAATCTACGAGAATACTTTCAATTCAGTAGACAGTATGTTGACAGGAACAAAACCAGTCAATTTTCAACAAGCCGTTTACTTAACCGAAAATGCCTATTTCGACAATCAGTTGGACAAAACAGCTTTTGATGAAGCAGTCAGGTTTAATACTTCCATTTGCAAAGGAATAATCGCTTCGGGCAACATTCAATATCCCGAGAAAGACAAAGAAAAAGCCACGGCGCAATGCGCCGTGTTTGTGTACATGACAGATTCTATTCCCGTAACAACAAATGACGGAATCGTTATGCATACACCATTTCAGTACAATTTCGATGACTTTGCGGGAAAGAAAGATTGGTCGAACATGTTTGTTTCTACACTCATGCAAACCCATAAAGGAAATTGCCACTCGATGCCGTACCTCTACAAAATGATTATGGACGAACTCGGGCAACCAGTTTCTTTATCGCTTGCACCCAATCATATCTATATCAAGGCGCAGAACAAACGTGTAGGCTGGTATAACATTGAGTTAACTTGTGGAGACTTTCCCACAGATGCATGGTTGACGGCTTCGGGATATATTCATACCGATGCTTTGCGTAACGGAATCTACATGGACACCATTTCTACTAAACAATCCATTTCACTTTGCTTAGTAGATTTGGCACAAGGTTATCAGGCTAAGTTTGGCATTCAGGACGGAAATTTTATTCTCAAGTGTTGCGAAACTGCTTTGGCTCATTTCCCGAAATACATTAATGCTATGCTTCTAAAAGCCGAAACTTTGACCACTTTATACAAGCAATCCGACAAAGATTCAGAGCAAGGTAAGAAAATATTCGCCAAAATGAATTCAACTTACACGCACATTCATGAACTTGGTTACCGCAAAATGCCGCAAGGAATGTATCTCAACTGGTTGAAATCCGCAGGGACACAAACCACCAACTACCGAATGAAATCACTTGTAACCCGCAAAACCAATTAGAAACCCTCCATGAAAAGAACGTTCATTATTTCTTTTGCTTTCATATCATTAAGTATAACTGGGCAGAATACAAATCCTTATGCGGGTTCTTCATTGCCGGATGTCACCATAATGAAGAATCCTACTTATCAGGATTTTCAGGTACAGCGTCCTCAATTCAACCCCGCCAATACTAACGACCCATTTGGCGTAGGAGATTATGATAAAGTTCAGCGACAAAACCAACAGATCATGGATGAAGTCGCAGAATACGAGCGAAGAACTGCACAACGCAACCAACCCCAATCGGACATTCAAATGCTTGCCTCAAAAGGCTTCCCGTCTCAATCCTATCAGTCAGGAACTTCAAACTATTACACGGCATTTGAGGAAATCAACAATATGCTGGATGACAAACAACCGCTTAATCTCGGACGAGCGATTTTTCTTATTGAAAATGCGTATTACAACAACACGTTGAATTATGACGATTATCAGAAAACAATAACCGACCAAATCAAAGTCTGTAACGAGAAAATAAGGGAAGAGAAACTCAACAAGGAAAGCAATCTTGCAAAAAACATGATGTTATTCCGTTTAATTTCCGACACACTAAAAATTAAGCCCAGCGGAATGGAGAAACCAATTACGCACTACCCAATCAAATATGACTTGGATGATTACAAATCAGAAAAGCATTTCGACAGTCATTTCGTTACCAAACTTATGAAAAGTGGCTCAGGTCAATGTATGTCCATGCCTTTATATTATTTGGTCTTAGCCGAAAAGATTGGAGCAAAAGCTTATCTTGCTTATTCACCCCACCATTCATTTATAAAAATTCAAGACAATGATGGCACATGGTACAATCTGGAGTTAACCTGCAATGCTGTTCTTAGCGATGCGCACTATATGAATAGTGGTTATATAAAAGCCGAAGCTATACGCAGTAGAATCTATCTTGAACCAATGGACAAAAAAGAAGTCGTTGCACAAATGCTTACAGAGTTAGCGCGTGGATATTACGAAAAGTACGGCTTAGATAATTTCTACCTGAATTGTGCAAATACAGCAATAAAGCATTCAAACAACCAGTTGAATCCGCTTATTATGAAAGCGTTTTATGAAGAGCGTTTGACAGCTACATTAGCAAAGCTCCTGCAAGCTCCAAAGCCCGAAATAATGCAACAAAAATCCCCCGAAGCATACAAACATTACGAGAAAACACAAGCACTATACAATCAAATTGACAATTTGGGCTACGAAAAAACACCCGATGCAATCTACGCAACTTGGTTACAGCATATCAATGGTTTGAAAGCAAAGGAAAACAAACGGAAAAGTCTAATGAAAAGTAGTCTGAAGTAGATCAAACAAGATACTGCACGCTGCTCCCGCGCGATTGTATCTCACTCCCACTCTCCCCCTCGTTTATAACAAAGGGTTACTGGTTTGGCGTTTGTAACGCAATAAAAGATTTCAGGACAATAAATTTGTAATTAGAAAAACTAAATTACGTCATCTGAGAATTACAGAATTGAAAATCAAGATGGGGTTTATTTCCTCACCTTTACTGTCCCCCAACTCCCGCACGATTGCATCGTGTGGGAGAATATGTAAAGAAGAATAAAACAAACAATATCGTTGAGTCAATAATAACTGTGTTATATTTGCCACACGATACAATCGTGCGGTAGCTGTGGGATAACGAGGGGGAGAAGAGTACCGTCAAATATCCATACTATCAGTCATTAGCAGCAAGGTCAGGAAAATGAAAGAACATTGCAATAACAAAAAAAATGAATGTAAATATTAAAAACATTGTATTAAAAACGCCTGATTTTGAAGACGAAAAAACAATTCGTCTTTTTGACGAACTTGGACATATTAAGAATCAGGGATATTTGACAAAAGAACAGCTAATCAAAATTCTTCGCTGGAAATCTGCAAGACCTTTAAGGCATTACGAAACAAATACTGAAGATGATGTTATTGAGGTAACTCGACTTGCATTCTCAACGCCAAATGATAAGTTAAAAATTCATATCCTAACTTCACTAACTGGGGTGAATTATCCCTCAGCTTCTGCAATTCTTATGTTCTACGACAGAACAATATATCCCGTACTAGATATTAGAGTTTGGCAACAACTCTACAACGGAAACTTAGTTGAGAATAATGCTAGAGGACAAAACTTCACTTTGAATCAAGTTGAAAATTACTTGTTGCTCATTAGAAAATTGTCAATTGAATTAAATCTAAGTGCTCGACAAGTAGAAAAACGACTTTTCGATTTTGATAGAGAAACAAGAAAAGAAAAACTTTGCCCTTCGGTCGTGACCATTGATTCTCTGTAACAGATCGAAGCTTTTATACATTTAATGAACATATCCGGGAGGACGAAGCGAAGAATTGGACTTCTTGATTAACTAAGCATTTAAAATGAAAATAGCAATAACAGGAGCGCATAGAGTTGGTAAAACAACGTTAGCAGAAAAATTACTTGAGTATTTTAGTAATTATACACTTCGGCCTGAGCCTTATTACGAATTAGAGGAGCTTGGACATGTATTTTATGAAACACCCAACATTGATGATTTTATAGAACAACTTGAATACTCAATAAAACAAATCTCAATGAGTGAAGATAATGTCATTTTTGACAGATGCCCAATTGATTTATTGGCATATATCCAGGCTATCAGTGAATCTGAAAATATTGAGCCATTTTATCACAAAGTTCAGGACGTAATGAAAGAAATTGACCTTTTGGTATTTGTGCCCATTGAGAATCCAGATTTAATATCCTGTCTGGAATTTGAATTATCGGAACTTAGGCAACAGGTAAATGAAATATTGAATGAATGGGTTTGGAATTTCGACATAGAGACGATAGAAGTTACTGGAACTTTATCAGCTCGTATGAATCAGGTAATTAAAAGAGTTTCATAAAAACAATAAATATAAAACCTTGCAGCCGTACGATTGCATTGTGTGGCAGGTAAGAAGCAATTAATAAGTTATAATGAGTAGAAATTATCAATTTAACAACTATTCTCCCTCTGCTGGCGCGGTCTTCCTACCCGTGCCGGAAAGAGAAATACAACTTCGTGGAGCATTTGGTACTGAATGCTTACGCCAGCAGCCTGCGGCTCTTTGTGACTATCATTCTGTTTCCACTGGTGGTACTGACACAGCACAGCAACGGAAACGACACTGTTTCCATATTGACAACCGTCCTGGAGGTGGGGGTTACTTGTTGGTGCTTCCTGCAGTTTTTCATGTTTAAATTGTATGCATTTACTTTACCGTCATACGTTTTTGGTCTACCTTTTTTCCAGTTGATTCTCCTTGATAGATGTACCTCAAAGCAGCATCATCTCTTAGTCGGCTAATAAAGTGCAAGTCCAAAGAAAGCCTGGTATCGACAACCTTTTTCTTTGAAAAGTAGGCATCTGCAACCATATAATCTGATAATTCTTTAAAATACAAATAATTTTCTTTTACAATTTTACAATAATAATCCAGTGAAGTTTGTTGACCCAGACGGACAAGATGTTGTTTATTTTGACAATAATGCGAAAGAAATTGGAAGAATAAGTAGCAATCAGAGATTTGAAACATATTATCGTAGTGCGCAAGGAACTGTAACTTCGGAAATGTCTGGAATGAAAGGAGCATTTATGCAAGCAACTATGCCTGGTGTAATTGCTGGATATGAAAATCCAAAATATCAACAATTAGATTATCAAATAGCTGCGTCAACAGCCATTATGAACGATAAGTTAGAAACATTAAGTGGATTACCAACAACAGCAAATCACCAATTTACTGAAAACTCCCAAACTCCAAATCTTGATGTAAATCTAGTAAAATCAATGATTATGGAAGAAAGTAAAATGGGAACTGCTACAGGAGGAGCAGGAACTGCAAAAACAGATCCAATGCAAGCAAATAATCCGGGTGATTTCAATGCTGCAAAAGATGTAAAAACTGCTGTGGGACTAACGAAAGGTCAATCTATGAATGCACAAATAAGTATTAATGCAGGGTTAGGTATATTTGTATTGAAAGGAATGAAATCAGATTCAAATGGGAATTATACTCAATGGAGAGGAAATCAAAGTGCTGTTCAAAAATATAATGGAGGAGGAAATCCCAATTATGCAGTTGATGTTACTAAATACTATAATTCTATTACTCCAGCAAAGCCTTCAAATTATGTTACACAATAAAACAATTATAATTATTTTGTTTGGTTTGATTTGTTTCACGTCAAAAGCTCAAAAGGAAATCAAATCATTTAAAATAAATATTAGCGAAAAGTTAGCTAAAAGCGAAATAAGAAACACCGTATTATATCAACTAAATAAATATTATGCAGACACATTAAATTCAAAAGAGATTACAGGTATTGAGTATTTGGGGAAATACAACTTGGAAAATTCAGGAAAAAACGATATATATAGAATATCATTAAGTTATGATTTACCTATGGTGTGGCATTATTCCATTGTATTGATCGTTGATGAACACAACAATGGCTATTTCATAGAATTGGACTCTGTTGAACTAATTAAAATAAGAAAAAGTCACAATACATATTATTTTGCAGGTAGATATAAAGATCGAAATCAATATGGCGTTTTTAAAATCTATAAATTCAAAAACAATAAGGTAACTCAAGTATTTGAATCTAATTACCCTGTTAGTAATTATTCTCTTGATTGTGAAAGTTATGAACATGGCGATTTAAAATTAAGAAATATAGATATAAATAATGATGGATACTTAGGCTTAAAATTCTCAGGAATTAAAAATTATTATTGCAATGGGCTTGAACAAGTAGGAAGAGATGAAAGAACACCAATTAAACAAGAGAAAATCACTATTAATTATGTTTATGATCCTATTATAAACAAATGGAAAAATAAACGAATAATACAGAAACAATATCTAACAAAACAATAAAAATCTTATGAGCAGCTTTTTTAGAGTTTATATGCTCTGTCTATTTTCTCTTATTTCTATTAACACGAAAGCAGAAACAATAGATTTATATTACTTGCAAGCTTTTTCAAAAGTAGACAGTATGTTGACAGGAACAAAACCAGTCAATTTTCAACAAGCCGTTTACTTAACCGAAAATGCCCAGTTGAGTGTAGCGTGTTTGGCGTAGTCTCCAGACTACGTCAAGTTAGAAGCAAGGCTTTGCCTTGCATATTGAAATATACTATTAAAAGCTGGAGATTTTATTTTAGCTCGACGTAGTCTATAGACTACGCAGAACCAGAGTAGAAAAAAAAAGAACAATATTTTTATGAGAGAAGTCAAACTGATAGTTATTTTAGTTTTCATTTTATTGCCATTTGCGTGCAGCAACACTAAATTTGAAAAGACAGGTTGGATATATCAAAGCGATGTAGGAATGTATCCAAACAGAGAGAATATGCTTAAAGATTTGACGGAAAATAATACTTTAAAAGGACTAACTTACAGAGAACTTATAGCGAAAATTGGGCCCGACGAGAACTATAATTCAGGTTATGATACTTGTATCTTTTATAGCATTATGACAGATTATGGTAGAAATATTGACCCTGTTTACACAAAGAATTTAGTGTTTAAGTTTAATAATGACAGCGTTGTTGTGGACTATAAAATTGAAGAGTGGAAACACGAAAAAAAATAAAACGCTTCGAGTAGAAAAAAGATAAGATAAACGTGTAAACTACTTACAAAATGTATATATTCAAATTTAAGGCATTTGCTTTTTTTGTTATCGGTATTATCTTGACGTCTGGTTCTATTTTATTCGTAATTGACAAAGATTACAATTTCGCAATAAAGATATTTGCAGTTGGGATTATTTTCATAGCAGTTAGTATTTACGAGCGTAAATGGATAAAGAAAAACGAGTGAAGGAATATAAAAGTCCTTCCGGATATGGTGGTTAAATCGCTCTCCCCCTAGTTTATAACGAGGTGTTACTGGTTAGGCGTTTGTAACGCAATAAAAGATTTCAGGACAATAAATTTGTAATTAGAAAAACTAAATTACGTCATCTGAGAATTACAGAATTGAAAAGCAAGATGGGGTTTATTTCCTCACCTTTACTGTCCCCCAGCTCCCGCACGATTGCATCGTGTGGGAGAATATATAAAGAAGAATAAAACAAACAATATCGTTGAGTCAAAAATAACTGTTTTATATTTGTTACACGATACAATTCGTGCGGCAGCATGGGCCGAATTGGGGGTGGTGGGTTTTCTACGAAGGTTAAGAAAGGAAAAAATAAGGTTATAAAGAAACAAAACCCGGAAGCATGAATTTCTTCAGCATAACCGGGAATAAGATGATGTAAATATAATACATTAATTTGAGATACGTATAAAAAGATGACAGAATGTAAAAACTGCGGTAACGGGTTTGAGGGTAATTACTGCAACCAATGTGGACAAGCAGCATCAACCCGCCGCCTGAATTTCAAATTCCTCTGGCACGACATACAACACGGGCTGTTCCATTTCGACAAAGGGATAATACACTCACTCGGGCATCTGTGCCTGCGTCCGGGCTATACCATTAAAGAATATCTGGAAGGCAAAAGGGTCGGGCACTTCAAGCCGCTGTCCATGGTAGTGGTACTGGCTACAGTCTACGGGCTACTGAAACACTTTTTTCTTCATGAAGCGGAACTACCATCTAAAATAACCATTAACAACAAAAGCATCAACTCGGACACCATTAACGCGGTGTTCAAATGGGTCAACAACCATGGAGCCATCATGGCCCTCCTTATTGTCCCGATCTATGCACTGGCGTCATTCCTTGCCTACCGGAAAGAGAAATACAACTTCGTGGAGCATTTGGTACTGAATGCTTACGCCAGCAGCCTGCGGCTCTTTGTGACTATCATTCTGTTTCCACTGGTGGTACTGACACAGCACAG
>JAUZOM010000039.1 GCA_030706465.1 Bacteroidota bacterium | reverse complement strand
TAACAGGTTTTTAAAACCTGTTAGGTATCCTATTTCGCTAAAATATCTTTAAAATGGTATAAACTAATTATCGTTCAATACTTAACAACTAAAGCATATCTATTTTTTTACTTTGTGTTCTTTTTAAAGAAAGAAATTGGTATGAATTTAATCTTCGTGTTATTTGATAAAGAACGCGATATGGAAATCGCGTGTCCCAGCCCCAACTATGAATTTAATCTTTGTGTGATTTAGTGTACTTCGTGCCTTAGTGGTTATTCTTTTGTTTCCAGTTGTTTAGTCAATTAATCGGAATAAAGTCTATTGTGTACCAGTGTGGTTGATTTTTCATGTTTTGAAGTCAGGTTCACAAGCAACCCGGTAAAACCATCTTTCTCCGAAGAAGCGGCTTTGGGTTGATGGAGGCAGCGTGCTGTAAACGAATGATCCTGAATTAACTCGCCACAAGCCTGATCCTAAACTGAATTTTTAAATTGTAAATTAAGGAAACAAATGTAGGGATTTTGTTTTGCAATTTTATGATTTTGTTTAGTAAAATATTGTACTCTTCGAATATAAATGCTGTCTTTTTTGTTTATACAACAAGTATATTACAATTTTCCCGTTTAAAGTGTTCCTAAAAGAGCATTCCGGTATCGTTTTTCAATACCGAAAGTTTGGTCTATTTTTGCAATCTGATTTGAAATGGCAATCAGATAAAAACTAACTTCAACGCTTATCATTATGACAACAGGACAAACATACAATTTAGCTCAGGAAAACCTGAAATATCAAACTCCTCCGGCAAGCATATTGCAGCTGGCAGACTATGAACGTGCGCCTTCGGTGTCGATTGATACCAAAAAAGAATATATGTTGTTGAGTTATTTCAGCACCTATAAGACCCTGGCTGATTTGAACCAACAGGAAATGAGCATGGGCGGTTTACGCATCAATCCGGTAACCAACATCGGTTCTTCTATTAATTATATTAATAATCTGAAAGTAAGAAAGGTGATTGACGCTGAGACCGTTCAAGTAAAAGGATTACCTGAAAATCCCCGGATTACTTTTGTCACCTGGTCGCCGGATGAAAAGAAGATCGCATTTACCCATACGTCAGCTTATGGCGTAGAGCTCTGGGTGCTGAATGTGGCAAGTGCCAGTGCAACCCGGCTTACCGAACCCATCGTCAACGCAAACCTGGGGAACCCCCTGAACTGGTATCGAAATAGCCGGCATTTGCTGATCCGGTTATTGCCGAAAGTAAGGCCGGCATTGATTAATCCTAAAAATGAATTACCCGATGGCCCGATTGTGTCGGTAAGTGATGGATCTAAGTCTCAAAATCGTACGTATCCCGACTTGCTTAAAAATACGTCCGATGAAATTAACTTTGTAACCCTTACTACCTCCGAATTGCATAAGATTGATCTGAACGGAAAATCCGAATTGTTTAAAGGAGAGGATATGTATGCCGGTGAGTCTTTTTCGGCCGATGGGAAATATATACTCGTGACGACCTTGCGCAAGCCTTTTACTTATATTGTCCCGCTGAACCGTTTTCCGCAATTGTCAATTGTCTATGACCTGGCAGGTAAGGAAGTGAAAACGGTCAATGTTGTTCCGCTTTCCGAGGTGCTGCCGAAAGGGTTTATGGCTGTCCGGAAAGGGAAACGCGGGTTGAGTTGGCGGCCCGACCAACCATCCACGCTTTATTTCGTGGAAGCATTGGATGGGGGTGACCCTTCGGTAAAAGTAGAATACCGGGATGCGCTTTACCAATGGAAAGCTCCTTTCAAAGAGGATCCGGTCTTTGTGTCCAAAACAATTTCCAGGTTCTCGCATGTGATCTGGGGCAATGATTCGGTGGCGGTGCTGCAGGACGAATGGTATGATACCCGTAATGAAAAGACTTATCTGATCAATCCGGAAAGAGCCGATGAAAATCCCCGGATTATTAATGACCGGAATTTCCAGGATATCTATTCCGATCCGGGCAACTTTGAAACGGTGAAAAATGAGTATGGTAAATATGTATTGGCCATAGAGAATAACAATTTATACAGTGTAGGTGAAGGGCATACTCCGCAAGGCCAGTTCCCTTTTGTGGATGAATTTAACCTGAAAACATTGAAATCGAAGCGGGTGTACCAATCGGCTTATACGGATAAAATGGAAGAAATTATTGATGTGGAGGATTATAAAAGGGGAGAAGCCCTGGTGCGGATTCAGTCGAAAAATGAATACCCGAACTACTATTTCCGGAATATCAATAAGAAGAATGAGTTGACACAAATAACCCATTTCCCCAATCCTTTCGAAAGCATTAAAGATGTTTATAAGGAAGTGATTAAATATAAACGACGTGATGGGGTAGAACTTTCCGGGACATTGTATTTGCCGGCTGGTTATGACCGGACAAAAAAGGAAAAACTCCCGTTGCTTATCTGGGCCTATCCGGCCGAATATAAAGATAAACACAGTGCCGGGCAAAGTACAGCCAACCCCAACGAGTTCACTTTCCCCTATTACGGCTCGTTTGTGTATTGGGTAACGCGGGGGTATGCAGTGCTCGATGATGCTGCATTCCCGATCATTGGTGAAGGGCAAACCGAACCGAACGATACGTTTATTGAACAACTCGTTTCGAATGCCAAGGCTGCCATTGATGCCGTGGATTCATTAGGCTATATAAACCGCCGGAAAGTGGGAATTGGCGGACATTCGTATGGTGCCTTTATGACGGCCAACCTGCTGACTCATTCCAACCTGTTTGCTTGCGGTATTGCACGCAGCGGTGCCTATAACCGGACGTTGACCCCCTTTGGCTTCCAGAGTGAACAACGTAATTATTGGGATACTCCGGATGTTTATAACGACATGTCGCCTTTTATGAATGCCGATAAAATGAAAACCCCGATTCTCCTGGTTCATGGCGAAGCCGATAACAATCCCGGTACCTTCACCCTGCAAACCGAACGCTACTTTCAGGCGCTTAAGGGACTTGGTGCACCGGCTCGCATGGTGATCCTGCCCAAAGAACAGCATGCCTATGTGGCCCGGGAAAATATCCTGCATTTGTTGTGGGAGCAAAACCGGTTTCTGGAGGAAAACCTGAAATAAATTTGTCTTTTCAACCCCTGTCAGAGTCCTTCTGACAGGGTTGTCACAATTAATAGATAATTATTAATTTATTCATTTTAGAACATATATCACGATCTCTTGTTTTGATCTTTACCTGATAGAAGTAAATACCTGCTTTTGTTTTCTGGCCGCTCTCATTTGATAAATCCCAGGTAAAGTCATTCAATGAAGCAGGGTTCATTGAACATATCTTGTGCCCTGAGATATCGAATATATCGAACGTTATTCGGGTAATTGTTTCAGGCCTGTCAAAGTTTACAACAAAGCTTGTTTGATTTTTTGCCGGATTCGGATAATTGGACACAGAGAGTTTCCCGTTGGCAGAAGCGGCTACTACATCAATCCCATTGAGTTGCCCCGAGCCTCCTACTAAGAAATTTTCAAAAGAGCCCTGTGCTTCATCATTATTTACATTGTCTAATGCATAATAATTTATCCTTCCGTTGCCGAGATCAATATGTAGGTCACTGGGCAACTTGAATGAAAAAACATACTCCCCGTTTACCACCGGGATATCCCCGGCATACAAGGTATCGGGGCGGTCGGAAAAAGTATAGGGACCTTCATACGAAAGTTGATCTTGATCATTATTCAAGGTGGTGATCCGCTGAACCTTATCAAACATTACTGCGTGTAAAGTCCCGTTGAATCCGGTCGCTTTATTCCCGTTATCGTTACCTATAAAACCATGAATGGTATTGGTAGACAAAGCCCGTAAAGTATCGGTTCCAAACACGGTGTTGTTATTTATCCCGGAAGTGATTACCTGATATTTTGTCGGGTAATTAAGCCTGACAGCGGGGTCGCCCATATAAATATAGGATAATTTATTTAGTTCCTGCCCCATGGCATTCTTGGATAACCGAACCACATCTCCCAAACGCTGTTGTTCACCATTCACTTTTTTGAATAAGTTTTCGTTAAACAATTTATTCAACATAAAATTTTGGGAAGAATAAACCTGTCGTGCTGCTGCAAAAGCACTAATACCTCCTCCGACCGGATTTAGCAAAACCTGTTCGCCTCCTGAAACAGTTTGTGCATCAAATTTCATAAAATCACATGCTGCTGCAACCCAGAATGACAAATGGGAATTTACCATAGATTCAATATCAGAGCTCAATACAATTCTTTCATTAGCCAAACCTGTTGAGAAACCATGTCCGGTATAATTCAACATAAACAGGCCCGATTTAACTGAATTCAGTAAACGGGTTCTTGCCAATGGATAACTTTGGCCGCTTGCTGACACTTCCTGTTGATAGGCATCCAAATAAATCTTTTCTACCTGGAACCCTCTACCTGTTCTTGATGTGATGGCTGCAACACTATCTGCCTGCATGGCATGTATACCCTGATCCCCATCATCAGCCAGGAAGCAAAGTTGATTCTTCCAGTTTCCCTTTCCGGTATTATTCATATAACCGATTGTTTTGTTAACAACATCAGTTGCCTGTTGTGTTGTCGTTACGGGAAAACGGCCTACACCAATATCCAGTAGGTTTGATGGGATTTGTACCCCTTCATTATCGTCTAATAATGCAAAATAATCATCTGTAACATACGACAGAACCTCATGTAAAGAATTGTCCGCCTGATAAGTCAGGATTAAGTTATCTCCGGAGTCTGTACGTATTCTCCTGTTATCATAGCTACCCCTGCCAAAAAGCAATAGGTATTTAGGCAATCCTGTAGTATCCGATGCTAATAAAGCACGGTCATACAGCATTTTCATCACCCAGCGGTAAGCCGTAGCATCCGGGGTGCCAGACGAGAATTCATTGTAAACCTGGTCTGTAGTCACCACGGCAACCGTCATATTATCTTTCTGACGGTGAGCTTGTGCCAAGGTTTCTGCCTGCGATACAAAATTGGGATGTGTTATGATGACCATATCAGCCTGTGCCATTCCGTGAAGGTCCTGATTCGGCACTACCCCAACAATTTCCGGCGTTTGAAATGCCTGTGAAGCAGTAGGATCAAGTGCCACATAATGGTTCACTTCATTGCCCGAAGCAACAAAAGTCATCTTTCCATCTTCTGTTTCAGTAACCATTCGGCTGACATTCAATGGATCGGTAATATCCCATATTTGCGTATTGGCATTGCCTGCACTGAGCAGGTACTTATTAAATGAACCGGTACCCAGGTAATCTATATTCCGGAAAGGCATAACCGGTCCGCTCATCTTGAGCTGACGGCGGGCATTTACTTCCAGGTAGTTCAAATACCCGATTGAATACGGAGTTGGTTTGTCATAGGTCAAATTAAATGTAAATGTATCACTTTTTGGAGCAAAAGAATAAACAGCTTGACTTCCTGTCGCTTTTTCATAAGTATCATACAGGTTACTGTTTGGAACAGTGAGTATTTTTGGTTGTTCGCCATTTAAATTCAGGGTAAAGGCAGAACCATTAGCCTGTACTGCAGCAGCTACATCCAACCGAACAGAAGTAGAATTGGTTAATACCGGGTTTGGAAAACTAAAAGGTAAATTATATGAGAGTACATCACTGAATGTCTCCCCATAAAACTCCTTTCCTGAATTGGCCAGATTAATTAGATCCTTTTCATAAACCTGATAATCGACAAACTCTTCAACCGGATGAATAACAGGAGATGAAGGTAATACAATGGTTTTATCCATTATCTGTTTGCCAGTCCCTGCATCGGATGTCACAAAATAATATCCATAGTCGGAATACGTATTAGCTGTATGAGTAAACATCTTTTTTGTTGCATCATAGCTCCAACGAACGGAACCTTGTGCATAAAACAAAATATAATCCCCGCTTCCAAATACTCCATCTGCTCCTTTCGCCATCAGGATTGCCAATTCTGGCAAATCATCAATTTTATCAGCCATGAAATTCTGATCCAATACTCCTCCCCCATATCCAAAGATGCGGACAGATGACGGATTAATGCCCATCGCGTTCAACTCCTCAAAGGTCAGCTTGTAAATGCCGCTGTCTCGAACTCTTATTTTTACGAATCTACCCTGTGCTAAAACCGAATGGGTAGCATAGGTATGAAGTGCTGTTCCAGCTACCTTTTGAGCTATTGGAACTTTCTTTATTTGTAAATCAAAGGATAGTAGTTTGAGTAGCTTCCCATTTTTATTTATAAATGGTAGTATGCTTATGCTCATGTAGCTGGTTCCCTTCTCCCTTTGCATAGTTGTCTCCACCTGAGATTTGAAAGGAATTGGATGCCCAGCTATAAGGGCAGATTCTTCATTCGTTAATACAATGTATACAGGATTAATCAACTCTATCTGACAGGTGAAATTCCGATCATATTCCATTCGTTGATTAAAATAAGGTAAGTGGTCTTCAGAAGGAAACTGTGCCCCTTCAAACGAAATAACAGGAATGGAGGTCGAACCTGCATACCATTTTTCAATCCCTTTCCAACTTAATTTATAAGAATAAATTTCAGTTGTTTGTGCCCACAACATAGAAACAAATAAGGTAAAAAGCGTCAAGAAAAAGATCTTGTTTTTCATGTGATTAATATATTTTATAAATCTGAATTGTGTAAATTTAAATAAACGTCTCTCCTTGACTAATCGGAATAGATACAAAAGAGGTTGATTAATTGTTTTTTAGTCATTATTATCCTTGTCTTGCTTACAAGAATATATACTATTTTACTAATAACGTTAGATTATTTAATATATTTTATAAATTTTGAAAAACAATGTGCCCTGCCTTAAAGTAGATGATTTATACTTCAAATGCTTCTAAAATAGATAAACTAAAAGACACCGGATGATATAGCTCATCCGGTGTCTTAATTATAAATTATGCATTGATTTAAAGGCTTTCCCCAAAATCTTCTTTGAATTTAGCCATTAATTTTTGAGGCCAGTCGGTAGTCGGTTCCAGTCCTCCCATAAAGAAGCGGAGTACCGGTGGTTCATACACGAATTTCAATCCGCCGATAAGTTGACGGTTGGCGTACAACCAGTTCAGGCGGTCTTCCACGTATTTAATCTGTGAAAGGGTAAATACACGGCGGGGAACAGCCAGGCGAAGTAATTCCATGTCGGCATACGTTTCATTCCCGTATTCGTCCCGTTGATTGGAGATAGAACCGCGTTCCATGCCACGGACTCCCGAAATCAGGAACAAAGCGGCTGCCAACGCCCCGGCCGGATATTCTGTCTGGGGAATATGTGCGCAAAATTGCATGGCATCCACATGAGCCCCCAGTACACCGGCCGGTTTAATAACCGGAATCCCTTTAGCGTCCAACGCTTCGATCAGGTATTTGATAAAGGAAGGACTCTGGCAAATCATGGTTTCATCCAATGTTTCGTAGAGACCGACCGCCATAGCTTCAACTTCACGGATGGAAATACCCCCGTAGGTCAGGAAACCTTCATAAAGCGGCACCAACGCTTCCAACTCCTTGTAAATGGTCATGCTGTTGGTACAGATACCGCCACCGCGTGAGGAACTAAGCTTCCGGGCAGAAAAGTATACCAGGTCGGCTAATCCCGTCATGGTTTTGATGATGGTACCCATATCGGAAGTTTTAAATTCTTCCTCCCGTTGCATCACCAGGAAGGCATTTTCGCCCAGCAAGCTGGCATCCAGGACTAAACGGATGTTGTATTTGTCGGCTATGGCCCGTACATCGCGCAGGTTTTGAACCGAGAACGGTTGTCCGCCGATCAGGTTAGTCGAAGCTTCCATGCGGATAAACGGAATGTTGCTGGCTCCCTGATGGTTGATCACTTCTTCCAGCTTTTCAATATTCATGTTCCCTTTGAACGGATGGTCGGAATTTATCTTGTAGGCTTCGTCGTAAAGCAATTCGGCAATTTTGCCCCCGTTTTGGGTAATGTGGGCCATGGCCGTGGTAAAGTGGTAATTCATTGGAACCAGGCTGCCTTTTTTTATGTAGGCAACGGATAGGATGTTTTCGGCGGCACGACCCTGGTGAACCGGAAGTAACAGGTTTTTACCCAACACGTCCTCAACCGCCTTTTGCAGGCGCACGAAACTTTGGGAACCTGCATAGGCGTCGTCGGCTTGCATCATGGCGGCAAGTTGGTTGTCACTCATAGCGTTGGTACCGCTATCGGTCAGCATGTCCAGAAAGACGTCCTTGGTACTGAGCCGGAACGTATTGAATCCTCCTTCGTAAAGTGCTTCCAGTCGGCGTTCGATAGGTACTAAGTTTAATTTTTGTACGATACGTACTTTGTGAAGCTCCAACGGGATATTCTCGCCGCTGTAAAATTTGATTTCTTGCATAATAAAAGGAAATGTTTTTGTGAATGTATCAATTAATTTTAGATTGTTTTCTCCGGCAAAAAATTAGCGTGCCCGGGTTCGTAAGCACGCTTTTTGTATAAATATGCTTGTAATTTACAAATTGAAATATAACAACAACAAAGATAGTAATTTACTTATAAAAGCACATAAAATAATAGATAATTGTAACAAAGAAACGATAATTGCCGAAAAAGTGTCTGAAATATACTGTATATTATTTCATTTCGGGTATTTATTGGTATAAATTCTATTCAATCAATACGACAATTAAATCCATCACGTTGGTGAGGGTCGGCCCGCTCAGTATGTGCCCGCCTGCCTGCCGGAAGAAGTGATACGAATCAAAGTCGGTGTTGTATTTCACAGGATCAATACCCAATGAGATGGCATTTGGAACGGTTAAGCCATCCACCACTGCCCCGGCAGCATCAGTCGGCCCGTCGTTTCCATCTGTACCGGCGGATAGAAGCGTAATTCCCCTTGTGCCGGCCAGTAAACGGGCGGCACACAACGCTAAATGCTGATTCCGCCCGCCCAGTCCCGGTCCGGTAACCTGTACGGTGGTTTCACCGCCATAAAGCAGGCAAACCGGTTTCTTCCGATTCGGATCGTTTTGTACTTTCAACGCGCCATGGACAATTTCCCCGGCAGCATCTGCGGCATTCCCGTCCAGGGCGGAGGTGACTATAGAGGCCTGAAAACCAGATTCGATGGCTTTTTGCCAAGCTGCCTGCAAGGCAATCCGGTTACTTCCAATGATGAAATTATGGGCAGTTGTAAAAACAGGATCGCCCGGTTTAGGCGTTTCGGGCACGAACCCCTGAAGTCCCCGGGTGAGATATTGAATTATTGCTGCCGGAATCTTGTCTGCTAAACCGTATTTTTCTATCACATTCAGTGCATCCAGAAAAGTGCTTGAATCGGGAAACGTCGGTCCGGAAGCGATCACCTCCAACGAATCGCCGATCACATCCGACAAGATCAGGCTGACCAATGTAGCGGGATAAATGATCCCGGCTAATTGTCCTCCCTTCACCCGGGAGACATGTTTGCGTACGGCATTCATTTCCCGGATGTCGGCACCGCTTTTCAGCAATAGCCGGTTTAAAAGAACCAGTTCTTCGGGTGATGATTCTTCGGGATAATCGGCCAGGAGGGAAGAACCTCCACCCGAAATCAGGCAAATAACCAAATCGTTTTTCCGGGTATCCTGCATTAAACGGATGATCCTGGAAGTAGCCCGAAAACCAAAGCTATCCGGGACCGGATGCCCTGCTTCCGTTACCTTTATGTGTTTCAGTTTACATCCCTGTCCGTGCTTTACAATAATGTGCCCTCCTGCAATCCGGTTACCCAATTCGGTTTCCACTTCCTGAGCCATCAGGGCGCTTGCTTTCCCGGCTCCGATCACATAGATACGATCGATACCCGCCAGTTGAAAACACCGGTTTGAGATGTGCAGGGTCTCCTTTTCGAGATGAAATACGTTCCGTATCATCTTATCGGGCAACACACTTTCTACTCCGGCCTGAAAGATTTGTTCAGCGTTGAGTTTTGCATTCATTATTTTAATTTACCTGATTGTTTCATAAAGCATGTCTGCGAAGAGACCAAGTAGCAAAGGACCTCATGAAACGATTTCTCCTTTTGATAAATGGCGTTTTTTCCATTCATTCATTGACAAGCCTGTTTTGGCAGAGACGGCACGACGGAGCGAAATAACGGATCCAAAACCGCAATATTCAGCCAACATTTCATTCGAGTAATCAGGATTCTCAAGTAACACCCGCTCCAGTTCCCGGATACGGTAGGTGTTTACAAAGGTGCAGAAATTCTGGTTGTATTGTTGGTTAATGACCGACGAGATATAAGTCCGGTTTGTTCCAATGGCCTGTGCAAGGTCTGTGATATTCAACTGGCTGTTGAGATGGATTTTCTTTTCATTAAACTCGGCCAGGATTTTATTTAATATGTTTTTTGGGGCTCCGTCAGGCATAGCTTCCAACAGGTTTTGCCTCTTATCGGTAGCCTGCGATTCGAAAGTCGGATTAATTGGTTTTTGTTTGAATCCCATGTACCCGATAATATACATCATGACCGTGGTAATCGACCAGACGATATAGATAATGGTGTCTTTTGACATTAACAAGCGCCGGCCCAGGGCGACCGCTATAAATGCAGCGCCTGCGATGATAAGGATGGAATAATTGAGCATCTTTGCATTGTTGTATTTTCCATCGTTTATATCCGAATAAAACTGCTCAGCCCGGTCACGGTATTTGCGGATGAGCAAATGGTTTCCTATTACTGTTAATAATCCCAGCAAGAGAAATTGAATTCGCAGGATGGTGCGCATCGTACTCAGAAACTGAATATAGGGGGAATTTGGAAAAGCATGTTCGTTATAAAGCCAGGTCCTGTATTCATTTCCGGGTGTTAAAACTGCGCCGATACAATACAGGGAAGCCAGAAAGGTGGGTACTGCCAGGTATCGGGCATGGGCTTTGAAGGAAAATTTGTCTTCTACCGTCAATAGCCTGAAATAAATATAATATACCGGTAAAATGAGACTGCCGGCATATTGATAGGGCAAATCGAGATAGGGGTAAATATCCGGTAGTGGAGCAAAGTACGAAAAGTGTGCCAGTAGACAGATAAGTGGAAACAGCATAAATAGGCTCAAAAATAGTCTCGGTGTACTATGTTCTTTTTTATTTCCAATCAGGGCAATCGCCCAAAACAGGGTAACAAATATGGGCGATAGGAGCAATATTATCCTTATCATGGTAAAAATGCTTTTTGCAAAGATAAAATAAAAGGGTCAAATCCGAATTTACATTTGGTCTCCGGTGTCTTCTATTTTATCAAAATAAATTATGTTGTACGTGCTCTTTTTTATCTTTTGATACGAATCCTTTACCTTTTGAACAGGCTAAAAGTCTTTTTGAGTGTATTTTTGCAAAACTTATTTCACTTGCTCAATTGACGATTGTACAGACCTCATGTAGCTGTTGTTTTTGTTTCTGTAATACCGGAAAACAGCCTGCGAACTTTAGAAAAAAATAATCAGGACCGGATCTGATAAAAAAATTGATCGTATGATTTTGCCGAATCTTTAAATTGGATTTTTCGTTTTTTCGTAATGAACCTTCTCTATATTTACAGTTGTTTATCAAATCCTATATAAGCAAAAACCTTATGTAGGATTTTTTATTTAAGCATAACATCCGGTGAATAATTTGTTTCGACCACTGGCAAAACCTGTATCCCCCCAATCTTTCCAATTTATTGAACGAATTCAGAGCATCCGTTTTTTTGATAATTGATCTTCCTTCCATTCGGTCATAGACAGGCCGGTCCTTGCAGAAATAGCCCTTTTCAATGAATTGACGGATCCAAACCCACAACTTTCTGCTAATGTTTCATAGGAGTAATCCGGATTCTGAAGAATGACCCTTTCCAGTTCTTCCAACCGGTAGCTATTAACAAAGGAGCAGAAGTTCTGATTGTACTGCTGGTTGATGAACGACGAAATATAGGATCTGTTGGTCCCTACGGCTTCCACAACATCCATGATGTTGAGTTGGCTGTTGAGATGAATTTTATTCTCTTCAAACTGCATCAATATTTTATACCGTATTTTGTTTTGTGCCGTGACCGGAATAGCTTCTAACGTTTTTTTTTCTATTCCGCTATTGTCCGTATCGAAAGTCGGATTAACCGGTTTTTGTTTGATACCCAGGTACCCGATCAGATAAAGGGCGACCGAAAAAACAAACCAGATTGTGATTATAAGGAAGTCTTTAGCCAGGATAAGCTGCCGGCCTGCTACAATCGCAGCCAAAGCAGCCATCCCGGAATAAAAGATGGTGAAAATCAGCATTTTTGCTATGCTATTTTTCCCATCCTGTATGTCTGAATAGAATTGTTCGGCTTTAGCTCCATATTTCCGTATCAGCTGATAGCTGCCAATTAAAGTTATAACGATCGTAACCAGAAATTGAATCCGGAGAATTAACCGCATAACATTCAGGAATTGGATAGTTGGCGAGTCGGGATACGCCTGTTCGTTGAAAAGCCAGGTCTTGTATGCTGGACCGGGAGTAAAAAAAACGCCTATTCCATAAACAGCCCCTAACAGGACCGGAATAAGCAGGTATCGGGCATGTGCTTTAAAAGAAAGTTTCTCATCTACTGTCAGAAGACGGAAATAGATGTAAAAAGCAGGGAAAATAAAATTCACCACTAGCTGAAGCGCAACATCAAAATAGGTATATATGGTGGAATAATGCTCAAAATACAAGAAATGGGCGAAGAAACAAAATGCCGCCAGGAACATGAACTTCGACAGGAGTAACCGGGGAGCGCTATGGGTTTTAATATTCCCGGTTAATGCCAACGCCCAAAACAACGAGACATAGACCGGTGATAAGAGCAGTATTATTCTTAACATAGGAAAAATAATTTTCACAAAGATAAAAAAATAATTGACAGTTAAATTCACAATTAGGCCTATTTATTTACCTTTTGGCTAAGTATTTTATCTTTTGGATAGTTTGTTTTACCTTTTGACTGAAATGCTTTACTTATTGGATGGGTATTTTTTGTGTATGCAGTTACTTTTGTATTGTTAGTAATGCTATGATTTTTAATGTTTTTTAATGCGATTTATCCTACCCGGTTTGCTTAATTACGCCAAGTCATTAAACAGGAGCAGCTGTGAGAAACAGTATGGGTCTTGTTCCGGGGAAACTACCGTCGAAGCATTTATTTTCTTATGTGTACTTATTAATTATGGTTTTTTACATATGATGCACATAAGTTATTATTAAACAAATAAATAATACCGGAGTATCCCAAAAATCCACAAAAGAGTAAGGAGCAGAGACCGAAAAGCTGGAGAGTAGGCAATAAATAAATATTTCAACATGAAATCAATCAAACTGACATTCATTTTGCTAAGTCTAATTTGTTTCAATTTGTATTCAAATGCAACAACTATGGGTTTAACGACATCTACCAACTCGCTGAGCGGAATGAATTATACGACTGGTGCCGGTCCATCGGCGCAACAAAGCTTCAAGATTGCCGGCAGTTCGTTGACTGGCAATGTCGTGGTAATTCCTTCTTCTTTATTTGAAATTTCGAAGACTTCAGGAACCGGGTTTGCAACCACATCAATAACCATCACCCCAAGTGCGGGAAATATAGATTCGGCGCGGATTTATGTTCGGTTAAAAGCGGGATTGCCGGCAGGAACCTACACAGACTCATTACTTGTCATTTTCAACGGACCAGAAAAAGCTATTCACCTTACAGGAGCTGTCACAGCAGCACCACAGGTGACGGTATCCACCGGTTTGTTGAGCGGATTGAATTATACGATGGGTGCCGGCCCATCAGCGCAACAGAGTTTCACAGTAGAGGGAACTTCATTGACCGGGAATATAGTAATAACACCGTCGGCACGATATGAAATATCAAGAACTCCGGGAGCCGGGTTTGCAACTACTGCAATCTCCATTACGCAAAGTTTGGGAAGGGTAGACTCGGCACGTGTTTACGTCCGTTTAAAAGCTGGACTGCCAACAGGAACCTACGCCGACTCCATCTTTGTAACTTACAGTGGAGCCATAATTAATGTTGTTTGTCTAAGAGGAACTGTCTCAGCTGCACCTCAGGTGAGGGTATCCACCAGCTCGTTGAGCGGATTGAATTACAAGGTGGGTGCCGGCCCATCAGCGCAACAAAGTTTCACCGTAGCCGGGACTTCCTTATCTGGGAATATCGTGATAAATCCTTCAGGATTGTTCGAAATTTCAACAACTTCGGGTAGAGGTTTTGGAACAGCAGCCATAACGATCTCACAAAATTATGGAAGAGTAGACTCGGCACGTGTTTATGTCCGTTTAAAAGCAGGATTGCCGGCAGGAACATACGCCGATTCATTACTTATAGTATCCAATGGAGCAGACTATAAAAGTGTGTTCTTTACCGGAACAGTGTCGGTGTATGGATGCATGAAATCCTCTGCAAAGAACTATAACCCGTTAGCAACTATCGATGATGGATCCTGTAGATATGACTCTATCAAGGTCATCTCCGGTTGTACAAAAAAAATCGCTTTAAACTATAATCCGAATGCAACGATCGACAATGGAACCTGTCAATACGACAGTACAAAAGTGATCTCCGGTTGTACCGATAAAAAGGCCATTAATTACAATGCCTCCGCAACGATGAATAATGGAACCTGCCAATACAACTCCATTTCGGTGGTGTATGGTTGTACCGACCCGACTGCTACGAATTATAACTCGTATGCCAAAATCAATAACAATAATTGTATTTACAAGGCATTAATTCCGGGCTGTACCGATTCGCTGGCACTTAACTACAACTCAACGGCAAGCGTAAACGACGGCTCCTGTAAGTATGAAACCAAGATTTGGGGATGTACCGATCTTTTGGCTCAGAATTATGATCGGGGAGCGAATCATAATGATGGGAATTGTACGTATGCCCAAGCGACAAAAGGATGTACTGACCCTGCCGGTTTAAATTATAATCCGTCCGCCAATCAGGAAGATGGCAGCTGTATTTACAATCAACGTATAGCGTTGGGATGTATCGACGTACATGCCCTGAATTATAACCCTTACGCGAATAAAGATAACGGCAGCTGTATTTACAAAATCCTAAGCGATACAATTAAAGGTTGTACCGACCCGGCGGCATTAAATTATAACCCGATTGCCATGCAAAGCGATAAAAGTTGTATTTATAGTTACAATCCGACTGTTCCAATCACTGGTTGCATGTCTCCAAAGGCACTTAATTATAATGACAAAGCAGTTGTTGACGATGCAAGTTGTGTGTTTGCCAAACCCATGAATCTGGTGACAGTAACCATACAGGGAGCAACCATACTGGCTGATACCTTGTCAAAAGTCCAACAAGGATTCTGCAGCTTTGATTATAGCATTCCAATTGATACGGTTTACATAGTCGGCACCAGATCTTTAACCGATTCTCAGGTAGAAGTTACCTGGGGAATTCATCAGGGCGGCATCGAAACAATTGTCGTACAAACTTACCCCATTGCAAAAGACGGTAACACCTTACTTTATTTGTCGTTGGTATGTAAAAACCAACCAAGTGGCGTGAAATCAGCAGCCATGCAATCAGTGAAGGAATCGGCAAGCGGCACACTCAATGCAATCACCATCTCGTCGGTATTGCAAAGCGAAAAAAGTCCAAGCGGGTTAACCCCGATACAATCATCGAATCGCTTTAATGTGTATCCAATTCCTATTCACAACGAAATGCACATTTCGTATGATGCCAAAGAAAATGAGGACATACAATACAGTGTGTTTAGTATCGAAGGGATACGTGTTTCGACAGGACGGATTAGTTTTGCAACCGGTCAAAACCAATCGGTACTGAATACTTCCACCTGGGGGCTGGGAATGTATGTGATTCAACTGACCAACGACGGTATAGTGTTAGAATCCCAAAAATTCATCAAAGAATAATCTTTTAAATCGCCATACCCGCCAATTGAGGTTGGTTGGGTATGGCTTATTTTGTTTTTATGAAAGTAAAAAGAATTCATACCTTGCTGGTTGCCATACTTTGCATCCTGGGAACGATAACATCATTATCGGCTCAGGATTCGTTGTTACTATACACCCGGGCTACCTGTTCCAACTGCCAGGCCGTAAAACGTACGTTGATAAACAACCAAATCAATTTTATTGAAAAAGATTTGGCAGACAAGCACAATGCCTTGAAAATGTTACAAAAATTAAAGACAGTACATTACAATAAAGACATTAATCTACCTGTCATTTTCCTGAATAACCGGTTGTACCACCCGGCTTATCAAACACCAACCGGATTGACAACGCTGGATATTGCCGGTGTGATGGACACCCTGCTCCATAGAAACCAACGGGGAGAGCTTCATCTGACTAGCCTTCAACTGGTACAACAACCAGCCAGAGCTGTTCAATCGCCCCCTTCAGAATCAGACTGTAGTGTGCAAGTCAATACTCCCACCGTGTTGGTAATAGCGGAATTTAAGGTTGAAGCAGATGCAAAAAACTCCATGCAAAAACTGATAAAAGAAGGATACTGTTACGCGGGAATCGTGCACAGCAATGGAATTTTCCGGGTCTACAGCAAGCTATTCCTGAAAACTGAAATTGCAGAACAAGAACTTAAAAACACCCGGAAATATACGCCGGATTGCTACCTACTAGAGGTGAGGAATGAGGAATGAGGGAAACAAGAGGTGAGAGAACCAAGAACCAAGACAAAAAAGGTATTATTCGGTGCTCAGCTTTTTGTTGCACTCCGAATAAAAATCAATAATAATAACAGATAAGAGAAAAAAATATAATACCGAATCCATGAAAAGACGTTGCCCTAAGAACATTGTCTTTTCGTGATTTAAACAGAATCGATCAGATATTCACCCATTACCTATTAATAACAACATCAGATGAAGAAACTCATTCTACTCAGCCTTTGCTTAAGCCTTTATGTCATGACACAGGCTCAAGTCAGCCAAACGGCCCATGTAACCTCCGGCGGACGCCTCTCTACGGCTATCAAAACAGTCGGAGGTGACTTGGCCACTGTAACCAACCTGACCATTACAGGCACCCTGACCGCCCCGGATTTTAAAGCCATGCGGGATAGTATGCCGCTGCTGGCAGTACTGGATATGAGTGCGGCAACAATAGCCGCCTATACCGGAACTGACGGTACAGCGGGAGTAACGAGTATAGCTTATCCGGCGAATGAAGTTCCAGCTTATTCTTGCTTGAGTCCAATTACTTACCAACCCAAAGCAACTCTTGTAACTATTCAGTTCCCAAAATCGGCGACTTCAATTGGTGACTGGGCTTTTTATAATTGCAACCTTACTGGTACTTTGGTAATTCCGGATTGGGTAACTTCCATTGGAATACGTGCTTTTGGATGCTGTTATAATCTTACCGGCTTAACATTGGGTAACTCGGTCATTAACATTGGATCTGAGGCTTTTTGGAGTTGTTACAGGCTCGCGGGTACTTTAACGATACCTAATTCCGTAACGACTATCGGAAGTGCTGCTTTTTCTGGTTGCGACGGTTTTACCGGAAACCTAAACATCGGCAGTTTGGTTGCCTCAATTGACATTGGAGCGTTTGAATCTTGCAGCGGGATTACGGACTTTACAGTGGCCGAAAATAATCCGAATTTCTCCGGTAAAGATGGCGTATTATTTAATAAAGACCGGTCATTGCTGAAACAGTGCCCTGCAGGGAAACAAGGTACCTGTTTAATTCCGGAGTCAGTTAAGTCCATTGATAGTTATGCCTTTAGTGATTGCAGGCAACTTACCGGCAGCTTGACGATTCCAGGTTCGGTCACTTCCATTGGCGGTTTTGCATTCGAAGGTTGTAGCGGATTTTCTGGAAATTTAGTACTGCCAAATTCAATAACAACTATTCAATTTTGTACATTTCAAGAGTGCAGTGGGTTGACAAATATAATAATTCCGAATACAGTAACATCAATTGGAAATGCCGCTTTTGCCTATTGTACCGGCCTTACGAAGATCTGTATAAACAACCAGACGCCCCCGACAATTTGCGAGAACACATTTTATTCAATAGATAATACAAAATGTGAGTTAATAGTTCCGGTTGGTGCCACATCTGCTTATGTAGCCAATACTTTCTGGAATGGATTCACGCTGAAAGCGGAAGCGGATCTTTCCGTTCCTCCAAGTGCTTTAAGTTATAATCAAAGCCCGGTGACAGCCATTTTGAATGAGACTGAAATTTCGGCAAGCCCCTCCGTAACAGGTTATGTCAGCCGATACAGCATCGATCCCGCATTACCAGCCGGTCTAAGTTTAAACACGACGACAGGAATTATATCGGGAACACCGACTGAACAAATGGCTACTCAGGTTTATAAGGTTACTGCAACAAATTCAATTGGGAGTACAGATTGTAATTTCACATTGACAGTGAGTGAAGTCAGCCCGTCAGGATTGAGTTATGTACCGAATTCAATTGCTTCCGTGCAAAACACCACTGATATCTCAGCGATACCAACGATCACAACGGGTCAAAACCTAACGTACAAGATCAGTCCTGCATTACCCAACGGCTTATCGATTGATGGAGTTACCGGTAAAATATCCGGAACGCCAACTGTACTGTCAGCATGGACGCAATACACTGTTACAGCAAGTAATACTGCCGGCAGCACCGATTGCACCTTTACCCTGGCGGTATCTGAAATGATTCCTACAGTTGAAATCTGGAAGAACGAGACACTTCAGGGCAGCTGTGGCAGTTTGAAAAAAGCTTTCGATTATATCAATGACGGAACGTATACCGGCGATTTGGAGTTAAAGTTGATAGCAAACACCCTTGAAACGAGTTCAGCTGTTCTTAACGCCAGTGGAACGGGTAATGCCAGCTACAGTTCGGTCAATATTTACCCTGTAGCAACAGGACTAAGCATTAGCGGAAACCTGGAAGCACCGCTGATTGATTTAAACGGAGCTACTCATGTAACTATTAATGGAAGTTTGAATGGCGGAAATACCGGAAAGGACCTGACGATTGTCAATACCAGTGCTTCTGCCACAGAGGGCACCTCCACTATCCGGTTTATAAATGATGCCTCTTCGGATACGGTTACCAATTGTACAATAAAGGGTTCATCGTTGGATACAGGTGCAGGGGTTTTGTTCTTTGGAGAAACTACCGGCACCACCGGAAATAGTCATATTATCATTGAAAATAATGATATTACCAATGCTGCTGATGCCAACAGGCCGGTAAATGCCATTTATTCATGGGGGGCGAAGTCAACAGAAAATAGTGGAAATGAGATCCGGCACAATAATATCTATGACTTTATCAACAGAGAACTGGATTCAAATGGAATTTCCTTGGATGGCAATTCTAATTCCTGGACCATAACCGGTAATAGTCTGTATGAAACAACTGCTTTGGCTCCAACCGGTGATGCAAATAACAATTCTTTCGGTTCTGTTGCTATAAATATTTATAGCAATTCCATAAATAGCTTTATGGTCTCCGATAACTTTATAGGGGGTAATGCAGCTGAATGTGCAGGTGTCATGTCCGTAAGTTCAACGGCTAATTATAAGTTCAAAGGGATTTCCCTGGATGTTAGGAATACCACTGCCAGTTTAGTACAAAATAATACAATTAAGAATATTAATTATACGAGTAACGATTCAGATAATGGATTTGAAGGGATAGAAAGTTCCGGAAATGTACACATTACCGGGAATATTATCGGGGCAGCCGAAGGTACCGGCTCTATTACCCTTAATAGCGGAAATGACGCATTGGGTTTGACTTTCATTGGCATTTATGCCGATGGCGACGGAAATGTTGAAAATAATATCCTGGGTTCTATAAATCTTATGCCGGCAGATGAAGCTACTTCTGTGACTTTTGTAGGAATTATCAGCGCGGGAAAGTCTGTCAGCAATAACCTGATAGGAAGTAAAATGACCGCAAACAGTATAAGTTTAGCTGCCGCATATTTTATTGAATTTGGAATTTTTGGCCAGGGATACGACAATATGCTCCTATCGGGTAATACTATTGCCAACATGACAAACGAAACATCGAATGCAACTGCCGAATCAAAGGGAACAATCAGTGGCATATTTTGTGAAACAGGAGCCAATACCATAACGAATAACACCATCCGGAATTTATCCGGTTCAAATACAATAAAAGTTGAAAGTGACTTCGCATTTCCCTCTACCGGAGGAATTGTTCAGGCAAGTGAGGATCCGGGACAGATCATCAGCGGGAATAAGATCTCAGGATTGTCGAATACGAATCCGGCTTTCAAGGGGTATATTGCCGGGCTGAGTTATAGTGGCGGAACGGATGGCAGTAACCAGGTTTCGGGTAATTTCATACAGAATCTGTCGGTACATCCGAATAGTACCGATGCTAATATTTACGGGATTAAAATAGACGCCGGCGCAGCCATGTATGCAAACAACATTATCAGTTTAACAGGTAATACAGCCTCGTACGTGTATGGTATATATGACAATGGCCAGGCCGACAAGTTATATTTCAATACCGTACAAATTGGAGGAACATTGGCGGCAGGTACAACCAATAATTCGTATGCCTTATTTAGTACTTATAAGCCTTCACCAATATATTCATCTGCTGTGAATGCACAAAAAATCAAGAGTGCTTTTGCTAACCTGCTTACAAGCAAACTGAGTAAGTTTCAACAAGCCAGGAAGCAGTCCATGCAATTGGTAAAATCGACTGTAGCCGCCGACAACACCCGCGATTTTAAGAATAATATTTTCAGCAATACGCGCTCTACGGAAGGCGGTGCCGGTTTGCATTACGCCATTGGAATCAATGATGCCGGTAATACAACTCTCACCCTCGATGACAACGATTACTTGGCAACCGGAACAGGCAGTATACTGGGGAATTATAATGGTGTCGACCAACCGGTATTGCCGATCGTAACAGCCAATGATGGTCGTAGCATAACTATAAATCCTACATTCAAAAATTCAACCGGAGCCAACGCAAAAGACTATTTCCCATTATCAACTTCATTGGCTGGTGTTCCGCTAACAGATGTAACCACTGATTTTGAGGGTATCACCAGAAGTGTAACAGTTCCAACAATGGGAGCTATTGAATACATTGAATCACTTCCAACTATAACGACACAGGATGTTAGTGGTATTGGTCACGATGTTGCCACCGGTAACGGAACCATCACCGATTTAGGGGTGCCTTACCCAACGGTTTATGGGGTTTGCTGGAATACAACCGGTGCGCCAACTATACTGGACAGTAAAGTGGGTAAAGGAACAGTTCTGGATAGTGGGACATTCACGGTATCTATGATTGGTTTATCCGCCGGCACGACGTATTATGTCCGGGCGTTTGCCACCAATAGCGTGGATACGGTTTACGGGGAGGAAGTGACTTTTAAAACATCAGGTGCTGCAGGAATCGATGACCCGATGACCCAACAAATCACTGTTTATCCAAACCCGGTAACCGATGCATTCCAACTCCGGGGATTGAATGGCGGAACTTCTATTTCGCTGGTCGATGTAAGCGGAAGAACCGTGCTTCAAAAACAAGTTGTGGAGAATGAAGCTGTTTCGGTAAGTACACTGTTAAAAGGGGTGTATGTACTGAAAATCAAAACCCATGAAGGTACTACCGAATGGAAAGTAATAAAAAAATAATATCATGAATCATTAAAAGGCAATGCCTCTTTCGGGTATTGTCTTTTAATGATTTAGAGCATCAGAACGTGTCCAACTCATTTCACCCATTGCCTATTAATAACAAATTCCCATGAAGAAACTTATTCTACTCAGCCTTTGCTTAAGCCTTTATTTTATTGGACAGGGAGCAGTCCCAACCATTACTGGCTTTTCGCCTACTACAGGAACAATAGGAACTACAGTAATCATTACTGGTACAAATTTTAGTACAACACCTTCCAATAATATCGTTTATTTTGGAGCTGTAAAAGCAACTGTAAGCGGCTCTACGTCTACCAAAATAACCCTTACTGTACCTGCAGGAGCCGGTTCAATAGTACCAATATCGGTAACAACCGGTGGATTGTCTGCCTATTCTACAGCCAGTACTACGCCCACTTTTAATTTAATCAATACACCCAATCTTGTTCCTAACTACACACTAAGAAATCAAGCAGCAGGGAATATGCCTACCTCAGTTGCAATTGGTGATTTTAATGGTGATGGAATACCTGATATGGCTTCGTGTAGTTGGGAAAGTTGGAGTGCTTATGGTAAAGTAAGTGTCTTTTTGGGAAAAGGGGATGGAACTTTTACAACAAAACCTGACGTTCCGGCTGGCAACCGTCCTCAATGTATAGTTATTGGGGATCTGAACGGAGATGGTAAAGCTGATATGGCTGTAGCTAATATGAATTCTTATGATATTAGTATTCTGTTGGGCAATGGTGATGGAACATTTACTGCTGCTGCCAGTTTATCTCTGGGGGTTGGGTACGAACCATATAAATTAACTATAGGAGATATTAATGGAGATGGGATTGCAGACATTATTGCAGGAGGGTTGAATGGCAATACGAATGTAAATATTTTTCCAGGTCTGGGAAATGGTACTTTTGGTACTAAAATAAGTTTGGCTATTGGAGTTGAACCTTATTCAATTGCTATTGGCGATTTGAACGGGGATGGTAAAATGGATATAGTAGCGACTAATTCAAAATCAAACTCAAATACTATAAGTGTATTACTGGGAAATGGTAACGGAACTTTTGGTACAAAAACCAATTTCGCAATTTCAAGTGGATCCGGAGCTAATCCTAGTTCAGTTGTCATTGGCGATTTTAATGGCGATGGGAAAGCCGATTTAGCTACAGCAAATTCGAATGAGAATTCTGTAAGCGTTTTATTAGGTGATGGTAATGGTTCTTTTGGTACCGCTACCCCTTATGCCATTGGAAATGACCCTGGTTCAATTGTTGTTGGTGATTTCAATGGTGATGGTAAAACTGATTTAGCTGCATGTAATTATTTAACGCCCAGTTCAGTGAGTATTTTATTGGGTAATGGTAATGGTACTTTTAAACCTGCTACCAATTTTCCTGTGGGAGATGCACCTGGTACAATTGCGATAGCTGATTTTAACAATGATGGAAAAGCAGATATAGCAACATCTAATTGGACAAACAATATAAGTATTTTATTATATACAACACCTCCAACCATCACCTCCTTTACACCAACCAGTGGAGGAAATGGAACCACAGTAACTATTACAGGAACTAACCTTACCGGAGCCACAGCCGTAAGTTTTGGCGGTACGGCGGCAAGTTCATTCACGGTTGTCAATGCCACAACCGTTACAGCAGTTGTTGGAAGTGGAACCAGCGGAACGATCAGTATTACCACTCCGGGAGGTACGGCAACCGGCGCCAGTGATCAGTTTACGTATGCGGCTGCCCCTACAGTAACCGGTATTTCGCCTGCAACGGGTCCGGTTGGTACATTAGTAACCATTACCGGCACCAATCTAAGTTACCCCACAGCATTTATCCTGGGTGGCGTAACGGCTATTGCTGTATCGAATGATGGTACAACATTGGTAGGCATGGTGATGCCGGGAGCAATCACAGGTTCGGTAGTCGTTACAACAGCCAGTGGCACCGCTACCAGTACAGGTACTTTTACGGTTACCGCAACTACTTATCCGGGTATGCAGCAGGGTAGTAAATTAGTGGGTACAGTAAGCAATACTTATGCCGAACAAGGCTGTTCAGTTTCAGTTTCAGCAGATGGGAATACTGCCATAGTGGGTGGATTTCTGGATTCTAGTAATAGCGGTGCCGCCTGGATCTATATCCGTTCGGGAGGTGAATGGATACAGCAAGGTGGTAAATTAGTGGGTACAGGAGCTATAGACGGTTCCGATCAAGGTTGGTCAGTTTCACTTTCGGCCGACGGTAATACTGCTATAGTGGGAGGATATATGGATACCGATGAGACGGGTGCCGCTTGGGTTTTTACCCGTTTAGGAGGCGTATGGACACAACAGGGTAGCAAATTAGTGGCCACTGGAGCAAATTATAGCGGTCAAGGCTGGTCAGTTTCTCTTTCGGCCGATGGCAATACGGCAATAGTAGGAGGTTATAGTGCCGCATGGATATATGCCCGTTCGGGGGGCATTTGGACACAGCAAGGGAGTAAATTATTAGATATTGGAACTGCTAGCAATGGCTTATCTGTTTTTATATCTGCCGATGGCAATACTGCTATTGTAGGAGGATGTAGTGATAACAGTTATCAGGGTGCGGCATGGGTCTATATTCGTTCGGGAAGCACCTGGACTCTACAGGGCAATAAATTAGTGGGTAACGGAGCCTCAGGTGCTGCCCGACAAGGTTCTTCTGTTTCACTTTCTGCCGATGGGAACACTGCCATAGTGGGTGGAAGTGCCGATAACAGTTCTCAAGGTGCTGCCTGGGTTTATACCCGTTCGGGGTCCACCTGGATACAGCAGGGAAGTAAATTAGTGGGCACCGGAAATACGGGTACTGATTTGCAAGGCTCTTCCGTTTCTCTTTCGGGTGATGGAAATACTGCCATGGTGGGAGGATCTAAAGATAACAATTATCAGGGAGCCGCTTGGATATATACCCGTTCTGGAGGCGTTTGGACGCAGAAGGGGAGTAAATTAGTTGGTTTTGGAAATAAAGGTGCAGCCCAACAAGGTGTTTCTGTTTCTCTTTCTGCTGATGGCAATACCGCAATAATGGGAGGAAGCCAAGATAACAGTGGTCAGGGTGCAGCATGGGTGTTTATTCCTTTAGCTACTCCTACAACTCAGGCATCTGCCATTACCTGCTCAAGTGTTCAGGCAACGCAAATGAATATTGGCTGGACTAATGGAAATGGTGCAAACAGAGCTGTCTTTGTAAAAGCAGCCAACACCGGAACAACTATTCCTGTTGATAATACCACCTACTCAGCAAACACATCTTTTTCAAGTGGATCGCAAATTGGCTCAACAGGCTGGTATTGTGTCTATAATGGAACCGGGACAAGCGTTACTATAACCGGATTAACTGCCGGAACAGATTATATCGCTCAGGTTTTTGAATACAATGGCACAGCGGGTGATGAAAAATATTATACGGTTCCAGCAACTGATAATCCGAAGATTCAGAAAACGTTAATGGGGGCACCCACGGTTACGGGTATTTCGCCTGCAAGCGGGCCAACTACCGGAGGTACAGCGGTTACAATAACCGGAACGAACTTAACAGTTGCATCTGCGGTCATGTTTGGAAGTACAAATGCAACTGGCTACACGGTTAATTCAGCCACACAAATTACAGCAATATCACCTGCTGGAGTTGCCGGAGCTACTGATGTAACAATTACATCAGCCGGAGGAACAAGTGAGATTATTGCTAGTGATAAGTTTACGTATGTAATACCCAATAGCGTGCCAAGTGATATCAGCTTATCATCTTGTACCATAGACGAAAATGTTGCAGCCAATTCAACAGTAGGAACTTTGAGTTCAACTGACCCGGATGCCGGCAATGCATTCACGTATACATTAGTAGCTGGAACAGGCAGTACAGATAATGCTTCCTTTAATATCAATGGTAACAGTTTACAGATAACCAACAGCCCCGATTATGAGACTAACAATAGTTATTCGGTACGTGTTCGCACCACCGATCAGGGTGGCTTATTTTTTGAAAAAGCTTTGACAATTACTATCAACGATGTAAATGAAACTCCGACAGATATCGCTTTATCGGCTAGTTCCATCAACGAAAACGTGGCAGCTAATTCTGCAGTAGGAACTTTGAGTTCAACTGATCCTGAT
>JAUZOM010000038.1 GCA_030706465.1 Bacteroidota bacterium | reverse complement strand
TTTCTACATATTCATCTTCTTTGATATATTCCAGTGCTTCTTCCAGACTGAAAACTACCGGTGGTATTAACTTCGCTTTGTCGTCGGCACCCGAAGAACGCATGTTCGACAACTTCTTTGGCTTGGTTACATTCACCACAATATCACCTTCTTTTGCGCTTTCACCTACTACCTGTCCGCAATAGACTTCATCCTGCGGGAAGATAAAGAATCTTCCGCGATCCTGCAGTTTATCCAACGAATAGGCAAAAGCATTACCGGCTTCCATGGAAATGATGGATCCGTTGTTTCGTTTTTCGATATGACCTTTATAGGGTTGGTATTCAAAGAAACGGTGTGACATAATCGCTTCACCGGCCGAAGAAGTCAGGACGCTGTTACGTAACCCGATAATACCACGTGATGGAATCAGAAATTCCAGTTGAATGCGGTCGTTTATTACTTCCATGCTCAACATTTCACCTTTACGGATGGCTACCATTTCAATGACTTTTCCGGAGCAATCTTCGGGTAAGTTGATCGAAAGTTGTTCAATAGGCTCGCAACGGACGCCATCAATTTCTTTGAAGATTACTTGCGGCTGGCCTACTTGTAGCTCATATCCTTCCCGACGCATGGTTTCGATTAAAACCGATAAGTGTAATACCCCGCGTCCATAAACATGCCAGATGTCGGAGTCTATATTCTTTTCGACACGCAATGCCAGGTTTTTGTCCAGTTCTTTCATCAGACGGTCGTGGATATGGCGTGAAGTTACATATTTACCATCCCGTCCGTAAAATGGGGAGTTGTTGATGGTAAACACCATACTCATGGTCGGTTCGTCAATAGCAATTGGTTTTAAGGGTTCCGGGTTCGCCAAATCGCAGACAGAATCGCCAATTTCAAATCCCTCAATACCCACCAGGGCACATATATCGCCCGATTTTACTTCGGTGGCACGTGTACGGCCTAATCCGGTAAAAGTATGCAATTCCTTGATACGCGATTTTACGGCAGTGCCATCACGTTTTACAAGATTGACATCCATTCCTTCTCGCAAGGTACCACGGTGAACGCGCCCTACTGCAATACGCCCCACATACGATGAATAATCGAGTGAAGTAATCAGCATCTGTGGAGTTCCTTCCAGGTAAAGTGGTTCCGGAATGTATTTGATTATGGCGTCCAGCAATGGAATAATGTTATCGGTCGGTTCTTTCCAGTCTTCCGACATCCAGTTATTTTTTGCCGAACCGTATATGGTATGGAAATCGAGTTGCTCTTCAGTAGCATCCAGGTTGTACATTAAATCGAAAACAGCTTCGTGAACTTCATCCGGACGGCAATTCGGTTTATCAACTTTATTGACCACCACAATCGGTTTTAATCCGATTTGCAGGGCTTTCTGAAGCACAAAACGTGTTTGCGGCATAGGACCTTCAAAGGCATCCACCAATAATAATACGCCATCAGCCATGTTTAATACCCGCTCTACTTCACCGCCAAAATCGGCGTGTCCCGGAGTATCAATAATGTTGATTTTGTAACCCAAATAGTCAATGGATACGTTTTTGGCTAAAATGGTGATTCCTCTTTCCCGTTCAAGGTCATTATTATCCATGATTAACTCGCCGGCGTTTTCATTGTCGCGGAACAGGTGTCCGGCCAATAACATCTTATCTACCAGGGTTGTTTTTCCGTGGTCAACGTGGGCAATAATAGCAATGTTTCTAATTTTTTGCATGTAATACAATCTTTTTTTGAGGGTGCAAAGTTAGTCAAAATAATTCAATATCTGTTTTATTTCCAAATTCATCTGATTAAGAGAGGTTAAAGGTGCATCTTTTAAGGTTTGCTGGAGCGTATTTTTTTAATTTTATATGAAAAAAGGAGGGTAATGATTTGCATAATAGAAAAAAAACTGTACTTTTGCAGTCCAATTTTAGCGTAATCTCTGACAGAATAACTAAGGTCTGTGAATATTGCGCATATTATTTATCTAAACAAAAAAGCAATAATGAACTTAATTAAAGTTGCAGAACAAGCATTTCTGGTAGAAAAGACTCATCCGGCCTTTAAGGCAGGTGATACCATTACGGTTGCTTACCGTATCATTGAAGGTAGCAAGGAACGTATCCAGGAATATCGTGGCGATGTTATTAAAATTGCCGGACATGAAGGCAAAAAACGCTTTACCGTTCGTAAAATTTCCGGAAATGTTGGAGTAGAACGTATTTTCCCATTGGAATCTCCTTTTATCGAAAGCATTACAGTGAACAAACGTGGTAAAGTTCGTCGCGCTAAATTGTATTATTTACGGGCACTTACCGGTAAAAAGGCAAGAATTAAAGAAAGACGCGTATAAGTATCGTCTTCGGAGCAGGAATAAAAAAAGAGAAATTCGTAATACGAATTTCTCTTTTTTTTATTCCTACCTGATCAGGCAATCGCCATCATCGTGGCTCATCGGAAAATGGGGAAGTCAGAAGATAAGTTAAATACGTATCATCCTGCGATGTTGCATTACCATTCTCCATTCATCTTGCGGTATCGGTTCTATCTCATTTCGCGGATTCCTGTCGCGGATTCCTTTTATACCTCCTGCGTTTTAATCTGGTATACTACAGTTTAAGGATAAAACAGGCCGGAGTGTTTCATCTATATTCGCAGCTGTCTCTCAATAGAACATCTTTTCAAAAGAGGGAGTTTTTTTCAGTCTGGGTTCAACCGTATTTCGGTCTTATTACCGTCTATGTTCAGAGGGGGTTCAGTGAGGGTTCAATGAGGTAGACCTCACTGAACCCCCTCGAAACCCTCTTTATACTCCCTCTGAACTGTCTCTATACAGAGCAAGAACCCCGGAGGAAGTAAGACTGAAGGAAGAGGATACTGCCCGGGGAGGAAGGACCGGAAATGAAACAACATCCGTCAACGAGTTGGAATCCAGGTAAGGATCGACTTCAATACCCCGCTAACTTCGTCCGATGACCGGGTGCCGGATCAATAGTCAACAGAGATTGTCCAGGGGTATAAAAGGAACATTCAGTTCTTTCGCCGACTTAAATCCTATTCCTCTTTATATCTAAAATGGAATACGGTAAGGCTGTTGGATAGTAATGAATAAAAAGAGGCGGGATAATTAACGAGATCAGCGTACCGTCCTTCTTTTGCTGGAATTAATTCAGAGCCCCGGATCAAGGCCGGTTGGGTGTTATATTTTAGGGTGTTTTTTTATTTAGGTGAATTGTTGGATAATTATTCAATCTAAGTAGTAGGAACAATATATTGTCCTGTTTTTTTTTGGAAAATACGACTAAAAACAACTTCTCTAAATAAAAAAATAAGGGTTTTAATATGGGGGAGTCAGGTTTTCTGTGGATGGTTAATGTCTAAAAATAAGTGTTTTAAATTAAAAACCTTATTTTTTTACCCCTTAGTAGAAATATTAAGCAAAAAGGTCTAGCTCTTATTTCCTTATTTAAATTAAAATAATACGACATTATTTAGTTGCTATTTCTTAGTTACCCATCCTGTATTTTAGATTGATATTTTTGAAACGATAAATTAACAAGGTTTCCTTTGTTATAAAGCCGTACGCACCGTTTTAAATGAAAACAAATTTGTACTTTTGCGGGGTTAATTTTAAATAAACTGCATGCTGCCACTTTTTCGTTGTTGGTTTTACCTGATCTTCTGTATATTTATGTACGGTTGTTCGCTCATGCCCAATGAGATAAAGAATGCCGAGCGGATTATGGAAACCAATCCAGACTCTGCCTTACATATCCTGCAACATGTGCGCACCGACAAACTCATGTTATCTTCGGCCGACCGGGCTTTGTATGGCCTATTGCTCTTTCAGGCACTGGATAAAAACAGCCAGCCGTTACAACCGGATTCGGTCATTAACTTTTCTGTTAATTATTATCAGAATGTTAACGATAAACCTCGCATGGCAAAAAGTTACTTTTATAAAGCCAGGGTGTATAAACGAGCTCAGCGCTTTGATAATGCTACAATATTATATCTAAAGGTTTTAGATTTGATTCAAGGCAAAAAGGATTTTGTTTTATTGGGGGAAATTTATTCCGATATGGGTGATATTTGCTCTTTTCAACTGGATTATAAGGAATCACAGAAGAAATACCAAAAGGCGAAAGAGTATTTTATTAAGGCAAATGATATGATCGATGCTTGTTACAAGCTAATCGATATTGGAAGGATGTATCGTTTTTTGGGAAATCATAATAGGGCACGGCTATGCTATAAGCATGCTCTTTCACAAACGCCAGATTCATTGTTGCAAGGGGATGCATATCAGGAGATCGGAATTAATTTCTATACAGCTCAACAATATGATTCTGCACAATATTTCCTTCGAAAGAGCTTAAGATTTCCTTATAAAGGCACAAACTATGCAATCAGGTGCTCCACTTTAGCTGATTTATTCTTTGATATAGCTCAATACGATTCAGCTTTTCATTATGCATCAATGATGTTAAGATATCCAACAACTTATTTCAATCAACGGGATTGCTATCGTATTTTGGCAAATACAGAATACAAACATGGAGATTTTAAACAAATGGCATTTTACATGTCAAAATATCAGGATTGTACCGATTCCATTCGAAAGATTGAAATTCAGACTAAAACAACAGTCTTGGAAGATTTGCATCAAACCAATGGAGCCTTCAGCAAGTCGAGACATTTTCTGATACTACTCGGCTGCACAATTCCCATCATTCTCTTGTTGAGCCTTTTTATTGTATACCGTTTGCGAAAAAGAAGTAAAGGTAAAGAAAAACAATTGGAAGAAGTGGCAGTGCAACTCAGCGAAAAGCAAAATCTTTTCATCGATAATTTGATTCATCAACTTCAGGAAACCAGAACATCACAAGCTGCGGCTTACAAAAAAGCCACTATCCTTCAAAGGGAGCAGATGGACAAGGAATTATACAACACCTGCTTGCATGTAAACGATTGGGATGCGTTCAAACTTCTGATGAACAAAACATTCAATAATATAATTACAATATTGGAAAGTAATTATTCTGATCTTACCCGGAAAGACTTAACTTGGTGTTGTCTGTTTTTATTAGATATTCCGAATCAGGATATCGCCATCATCCTCGATAGCCAACCAGCAAGCTTGTATAAACTAAAGTCCCGGTTGACTCAAAAGATGAATCTGAAAAGCACCAAAGATCTTGACCTGTTACTTAAAGAGAAATCATCCGGTAAGTAAGCCTTCATTTTTTATTTTCCTCATCTCCTACAAATCCCCCCCTTTTTACCCTATTTTTATCCCTCAAAACCCCTGTCCTAAAAATATTCGATTTTTTTTGTGTAAATCTCAAAATATCAATAAGATATAAAATTGCGTGTCCTAATTTATTTTGCCTCAAAATTTGGTGTAATGATGTCGTATGTCTAATTTAGCACCAGAAAGGAATACCTATTTGGAATTCCATAATCCAATGTTCACAATATAATTATAATTTTATGAAAAAAATTAACTTTAGGTTTTTAGCCTTCTTCGTCGTTTTGCTTTCTGTGTTTCCCAGTCAATCTGCATTCGCAGATCTTATTATTATTAGAAAGGATGGTGGTAATAGCGGTACTCAACCAAATGTTCTTTCAACTACAAGAACTCTTTCATTAAGTTATAGCTCAGTAATTCCGGTTATGGCAGATATAAACGGATCAGACTTGACAGTCGATTTCAGTACAACAGTGGGAACGGCCTATGTTTCAGTGGTTGATCAGAACGGAAACGTTGTTTATCAAACTTCAGTGGATACATTCAGTACGTCGGAAGTAATTATTCCGGTAGATGGGCTTGCCAGCGGACATTACTCATTGAAAATTGCATACGGTTCTACCAAACTGATTGGGAATTTTCAACTCTAACTAACCTATTAGAAACGGGGTGGAACTATTTTCCACCCTGCTTCTAAATTATTTGATTTGAATTCAAGGATAGATTTTTAGATTATATGTTATGAAGAATATACTGAAGGCGTGGTTAAAAAAGAATCAACAATCGATAGATCAGACCGATTATACTGCCATGGTGGACATCAAAGGTAATCTGGGGTTGACTGATATTGTGGATGAGCTGCTGAAAGAGGGCCTGGAGATAAATCGGGAAGTGGCACTGGACATTATAACGCGTTTTAACCGTAAATCAGCTGATTTGGCCTTGTCAGGTTATCAGGTAAACAACGGACTGGTCAATATGCGTCCGACTATAAAAGGAACTTTAATCGGGGGGACATGGAACCCGGCTGTCAATTGGGTGGATGTTGCTATCACACACGGGAATGACTTGTACAAAGCAGTTGCTGAAACGACTGTGGAGATAGTTGGAGATAAGGATGAAATGATACAACGGTTTAATTTGTCTGATAAGTCGGCTCAATCTACAGGGCGTTTTCAAAGTAAGGTGCGTGCCAAGGAAACGAATGGTAGGCAACTTAAGACGACCGGGGAACCGGCTTGTGGTATGGCATTCCGACAATGGCTGTGCAAGGCCTGAACAGATAAAAGTTTACTCCTTTTACGTTGAAATCAGTAAGGCTGTGATGGATTTATCATGGCAAATGCTCCCGTAAACCATTACATAGTACCCGATCATCCCGATGGAATCGGGCAATAGACATCTTAATGTCTCTCTATAGGGCTATTTACAACAGGTAATAACCAATAGAAAAGAGGGGAATAATGTCGGTTTTCATTATCTCGGGAATTAATCCTTTCGGTTTCGAATCTACACGGGAATTAGTAACGGTTAAAAGGATTAAAACTGAATTTAATTTTGTATTTTTGCAATTATCGTATTGATTCATTTTTTGAATTGTGCAGTATGAATTTAGCATTATGCATATTAAAATCAGCATATTTCTTTTCTTCTTTTGTAGTTTGTTAGTGGGGTGTAACCCGGTGCCCGACGAATTAAGAATTGCCGAACGGATTATGGAAACATATCCTGATTCGGCTTTGTGTATTCTGCAACATCTGAAACCGGAGAAATATAAGTCCTCCTCCAACCACGCCCTGTATGGTTTATTGTATTTTTACGCTCAGGATAAAACGGACAATCCGTTAGAGCCAGATTCATTGATAAATTTTTCGATTACTTATTTCCAATGGACTAAAGATAAACCGCATTTAGCTGTTTGCTATTTTTTGAAGGCTCGTAAATGTAAACGTGCACAACACTTGGATGAAGCAGCAGAATTTTATTTGAAAGCGTTAGATTGTCTTCCAAATCATTCGGACAATGCCTTGATGGGTGAAATTTATGCCGACATGGGGAGAATCTGCACTATTCAACATAATCATCAAGAAGCACTGAAAAAATTTCGGATTTCGCTTGATTATTTTAATAGGGCAGGGAAAACGCTTGACGCGAGGTTTGTCATTCTTTCAATTGGAAGATGCTATTATTTTTTAAGAGATTCCAAAGCCGCTAAACGGTATTATCATAAAGCACTTTCACAGATGAACGACTCCCTGTTGTGCGGGGCTGTCTATCAGGATATGGGAGTTAATTATTACTCCGATAAACAATTGGATTCTGCACAGTATTATCTCCAAAAAAGCTTAAGCTATCCCTTCAAAGGTACCAACTATTCCATACGGTGTCGTGTTTTGGCCGATTTACTATTTGATGAGGCTCAATATGACTCTTCTTTTCATTACGCGACCATTGCATTAACCTATCCTGCCACTTTTTATAATCAATGCGATTGCTACAGGATATTGGCGAATATAGAATATACACGGAAGAGGTTTAAGGAAATGGGCATTTATATAAGCCATTACCAGGATTGTTCAGATTCTGTTCATAAACTAGAATCACAAACCAAGTTAACGGTGCTTGAGAATATTCATAAAACCGCCCAGGAGGCCAATGGGACAAAGAAGAATATGGTGCTGATTGCCATTGTTTTACTGACTGTCTTGCTTTTGTCCATCGGTTTAGCTTTATTCCTGTATGAACGGAACAAAATAAGGAAGGGACAATTGGCTGCATTTAAACAGCAATTAAATAATAAACAAGAACTGGTAAGCCAAAGACTAACTAAGAAGATAGAAGAGGCTAAAGCATTGCAAGCAGATGAACGTAAGAATGCAACAGCCGAAGAGCGTGTAAAACTTGACAGGGAATTGTACAATAAAACGTTGCATGTTAATAATTGGGATGATTTCACTACGGAAATGAACCATGTATTTAATAATATTGTCGTCACGTTAAAATCAGAATATCCATCCATTACCAACAAAGAAATAACCTGGTGTTGTTTGCATCTGCTTGAGATACCTCAGGTTGATAGACTGTTGTTACTTGAGGCTACAACTGATAGTTTGTATAAACTGAAACAACGTCTTGCCCATAAATTGAATCTGAAAACAACCCGGGACCTGGATTTATTCCTCAGGGCTATCGCTTCGATAAATGACTAATCCCTGTTTTCTGTATTTCCCTTGCTCATTTTGACCTGTTTTTAGCCTGTTTTTAAGCTCTCATTGGCAGATGTCCAAAAATACCCATTATCAAAAAAACAATCACCTGATAGATAGTTATATACAAAATTAAATGTCCAATAATATTTTGAGTAAATTTTGGCGTTTAAGCAGGTTATGATTAAATTCGCAGACAGACAAACGGTTTTATAACAGTGTTCTGCTAAATTTATTCTGATATATTAGTTTTTTCAAAAACAGTATTTCTTTTTTGAGTTTTTACTTTAAATGTTTTTTTGATTATTCCCTTACAGATTTAAAATCGTCAGGCAACTAAAGGTGTTATAGCGGTACAGTCATTTCCGGGTATAGTGAACATCGGATATAGGTCCTCAAAACCTAAACCTTTTTAAAAGAGGACGCAAATTCAACTCGTAATTTTGTAGTGATTGTACCGCTTGACCTTTGTCCTTCCTTACCTCTTTCTTGCCTGTCTGATTGTAGACTCAATCCATAACTTTATTGTGGAGTAAATAAATAAAAGAATCTATTCAGCAATGAATTGTTTTTAAGAGATGTTCTGTTGCGTGTAAAACGTAATTAACAAACCGCCTTACCAAAATACAAATAATACTTTTGCCCAACGTAGAGAAATAAAAAAGAAATCAAAATCTATTCAAGACTATGATTTCTTTCTTTTGTTTAGTCGTCTTCTTTCTTATAAATGCTATGGCCAAGATTTATTGAGGTGCATACTTATTTGCTGGCTGCAGCATTGCTACCGAGTCTTTTTAGGCTAACCACTGCATTGTCTTCTGTGGATACTTGTTCCAGAAAATCGCGGAATTCGGCGTAAGCTTCCGGTGGAAATACTCCCTTGAATAATTCAAAATGCCGGGTATAGGTTATTGAATTACCCTGAACGGTTGTATTTGCAGTATATGAACCAAATTTACCCATAATGTCCGATTTCACCGGTAACTCAGCGACTTTGTATTCATCGGGTAGTTTATAAACGACCGTGTCATTTTCCATATAAGGGCGGCGAATACATAGGTCCGTCTTACGGTTTCGTACTTTATCGGGAATTGACGTGAGTTTGTTCATAAAGTTCAGAGGAAGTAAGCAAATGTCATTCACTAACTTATGAATGTAATTTGTTACTGAAATATTAAGCTTTTCATCAAAAGATGGATGCTGGCTTCTGTTTTCAGTATATGAAAATTTGTCTAATGTAAATGAAGGTAATTCAATACGTTGTGTGACTATTTTCTTTTTGTCAGCATTGTCGGCATAATAGATTGGCAAAATTTCTTCATAACTTAATCCTTTGTATGTAGCCCTGACTTCTGCAACCCCTGATGTCTCATCTGTCAGGGTTACATTGGAATACCTGTTAATGCAATTCTCGCTGGCAGGGTAAGAACGTGTATGAACTAACCTACTGTTGTCACCATCCACCAGCAACACTTGCCTATCGTCCGTAAAATCCCCATTAAACCCACTTGGAAGTCGTTGATTCGTACACTCAAGCCATATAGTGTCTTTGTCAATTGGAACACAAACTAGAACATGATTAAACTGGCTTGAAGGAAAAGATGGATCAATGCTTTTACTTCCTTTTCCTGCTTTCGCCAGGGTATAGTATGATTTAATACCTACCGCTGATAATAAAGCCCTGGTGTAATTTGATAATGCTTTACAATCGCCATACGAAAATCTATCCACTATAGTTGCATCAAAGGGTTGCCATCCCCCAATTCCTACGGATATATTCACATAGCGTGTTTTATGTTGCATATATTCATATATTATTTTCACTTTCTCATAGTCAGTTTTACAAGCAGAGGTAATTTCTTTCATCTTAACAACAGTCGATTCGGGTAATTTGTCTTTGCCTTCAATTAAGCCTGAAGCCCACTTGCCCAGTTCTTTCCAATTCTCGGATGAACCTTTTGTTTCAGCAAAAGCAAAACTGATTGGCGCCAGTTCGACCAATGGGTATTCGGGATTTGTTATGGAAGACATTGGTTCCTCTTTCCGTGCTTTCAGATTACTCAAAGTCCAGGTGTAAATATCTTTTCCATCCAAATTGGTTTTCACAACTCCCTTTGACAAATTGTACTCTTTATACCTCAAGGCATAACCGGAAGGTGCGCTTACAACAAATAAAGAGTTCTCAAAGGAAGTGTTTTCATTTCCATGATCCCAGGAGGGAAGAAATAATGTCTGTTTCAGCTCAATTTGGTATGAATACTCTACCGTATAGGGAAAGGTCATGTATTTCGGATCAATCATTTTAATCCGGGTATCTTCATACGCCGAAAAATCAGCAATGTAACTCTGGTCTATCACATCATCATAGCCAAAACTACGAACTTGTTTGCCCTGTTCGTCATATATCTTTCCTTTGAGATTAAATATTTTATTCATGGGCGTATAGGTCTCCCTGAAATAGCCATTCTTTTCTCCGTTCTTATTGAGGATGGTACGTGCTTCCGTAACTGTAACAACAGCCGATTTCTCTGATTTTATCTCTGTTTCCTGTTTGTAAAGACGCATGACGGTATGGGCATTTTCTTTCAAAATAGCAGGAATCTCATTTACCGGATATTTCAACTCTTTTGCTGATAGGTTAGCCATGGAAGCCAACAAGACAATACTTAAACAGATTCTTTTAAACATAGCGTTAGTCCTTTTTGATGATCAACATTTCGGATTGTTTCTTTACCAATTCATCGAAGAAAGCTCTTAAATTTTGATATTCGGCTTGGTAAAATATCGGTTTATTTACATTAAATTTGAACAATACCTGAACTTTGTTTTCGTTTACCGAAGACAACATTTGAAAGTTTGCGGTATTTTCCGGTAATGACATTTTTGTGTTTTGGGGTAACTTATCGATGGAATACCCGGCAGGTAATTCGAGTGTAAATAGCTGGACTTTCTCAATTGGAGTTGTAAAATCCACAGGATATACCCGTTGTTCAGCTTTAAAAGGATTTTCAGTATATTTATCAAATAACAATGGATTGATAAATAGTTGATTATTTATCTTTGTAGCCCTGTTTTTTAAACTAATTTTAAATTCTTCTTCTATAGGTTGTTCAAGGCTGTCAATGCTGTTTATTTTATAATTATCAACGGAGAGTCCGATATTTTTACTCTCAATTGACTTTAGATATTCATCTTCACTATTGTATGTCTTATAATGATTGCGTTGATTCAATGCTCCATAATCTATAGATGACTTTTTCCAGTCACCTTCCATTGTGCCGTCAGGTGCCAGTTTTAAATTTAGTACCGAAAAAGATTTGTTTTTTTTTCTGTGGAGTTAAATCGACCCATTCAATACTCTCTTTTCTAATTACCAAACCACGGCCATTAATAGTACGTTCGGGAAGCAAGCCAAGCGGTAAATTGTCTTCAGAACCGTCGAGCAGGTAAGTTTTATCTCCTATAACGGCATGTGCAATCACATAATTTAATTTGTCTAAACTTACTGAAAATGGAGGTAATAAGCCATTTTTGCGAGTGCTTAAAACCATAGGATTAGCATCTATCCCTAATTTTCGGAGTAATACTACCAGGTTTAAATTGATATCTGCTTCGTTGCCGATTTTCTTGTTGAAAGCGGAACTTAGCCCATTTTTCGAAGCCCAGACGGATTCAGCTTTGTTCCATTTTATCTTTTTTATGGCATTATAAGCTTTTACTAAATACCCTTCAGGAGTACTTGCCGTAGCTTTTATCTCTTTTTCTAACCCGTTCAGATAAAAGGTGAATGAAGATAATTGTCCCCCAAAATCATCATCCTTGCGTAAAGTCTCTGCTACCGCATCCCAGCTTGTTGCATATTCTTTGTAAAAATCACCGGGTATATGGATGCTCGAGATTTCGATATTGAACCGGCTCAGGTAATTTTCATAATTATTGATATAGGGTTCTGATTTGAATGCAGGAACATCTTTTGCAACCCATCGGTCATTCGAAGATTCTGAAAGCGGGATATAACCGGTAGAATTCTTTCGAAATGAAAAATACGAACTTTCTTCAAGTATTAACTCACTCCAACGGACCGGTATATTCTCCTGAAAACTCCAATGGGATGGCAATCCGGTGTAGTAAAACTCCACATCAATTACCGAACCTACTTTTACATTGGACATGGCTACTCTGGCCTGATAAACATTCTTCGTGATACGTTCAATGAAAATTCCGTCTTTAGTCAGTTTTGTAATTACGGGTACGCCGTTTTCTAAATTGACTGTTTGTCCCTTGACTGTTGTCTTTTCTGAGGCCGGGACAGCGAAATTACCCTGTTCTTTCCCTTCTTCTTTTAATATCTTTATGCGCATTTGATGAACAAACTGCAACTGGTTGGAATCAAAATAACCATAGTTACAAAGGATAACCGCTGATGCACTTGAATCCTTCGGATAAACTTTCATCTCCAGATCAGCCGGATCTACTTTACCGTATTTCATGGGTGCCTTTTGAGCTTTAGCCGTGCAAATTACCATCAATAAGCACAGCATTAAAAGAGTTTTTTTCATCATACTACTCGATTTTATAACTATGGATGTTCGTACAATACAATTGAAGACACGACAAATTCAAATAATAATGTTTTAGACGATAGTCCTCTATTTGTATGTGTTTGATTTTTAAATTTATGAGTATTATTTAAATTAAAGTTTGTTTAAAAAAGTTTTGAATATGCAAATGTAATAAATTTAAATTAACTTTAATCTATAGGCTCAAATAATTAATTAAAAAATAAAGAAATTAAAAAAGCCCCGCTTGAATGAACAAGTCGGGGCTTTTTGATGTGGAATAATGAATTCTATTTCAGTAATTTGATTTCTGCATCACTTACTTTCTTAAATGTAAATTGGGCTATTACGTCATTCTTATAAGCACAAATTTCATCGTTGCACAAATTTCCAATACTGCCCTGGTGAGTATGATGGATTGCTTTAACGGGGCTGAACTTACCGGCTTCAATTTCCAACCCGACCTGTTTGTAGGCATCGCGAAACGGCACACCCGATAACGTAAGGCGGTTCACTTCTTCCACACTGAAAAGATAATCATAACGCGAGTCTTTCAGTATATCAGTATTTATCTCCACCTGGGCCATCATTAATGTTGTCATCTCCAAACAATCGGTCAGTTCGGCAAATGCAGGAATGAATACTTCCTTGATGATTTGTAAATCGCGAAAATAACCGGAAGGCAGGTTGTTGGTTATCATCATGATTTGCTGCGGAAGGGATTGTATCTTATTGCACTTGGCACGAGTCAGCTCGAATACATCCGGATTCTTTTTATGAGGCATTATGCTCGATCCGGTGGTAAATTCATCGGGCAGACGAATAAACCCGAAGTTCTGTGAAGTAAACAGGCAGGCATCAAAAGCAAGTTTGGCAACGGTGGCTGCTACGCTTGCCAGCGCATTGGCTACCGTACGCTCCATTTTTCCCCTACCCATTTGAGCATATACTACATTGTAATTCATGGAGTCAAATCCTAACAAGTCGGTAGTGAGCTGACGGTTGAGTGGGAAGGAAGAACCGTATCCTGCAGCAGAACCAAGCGGATTGCGGTTCGTGATTTTCCAGGCTGATAAAAGCAATTGCAAATCATCCGCCAGGCTTTCGGCATAGGCACCGAACCAAAGTCCAAAGGATGATGGCATGGCCACCTGTAAATGGGTATATCCGGGGAGTAAAACTTCTTTGTACCGGTTACTTTGGGATATAAGTACATCAAACAGACCGGTAACCGCAGATACTGTTTTCGCTATTTCAGTCCGGGTGAAAAGCTTTAAGTCAACCAGTACCTGGTCGTTGCGTGAACGCCCGCTATGAATTTTCTTGCCTATATCGCCCAATTTACGGGTCAGGAGCATTTCTACTTGTGAATGGACATCTTCAACTCCTTTTTCAATTTCGAACTTACCTTCAGCGGCTAAGTGATAAATGTTTTTCAACTCGTTGAGCAAACTGTCCAATTCATCCGATTGTAATAACCCGACTGATTCCAACATCCGGATATGAGCCATTGAACCAAGGACATCGTATTTTGCTAAAAATACATCCATTTCACGGTCGCGGCCAATTGTAAAAGCTTCTATCTTTGCATTTACCTGCGTACTTTTCTCCCAGAGTTTTGTCATATATAAAGGTTTTAAAAGGAATAAAGAGATAAAAGGAAATGAAAGAACTACAGGCTGAATGTTGTCTTCTGTTTATACACGCAACTCCGGCTCTCGATACTCAACACTCAACGCTTGATGTTCAACAGTTTTCTCCTTTTGGTTGATCGCTATTTAGAGAGCGACTTTGCCAATACATCGGCAATGAGGTTGATGCCTTCCTTAAGTTTCTTATCGATCATCATTTTAATCATAGCCGGTATTTCTGCTTTGAGGGTCAACTTCATTTGAGTGTCGTTTGAGGCTCCCTGCTTTAATTGAATCCAAAGATTGACATCTACCGGAGCTTGTTCCGAATGTAGTTTTATGGTTTTGAAGGGTTCACGATCCACGATCCGGAAACCCATTTTACCAAATCCTTCCACCACGAAACTACAGATGTCGGTTTGGAATTGCAAGTCTTTTACTTTATCGGTCAGCGCGGTATTCTGCAGAAGTGGCTTCAAATTATTCAGGTCGCTTAGGATGCCAAAAACCACTTCTTCGTTCGAAGAAATGGTTTTTATATCGCTTTCGTATGTAGTCATATTTTAGAATTTACAGGTTGGCTAGTTACAATTTACTATTAAAATCCGGTGTCCGGGAGGAAACAGGTACGTGTTATGATTCCGATCTCCAGGTTGAAGGATTTTGTCGCCATTCTTGTAATGTTTCCATATCGTCGGCAGATATATAATTGGTAGCCAATGCTTCAGATAAAACGGCATCATAATTGCACAGGGTGGTCAGTTTTACCTTGGCTTTTTTGAATTTTTGTTCAGCTACCGGGAATCCATATGTAAAAATGGCAACCATCCCAAGCACCTGGGAACCATCATTCCGAATGGCTTCAACAGCTTTCAGGCTGCTTCCGCCGGTTGATATAAGATCCTCGATAACTACTACTTTTTGCTTTGGGCGTAAGTCACCTTCTATCATATTTTCCAACCCATGGTCCTTGGGAGTAGGGCGAATGTATACAAAAGGCAATCCAAGGGCATCAGCTACCAGTGCGCCCTGGGCAATAGCTCCTGTTGCAACTCCGGCAATAACTTCTACTTCGGGATACAATTCCAGTATCAGACGCGCTAACTCTATTTTAATGTAGCTGCGGGTTTGCGGATAGGAGAGTGTTTTGCGGTTATCGCAATATATTGGTGAATTCCATCCCGATGCCCATACAAATGGGTTATTCGGTTGTAATTTTACAGCTTTAATTTTAAGTAGCCTCTCAGCTACACTTTTTTCCAATGATTTCATTTTGAGTTGTTTTAAGTATAAACGAACAGCGAAAGAAAAAATTAATTATTCTATTCTTTTCATCTGCAAAAGTACGTAAACAATTTTAGACCTGAAATATAATTTATCATATTATAAAACATTTTTTTGTACGATTAAAAGTATTAATATACTAAAACAGAATTTTATATGAATAATTATAAGACATGGCAGTTCCCCGGCACAAATTCAATTGACCGGAGATAAAAAAGCATCTTCTATATGTTCAATGGTGAATGATGATCCATGGGGAATAACTGAAATAACATCGAACCGGGTTTCCCCTTGCCAGTCGAATTGATAAATGTATTCATGGACCGCCGATACAATGTTTCGAATTTTCCGGTTTGTGATAGCTTCTGCCGGATGTTCAAAGGTTTCTGTGGAACGGGTTTTCACTTCGACAATGATCAACCATCCATCTTTTTCGGCAACAATATCAAGCTCCAGTTTACCGGATTGCCAGTTGCAATGCCTTATCTGATAGCCCTTCGAGCTCAAATATTCTTGAGCTCTTTTTTCGCCTAGATTGCCTAATTCATTATGTTCTGCCATGATTAAAATAATTGGTTTTGCCGCATAGGTTGTGGAAGCACTATAATCCGGCTATTAAAAGCCAATGAAATCAGATTTCTGAGGACCAGCTTCCTTTTTCGGGTAAATAACCTATTCTGCTCCTCTGTTGAACGACTCGTAAACTCTTCTTTGTCAAATTCTCTGCATGTTTTTTTAATTAAGGTTACGGCTTCGTCTAAACAACGATTCAACGAATTCCTTTCTTCGTAATCCGGTCTTTGTGTTAAGGAACTTCAGATAGGGTTCAGATAGGGTTAGGATAGGTATACCTCTCCCAACCCTATCTGAACCCTATCTGAAATCTCTCCGATTCCGCTTCATACCTAAAACGGATGCCTGTTAAGCTCCCTTAGGGAAAAATTAGAAAAACAACAGCAAGAAGACCATACTACCCCCTATCTTTACTGAAATTAATTTTAGATAGCTAATATTTTCTTTCCGGGTAATCTCGGCTTGTTCACACCACTTATCCGGTAGGACCAACTAATTAAAAGGAAATAAGAGGAATTAAGGAAAACCCGGATATCCGGGAATCCCACGACTAAGGAAGCTGAATAGAAATAAGGTTTTGGAATAAAAGTTTTTCCAAAAATACAGTTTTTTGATTTATTACCGTTAATAATGACAGGATAATATTAATTTTGTGCGGAATTATTACCCCTTATGGCAAGAAAGATAACAAATTTAGTTTCCAAACGCAATTCGTTGCGCACTCACCGTCAAATTTTCACCCTGAACGATGAAGAAAATAAAGCGTTAATTCGCTACATTTCAAAGTATAATGTACAAAATAAATCGAAGTTTATCCGGGAAACACTCATGCTGGCCATCATTCGAAAAATGGAAGAGGATCATCCAACCTTATTCGATTGATAAAATAGCTGCCATCCCCCGCTGAGATATAAATTGTACGATTGCCTTCAACCGCTTTAAAAACGAAATTTAAAGCCGGATTTTACGGTTTCTAAAAAGCCGGTCAATAAAATCCAGCATCGTATTAGTTAATTATTACATCATCCATCTGGGCATTATAATATCATTACATTTTCATAACATTACAGAATGGAATATAGTTTGGCCTTTCTTGCATTATTAGTTGGTTTCCTGGTTTCCTGGTTTTTTACATCCCGGAAGCAGGCAAGACTTCGCTCAACCTACGACCAGAATGAAAAGAAACTCCTGGTCGTACAGGCTGATATTGAAACCCAAAAATCGGTAGCTGTTGAAACAATACGCCTGAAAACGGATGAATTGCAGCGGGTACATCAAGAATTAATGCAACAAATCGAAATTGCAAGCAGTCGTGGCATGGAAATTGCTAGCCTGAGAACGGTGAATGCAAATTTAGCGGAGAAACTCGAAACCCAGAAAAGCGAAATTGAAAGCCTTCAAAAACGATTGACTACAGAATTTGAGAATATTGCCACCAAGATCTTGAAGGAACGTTCGGATGAGTTTACCATTTCGAATCATAAGAGTTTGACTGAAATCCTCAATCCGTTGAAAGAGCGTATCCAACTGTTCGAAAAGAAAGTGGATGATACCTATGACAAAGAATTACGGGACAAGATTAGTTTGCGTGAAGAGGTTCGTAAATTAACCGAACTAAATACCCGTGTCAGCGAGGAGGCCAACAATCTGACCAAAGCGTTGAAAGGCGATGTAAAGAAACAGGGTAACTGGGGGGAAGTGATATTGGAACGTGTGTTGGAACGTTCCGGGTTAACCAAAGGACAGGAATATGAAAGGGAAGTCGTTGTTGAAGGTGCCGATCATTCGGTTCAGCGACCTGACGTGATTATTCAGTTACCCGATAATAAACACATTGTTGTCGATTCCAAGGTGTCTTTAGTAGCTTATGAAAAATTAATGTCGGCAGAGACCGAGGAGCATAGGATTGCTTATTTAAAGGATCATATCAACTCATTGCGTAGTCATGTGAAACTACTGAGCGAGAAGAATTATCAAAATGCACAAAATATTAATACGCCTGATTTTGTATTGATGTTCTTGCCAATTGAAGCCTCATTTTCTGTCGCGGTGCAGGGAGACAGTGACATATTTTCCTTTGCCTGGGAACGGAAGATCGTAATTGTCAGCCCGACCACTTTGTTGGCTACCCTGCGGACTATTTCTTCGATCTGGAAACAAGAGAACCAGACGAAGAATGCACAGGAAATTGCCCGGTTGAGCGGAGCGTTATACGATAAATTCATAGGATTTGCCGAAGATATGTCCAAAATAAAGGCAAACATCGATCGTACTTTGGGTGCATACGATGATGCCATGAAAAAAATGAAAGATGGTTCTGGGAATATTATCCGGACTGCCGAGAAAATAAAGGAACTGGGTGCAAAAACAGGGAATAAATCCCTTCCGGCCGGTTTTGAGAATTACTGATAGGTAATGGTCAACAATTCTTCGTGATTTTGCACTTGATTTGAATGAATTAAAATATTGAGAAATGAAGTTTAAGGTATTTCTAACGGTTGTTTTTTTTGTTTTTGTATCTAAAATTCAGGCTGATTCATCCACATTACAGCTTGAATATGAAAATTCTCCAAGATCTGAAATGATTGATACCGACAGTTTAATGCACGGATTATTCTCAGATACTATTCCTGCCTCCAAATTTGCCAATCAAAAAGCGACTTCCAGTGCAACAGACAAGGCGAATAAGTCAATAGCCGGCAAACCTGCGGAGCCTAAACCGGCTGAGGTGAAGATACAGCCGGCTGATACAATTATTCCTTATATTATTCCCGCCAAACAAGAACAAGTACATGTAGACTCGTTGCTCTTTTTAGCAAATCCTTTTTTTATTGAGCTGGTATATAAAGGACTGCCTTTTGATTTCAACTGGAACATCCAACCAGACTATCGGACACTTTATTATGGCCGTAAAGCCACGACATTATCAACCGGTTTATTGAGACCTGTTAGCCAACAAAGTGCAGAACAAACTGTTGCAGATTTACGTCAATATACCGATGAACAAATTATACGGCATGCGGCAAACCTATACGTTATGACATTTGATGATTTGCCCGATCCCGATGCCTATGAAAGTCACCTAATCAGAGGAAAATCGATCAAAAACATAAAGTTCGTCACGGATGACCAGTCATTCAAACATAGAAAGTTAATAGTTAAGCGGGAACAAATCGGGCCGTGGCAACGCAAAGCAACAGCATTGCTTCAATTCTCCCAAAACTATATTTCCCAAAACTGGTATCAGGGAGGGAATAGCAATGTGGCTGTCCTGGGAATTCTATCCGGGCAATTGAACTATGATGATAAGAAGTGTATTCAGTGGGAAAACAGCGGCGAATGGCACATGGGCTTTAATTCGGTAACAGGAGATACCCTGAGAAAGTTAAGCACGAATGATGATGTGCTTAAACTTAACAGTAAATTAGGGGTGAAGGCTTCCGGAAACTTCTTTTACAGTGCCAATGTCGATTTCTCCACTCAGTTCTTTAATAGCTACAATGGGATTAATTCGAAAGTGATGAAAGCCTCTTTCCTATCCCCTGTCCGGTTGAATGTCGGGGTTGGTTTGGATTATAAATACAAGAAGATATTCTCGGTTATGGTTTCGCCGGTCACGTATAAATATATTTATGTAAATGACAGCAAAGACGTTGATCCGAATCTTTTTGGTATCGTATCAGGAGAAAGAGTTCTGAAAGAGATTGGTAGCTCGTTGAATTCAACTCTTTCATATCCGATTACCCATGAAATCCAGCTGGACTCTAAATTCAACTTTTATACCAATTATAAAACAATGCAAGTCGACTGGGAAATAGTATGTAATATGACGATTAATCGTTTCATGTCGACCCGAATCTCCTTTAATCCCCGGTATGACAACTCCGTTATACTCCCTCAGGGAGAATTTGCTAAAATGCAATTAAAACAATTACTGAGTGTAGGTTTCTCGCATAAGTTCTATTAAGCGGACGTTCCGTCGTCAAACAGCCTGTTCCACTCATCAAATTGTGTGACTTGCGATTCTCCGAATTTCCGTAGAGTTGTCCGGATGTGCTGCAAAGACAGTGTTTCATCCATCTTCGTTTTCGAAAAGAACTTATCTGCATAGCAGATCACTTGTTCTTCCCGGGTTATTGGCAATAAATCGCGATGAGGCAGTGGCAAATTATTTCTTAGAATCATCTCCAGGCTAATGCCGGTTCCTGTATGCCGTTCGCAGACTAATGCATGCCTGGGTAATCCTTCCGCCTTTAAAATTTCTGATCCCAGGTACCCATGTTCAATGTAGTTAGACGATCCGTGGCAATAGATCCGGGGGGCATTACACTTGAAAATGCCAATGTCATGCAGCATCGTTGCTTCGGCAATGAACTGCTGGTCCAGATGCAATTCGGGATGTCTCTTAGCTATTTCAAGGGCTTTGTTTTTTACCAATTCGCTGTGATTTACTAAAATATTATATAGATGAGTCTCTTTTTTATAGTATTTCTCAATGATCCTAAGAGGATCAATTTTTAATGGTTCTGTCATAATGCATTCAGTGTAAATAGAAAATATCTAAAATAAATTCTAACTTTGCAGTTGAAACTTTTAAAAACACAAAGTTACAACATTTCCAGCAAAATGGTGTTGGAAACCTTGGAGTACTTTAATCTGATTGAATATTCAAAATCCAACTACAGTATGACTAATACAATTGATTGTAACTGGCCGGGAAACGATGAACTCATGCTTGCCTACCACAATAATGAATGGGGTGTACCGCTTCACAACGACAGGAAACTTTTCGAATTTATGGTATTGGATGCTTTTCAGGCCGGGCTAAGCTGGAAAATTGTGTTGTATAAACGCGAGAATTTCCGGCGTGCATTTGATAATTTTGATGTGCGGGAAATTGCCTTGTATGGAGAAGACAAGATTCAATCCTTGATGCAGGATGCTTCCATTGTACGGAACCAGGCCAAGATCAGGGCTACGGTTGCTAATGCAAAAGCATTTCTGCTTATCCAGGCTGAATATGGTTCGTTCGACCAGTATATCTGGCAATTTACGGGTGGAAAAACGATCTTCAATCATCCCCGGGGCAATGCTGATATCCCGGCAAAATCGCAGGAGTCGGATGCCATGAGTAAAGATCTTCTTAAACGAGGGTTTAAATTTGTGGGATCGACTATTTGTTATTCTTTTATGCAGGCAGCCGGAATGGTAAATGATCATTTGGTGACTTGCAGCCGGAACAACGAAATTAATTACAATGCTTGAACAAGTCGGGTGATTTGTTCATGCAGGAACTGTGTCTTCTCCAATATCGGCGATTTTTGCTTCTTCAGTTTGTGATAACGAAACCGGGCAAGTAATTTCTTGTAATTTCGGTACCACTGAAAGGTAAGTTTTCCCAAGAAGTATTGTGCTGGAATAATGATTATCAGATACCACAAATAGCCCTGGATCTTTTTATAAATCAGTATGCCTTGGAGGATATAAAACACCGGGAATGTAAGCATCCCTAATCCAAAACGAAACGAGCTGAGTCCTCCTGGTAAGTTTAATTTCATTATTTTTCGTATAACGTCCGGTAAGAAAAACGGTAACATATTTAAGCTAAAACCGACAATAAACACAGGAAAAGTAACCGTTAGTAATAAGCTGGTGGCAACCAAACGTAGATAATTAAATGGCTTTTTATCGAACACCCACGAATGAAGGTTTAGTTTTACCAGGTTTGCTTTGTATTCCGAGCAGATGGCATCGAGTTTTTCAGCCGTTTTCGCTTTCCTCTTTTCCATTTTAATCAGCCGGTTGGCGATTTTCTGGCGGGCAGAAAACCGGGAAAGAGTTGTATCGGGAGTTTTTAATTGCTTAACAACATCTGTGTTTGCAACTTCAACAGCTGTTTCAAAACAATCGTAATGTTTCTCGGTAGCCAGATTAAGTGTCAGGCTTATCAGTTCGTCGCGTAAATTATTCCGGATATGATTGGTGGCATGAACGGGATTCTCGTTATATTCGGTCATATAATCCGACACTTCCATTGGTTTACCTATATTGATGATCAGATGCTTTCCGAACTTTTCCAAATCCTCCATATCAATTCCTATCGGTACAATCTTTATACATGGTTGGGTCCCGTATTTCTCTTGGGCGGTAAAAGCGATACGAAATATCCCTTTTACTAACGGACGAAGTCTACGGTAGGGTCCCTGATTTCCTTCGGGCATAATGCCTAACGCCTTGTTATGTTCCAGTACATCCAGGCATTGTTCGAATATCCCATGATTTTTTTCTAAGTTTCCAATGCCATCACGCATCCGGAAAGCCGGTAAGATTTTACAGAACCGCAGGATCTTAATTACAGCTTTCTTTTTAAACATATCGGCCCGCGCCAGGTAGACTATGGGTTGTTTAATCGGAACAACAGAAATTACAGCCAGTGGATCCATCAATGCATTGAGGTGATTGGCCGCATAAATGATAGGCCCTTCTTTGGGTATGTTTTCGCGACCGGTCACGATATATTCACCGTAAAATAGTTTAAAGCAGAAAAGGACATACCTTCTCACTAAACTGTATGAGCTTTTATAATCGTAGATAGATGACATTACTGTTTATTATTAGGTGACCGATCCGGTAAACCGGGATGTCTTCTTTTTCGTAAAGAAAAAACTGATCTTTATTTTATAAACGTTTGTGCAAAGTTAATGTTTTTATTGAATGCAATTGATTAAACAACCCTATCAACCTTATTTTTTTCAAATTTGGCAGTTTATTTTCTCACGACACGGATTACAGAGCCGCAATCTGTTGCAAGGATGCTTTTAATTTTAGCCGGCAATCCCCTTTCCTCTTTTTTTTCTGTCAATCCGGTATCTGCGAATTGTCCTTTGTCAATTGTTTGTTACCTTTGCGAAACAAAATACGCACTCCGCATCTTGGAGGATCAGGTGCCATGAAATACGTCGACGTCATACTGCCTTTGCCGTTGGGCAACACTTTTACCTATTCCGTTCCCGACGAATGGGCCGAATTGGTGCGCATAGGAATGAGGGTCGTGGTTCAGTTCGGGAAAAAGAAAATGTATACCGGGATCATTCACCTGGTGCATACCGTTCCACCAACTATATATGCTGCCAAAGACATTATTTGCCTGTTGGACAATGAACCGGTCTTGCGCCGGCCGCAAATGAAGTTCTGGGAATGGATTTCTTCCTATTATCAGGCCTTCCTGGGAGATGTGTACCAGGCTGCTGTTCCGGCGGGATTAAAGCTGCAGAGTGAAACCATGGTTTGTGTCAATCCTGATTTTGAAGCGGAAGCCCCACTCTCCGAACGCGAGGGAAAATTGCTGGATGCTCTGTCCGACGGGAAGCCTATACTTGTTTCGGAACTAAATAAAATAACTGAAATACGGGACGTAATGCCTGCGCTCAAACAATTGTTGGAAAAAGGGGCTGTTGAAATCAGTGAGGAGTTGACTGAGAAATTCCGCCCGAAAACCGATACTTTTGTGCGTCTGACTGATGAGGCCCGGAAGGAAGATAATTTACGCCGTATTTTCGATGAGTTAGGCCGGGCTAAAAAGCAACTGGACGTACTGATGATGTATATCGATTTATCCAAATGCTTGTTGCCTGCCCGGCAACGGGAAGTTACGCGGAAAGAACTGTTGGAAAAGACAGGTGCTTCCCCGGCCGTATTGGGTGGATTGATCGAACGGGGTGCTTTGGAAACCTACCTGAAAGAAGTCGGCCGGTTGGATGTAACGAAAATAAAGACTTCCGAGCAATACCAACTAAACGACTACCAGCAAAAGGCTTACACCGAAATTGAAAAACAATTTATTGATAAGAAGGTTGTCCTGTTGCATGGCGTTACTTCCAGTGGCAAAACGGAAATGTATATCCGTATGATTAATAAAGTGTTGGAGGAGGGTAAGCAAGTGCTTTACCTGGTCCCGGAAATTGCACTTACCACCCAACTTACTTCCCGGTTAAAACGCGTATTTGGCCGGCGGTTGGGCGTCTATCATTCCAAATTCTCCGATGCTGAACGGGTAGAAATTTGGAACAATGTGCTGAACGATAGAACATACGATGTAATTATTGGGGTGCGCTCGTCCATCTTTTTACCTTTCCGTCAGTTGGGACTGGTGATTGTCGATGAAGAACATGAATCGAGCTACAAGCAATACGATCCTGCGCCCCGCTATCATGCACGCAATGCAGCCATTATGCTGGCCTCCATGCATGGGGCCAAGACGTTGCTCGGGACTGCTACGCCGGCTATAGAAACCTATCATAATGCGTTGTTGGGTAAGTACGGGTTTGTCGAACTGAATCAACGTCATGAGGAAATGGCTATGCCCGAGATTCTGGTGGTGGATACCAGGGAAGCCTACCGGAAGAAACAAATGGAAAGCCTGTTCACGCCACTCTTGATTGAAAAGATAGGTAATGCCCTTCAGCATCACGAGCAAATCATCCTCTTTCAAAATCGCCGGGGGTATGCTCCCTATATCGAATGCAAAGCATGTGCTTATGTACCGCATTGCAAAAACTGTGATGTCAGTCTCACGGTTCATAAAGTATTTAATACGCTGACTTGCCATTATTGCGGCTATACCGAATCCATTCCGACTAGTTGCCCGAAATGCGGTACTCCGGGTAGTTTATCAACCAAGGGGTTTGGCACGGAGAAGATTGAAGATGAAATAAAACAGATCTTCCCCATGGCCCGCGTCTCACGTATGGACCTGGATACGACGCGTTCTAAAAAATCCTATGATAAAATAATCGCTGATTTTGAACAACAGAAGGTGGACATCCTGATTGGTACCCAAATGGTGTCTAAAGGGTTGGATTTTGAGCGGGTCAGCCTGGTGGGAATTCTGAATGCGGACAATATGCTTAATTTCCCCGATTTCCGGGCGCATGAACGGGCCTTTCAGTTGATGGCTCAGGTAAGTGGACGTGCAGGACGTAAGAATAAGCGGGGTACTGTTATTTTGCAAACGTCTTCCCCCGAACATGCCATTATCGGCCAGGTCATACGCAATGATTATAAGGCGATGTATGCTACCCAATGCGAGGAACGCAAACTCTTTAAGTATCCGCCTTTTTACCGGATGATTCAAATCGTGTTGCGGCATCGGGATCCCAATGTAGTGAATCAGGCGGCAAACAGGCTGGCTGCCGATCTGCGCGCTGTTTTTGGCGTACGCGTACTGGGACCCAACACTCCGGCCGTTTCCCGTGTACAGAATTTATATATCAAACACATTCTCCTCAAAATAGAAAACGAAGCTTCCCCCGAGCGGGCGAAAGACATTCTTCGCCAAATTACCAATCAGGTTATGGCCGACCCCAAATTCAAGTCCTTGTGGGTCAACCTAGATGTAGACCCCATGTAAAAAGGAGTCTTTATGTCCTCGAAGAATCCCCGGAATACGATTCGCACTTTTCAAGTTGAGCTTCCAGGAATAACCGGAATGTTGAAATCAACAGATTTTGAGAAATGCTATTTTATCTTCTCAATAATCTCCTGATTAAACCGATAATTAAAATCAGGGTAATAATCATTTGCCGTTGCGGTTATTTAGGCTTTTATTTTAGCCAGTAAACAGGGATAACGTTCGTATTTCACCCATTTGATATCCGGTTCGTTCCGGATAATTTTTTCGTAGGTAAGTTTGGCTTCACTCAGTTTATTGGACTCTTCGTATGCACTGGCAACCAGGGTGAGTAAATTCAAATACTCCCAGT
>JAUZOM010000037.1 GCA_030706465.1 Bacteroidota bacterium | reverse complement strand
GAATGGGTTAATGCACCTACTGAAATAAAGTCGACACCGCAATCGGCATATTCTTTCAACGTATCAAACGTAATGCCACCCGATGATTCGATTTCATATTTTCCACCGATAATTTCTACCGCCTTACGGGTATTTTCAGGGGTGAAGTTATCGAGCATAATCCGGTCGATTCCTCCTATAGCCATGACCTGTGCAATTTCATCAAAGTTACGAACTTCTATTTCTATTTTCAGGCTTTTATTCTTTTCTTTTAAATACTCCTTTGTCCGCAGGATCGCATTTTTAATGCCACCGGCAAAGTCCACATGATTATCTTTCAGTAGAATCATATCGTACAATCCTATCCGGTGATTGACACCGCCACCAATCCTGACAGCTTCTTTTTCGAGCAACCGCAGTCCGGGAGTAGTTTTACGGGTATCCAATACACGGGTTTTTGTGCCTTCAAGTGCTTTGACGTATTCCCGTGTACGGGATGCCACTCCGCTCATTCGCTGCATAATGTTTAACATCAATCGTTCTGTCTGGAGCAGGGACTGGATCTTTCCTTCTACCTCAAAGGCAACATCGCCAACCTTTACTTCTGCGCCATCGTTGATAAACACGGTCATTTTAAGTTCTGGATCGAATGCATGAAAAATTTCGCGGGCAATGTCTACTCCGGCCAATACACCATTTTCTTTGATAATCAGTTGGGATTTTCCTTTTGCGGAAGCAGGAATACAGGATAGGGTGGTGTGGTCGCCGTCACCTATATCCTCGGCAAACCACAGGGAAATTAATTGTTTAAAATCATTAGTCATTGGAAGGTTCAATTCTTAGTTGTTGTATTTCGTTTTTTCTAGTCAGGACATATAACCTGAAATTACCCGTTGCAGTTTTAAGGGTACCAATTGCAAAACTGGCAGCGTCCTTGTTCCCTTTATGTAATAATTGAAAACTATTTACATGATTTTTACGGAAAAAATCAGCAATAATTTCAGCAGCTTGCGGTTTCCTGAATACATCGTTTTTATTCTCAATAAACAGTTCTACGCTTGAATTAAAATAATTCGAGAGCTGGCCAGCATTCCCATTATTTAATGCGGTTATAATTTCAGAGGGCACTTCAATCGATTGTGCATTCATTGGCATTGCCAATATGAAGCATGAACAAATCACAAATAATTTAATTGTTTTCATAGTAGATACGATTTTTTGCAAAAACATTTTTTATTCGAAACGTTTTCTCGTTAAAAAATGCCATATTTGCATGCGATTATGAAATCAGTTTACAAAAGTACATTATTTAATTTATTGCAATCCTATTTTGACTATTTTTTTGCTTTTAATCCATAATTTCAAGGTAAAGAAAAATAACCGTAGTTTTTTCAGTCAATTTGCTGCAGTGGTTAGTTTTACTTAACAAATTGATGAATCGACTATCAGAAAAAAGATGAAAATAATACTTTTAACCGTAGGCAAGACAACAAATATTCATTTGATTAAACTTCAGGAAGAATATCAGAACAGATTGAAATTCTATCTCTCGTTTGAACTGAATGTGATCCCGGAATTAAAGAACACGAAAAAACTTTCTGTTTCAGAACAACAGGAAAAAGAGGCAGACTTAATACTGAAGCAAATAGAATTAACCGATGAAGTCGTTTTATTAGACGAAAAAGGGAAGCAATTTACGTCTGTTGCTTTTTCCGATTATATTTCGAAGAAAATCATGGCATCGCATAAACGTATAATCTTTGTTGTAGGAGGACCGTATGGATTTTCAGAACGGGTATATCAACGTGCCAATGGTAAGATATCACTCTCAAGCATGACATTTTCACATCAAATGATCCGTTTGATCTTTGTAGAGCAGCTTTATCGTGCCATGACTATTTTGAAAGGTGAACCGTACCATCATGAATAAAACGGAGTGAAGCGCATTAAAAGAAATCACAAAATGACAAAAATAATTAAAAATACTATCTTCCGCAATAATCCGCTGTTCACTAATTCTTTGCTTATCGCCCTTATATTAAGCATTGCGACGGGTTTGATGTGCGGTTATTTGTACCAAACATCTCCTAAAAATGTTGTTTCTATTAGTAAGTTTCAAAAAGAACTTTTAGTAAAAGAGAAACTGGCAGAAAAAACAATCGAAGATATGAATGAGATTATCACTCACTCATCGATCGACTCCCTGATTCATTATCCTTTTGTGAAAAACGGCACATCCTATTACGTCTTTGTGAAAAACGAAATGGTGTTTTGGTCGGATAATCAACACGATATAAGTAGTGGTGGTTTACCTGATTCTGCAGACTGGCACTTTGTTCAACTTCCCAATGCATATTGTATAAGCCGCTTGATAACAGTTGATTCCAGGAAATTATTGGCTTTGATTAAAATAAAAAATAATTATCCCTATGAGAATAATGAATTAAACAACAGTTTTGCCAGGGGATTCAATCTGGATAAACAAGTTCAGGTCGTGAAAGGGAATGACACCGATAAACTGGCTGTTTTCGGCTCTCATGGAAACTATTTATTTACATTATCCGAACCTAAAACTCCTGTCTATAATGAAACATACGCGCATATAGGATTAATAGCTTATTCACTGGCATTTTTGTTTTTCTTTGTTTTGTATGCGCGCTTTCCAATGCTTATTCGTAAAAAAACGATTAATCTTAATGCTTTTATAGGTTTAGCAGTTGGTGTTGGTATTCTGATTGGATTTTGTTTGTATTTTAACCTACCGTCTTTGTTCTTCAGGAGTAAATTGTTCTCTCCATTTCAGTATGCTTCAAACACATTCCTTGCATCCATCGTCCATCTGACAATGGTTACCGGCTATTTACTTTCAACTATTTATTTATTTTATAGTTATACCGATACCGACAAATTCAGAACAATTACAACTCGAATCATAATACAGCTGCTGTATGCTTTGTATTTTGTTTTGGTTTACTATTTGTTAAGAGGACTCATTTATAATTCGAGCATTCAACTGGATATTCTTCAGTTTAAAGACTTTTCGGGACTTACCATTTGGATTCATTTCTTATTACTGGTTTGGGGAATAGGATTGGCATTGTTGTTTTTCAAAACTCATTCGTGGTTTAAAAAAAATCAACTTTTAAAGTTAGCCTATCTCAATGATTTTATTTTTACCATATTGATGTTTTTTATTTGCCATAAGATATCTCCGGAAGACTCAATACGGTTAAGTGTTTCGTTTGTGATACTCTGGATGGTATTCTATCTGCCTTTTATTTTCCCAAAATATAAAAATATATATGGTTTTGTGGCATGTTGGGTGCTTCTGTTTACCGTATTTGTGGTCTGGAACTCCCTGGTAATCGGACAGATTAAGAAAAATGATAAGTATAAAGTCCTAGCTCAAAATATTTCTGTAAACGGTAATACCGAAAACGACCGGATGGCAGATATTTTACTTGAAGAGTTGGATCTACAAATCAGGAATAACCGCAAATTAAGCCGCTTAGTTGCAAAACATGATTCCTTAACAGCTGCCAATGATTACCTGGCTAAAATTTACCAAAGGGGCTTTTGGAATAAGTATGATATGCGACTAAACGTAGCCTCCGTTCACTCGGATTTGTATAAGGAATACCAACAATACATTGACAACGTAGGCACCCAATTGAGAAATACCCATTTTTACAGTATTCCTGCAAACGAAAACAACATATCCTATATTGGAGTCTTTCAATCGAGTTACGTACGTTCCGATTCTCTGTTCTTTTTCATGGAATTTTATCCACGCCGTAATTTTAAAAGCTATAGTTTTCCCAATTTATTGATTGCTTCTACTCCCGATATTCAAACCCATCTGGATATTGCCGTAGCCAAGTACGAAAATCAGAAATTAGTTTATACTTCCGGAAAAGTTGATTATCCGCAGGATATAAACTGGATTCCTAAGCTTAAATCGGATTATTATTCGTTTGTATACAAAGGATTAACTAACTATGTGTATTCGCCGACTGCGAATACCTGTATTGTCATTACCGAACAGCAGTCGCATGACTTACAGGTGTATCTTCTTTATTTTTTATATGTTTTCCTCGCATTTTTTTCAATTGCCAGTCTGATAGTATGGGGATTTCTAATTTGTTCCCGGAAAGAACAATATCGGCTTGGATTAACTGCAAAATTTCAATATGCCTTTATTGCTCTTTTAATCATTAGTTTCGTGGGCATATTTTATGTGTCTGTAAACTTTATACAAAAAAAATACCAGGAAGAGCAGATTGCCAATCTCGAAAACAAGAAAGGCTACATACAAAAGGCATTACAGGACATGTATTATTGGAATCAGGATTTGCATGCGATTAACTCACAGACGTTGAACTTAGATTTACAAGATCTTTCCTATATTTATCATACTGATATACATGTTTATAACAATGATGGGGTATTGGTGGGCAGTTCACAACCAATTATTTTTAATAAGAAACTGATCAGCAATAGAATTGCCCCAGCGCCTTTCTTTTCAGCCAATTCGAATATAAATCAGTATGAACATATCGGACAGTTGAAATACCTTACCGGGTATACTGATTTTAATAATGGCGATTTTTTACAAATCGGTTATATAGCCGTTCCTCAATTCTACAGTCAGGATGAAATCAAAAATGAAATTGAGAGTTTTCTAGCGGTTATTATTCAAATTTATTTGATTGTAGTTGTGCTGGTTATTTTACTTAGCCTTTTTATTGGGAAACAACTCTCGGCGCCACTCTATATGCTGGAAAATAAATTAAAGGAAATGCGGTTAGGAAGCCGGAATGAGAAAATCGATTATAAGCAAAACGATGAAATTGGCCAATTGGTTATTCAATATAACCGGACAATTGATGAGCTGGAACAAAGTGTAAAGTTATTGGCTAAATCGGAACGGGAATCAGCCTGGAAATCAATGGCCCGTCAGGTGGCTCATGAAATAAATAATCCTTTGACGCCCATGAAACTTAGTATTCAGCAATTGCGCAGGACAAAAGAACTGAATGACGAACGTTTTGATGATTACTTTGAGAAATCAACCACGATGCTGGTAGAACAGATAGATAATCTTTCGAGAATAGCCGGAACATTTTCCAATTTTGCACGTATGCCCGAAGCCAATTTTGAGAAAGTAGATATTGCATCAAAATTATTCTCTGTTGTTCAGCTGTTTATGAATAATTTTGATCATATTCAAATTGAATATAATGGAACAGAAAGTGGAGTCTTCGTCTATGCAGACCCCGAGCAACTGGTTCAGGTATTCAATAACTTATTGAAGAATGCCATTCAAGCCATTCCGGATGAAAGGACTGGAAAGATTCAGGTCCATTTACAAGAGATCGATGAGAATGTTATAATTGAAATTACCGATAACGGGATTGGCATCGACAGTGAGATTCAGGATAAGCTATTCGTTCCTAATTTTACTACAAAAACCACCGGAATGGGATTGGGTTTGGCAATAGCAAAGAATCTAATCGAATTATCAGAAGGAACCATAACATTCTCAACCATAGTCAACGAGGGTACTACTTTCACACTAAAATTGCCATTAGCCGTTTAATTAGAAAAAAGAACCAGCTTTGGTGACTTTTTTTATTTCGGGGTTTTCGGTTATGAACTTTGTGGCAGTATTATAGCCATGATGATAGATAGCTTCAAAGGCATCAAAATTAAATTCATGGAAATGTTCAATAGCATCCGGCTCAATAATAAAACGGCATAAATCGCGTCCTTCTTTAGAATTCTGATGTTGCATAGCCCGTATAGCGTATGCCAGCGAATCAATAGGCTTGTTTAACTCCGCCGGTACTTTATGAGGAATTACATCAACACCAATGATGTTCTGGCAATCGTCTTCAATGCCCTGGGCCGGCATGTTATTCAATAATCCCCCATCCACATAAAAGGTTTTCCCGGCTCTGACAGAATCAAAGACACCCGGAATACTGGCGGATGCCGACACCCATTTATCCAGTTCACTCCCTGAATCGATTATTTCCCATTCAGCTTTGTTCAGGTTGGCTACGCAGATATGCATTTTCTTTTTAAGTTTTTCAAAACTGTTATGAGGAATCAATTCTTTAATCAATGAACTTAATAGAGCATGGGTTGACAGGCCCGATTTTAGGAATGTCGGGCGAAAAGTCATTAATTTGGTTATTTTGTATAATTTATCTTCCTTGATCATTTGAATCATATCCACCGGAGAGTACCCAGCTGCATAGAGGGTGCCAACAATTGCACCCATACTCGACCCGACAATATGAGTCGGGTATATCCCATTTTCTTCAAGCGATTGAATGACTCCGATATGAGCAAATCCCAATGCACCTCCTCCACTTAAACATAACCCCAATGAATCATTCCGGGTTGAAAAATAAAATAAGTCTTTAATCATTTTCATAAAATGTTATTTTCAGGGTTAAATTCGATTATAACTTAGACCTGATTCTGTTAATGGAATAAAAACTTTTAGGATATAATCCCTAAAAAGGATAAATTAATCTATTTTTGTGAGCTTGTTTTGTCTGATCCGGTTTTGTGTTTTCAAATTTAGATGAATTTTACGACCAGACTTACAGGCAATCCCGTTTAATAACTTAATTTAGCTTATTATGAAACGCTTCAAACTTATTTTTGTTTTAACATTATGTGTAAATTCTTTATTTGCCGGATTGCTTTATGATATTACCGATGGTAAATTCAAAGTTAAGACAATAGATATACCCCGCTCGATGAATGATGGCGAACATTACACGCTGATGGTACATAACAAGGCAATCGTAAAGTATAACTACAGGACCGGTGCTACTGTGGATACCCTGTTCAGCATTTCCCGCTTAAAGAAATCTCCTATTAAACAAATATCGGGTTATGAATTTAGCCCGAGTGAAGGGCGGATATTGGTTTATACGAATGTAAAGAAACGTTACCGCCGCACCTTTACGGCCGATTATTATGTGTTCGATGTGAAGCGTAATGAACTTCAGGCGCTTTCGGATAACGGACCAGAAGAGGTTCCGCTTTTCTCCCCTGATAGCCGGTATATTGCTTTTGCGCGGAATAATAATCTATTCATGAAAAAGCTCGATTTTAATACTGAAATTCCTATTACAACGGATGGTCAGGTTGGAAGTATTATTAACGGCACCCCCGACTGGGTGTATGAAGAAGAGTTTACAAAGACCCGGTACTTTGAATGGAGCCCGGACAGCAAGTTGCTTGCCTTTGTCCGGTTTGATGAGTCGCAGGTTTCACAGTATCCCTATATTCAATATATTAATAATCAAGGTATTAATAATCTGGCTGACAACGATAATCTAACCCTGTATCCTTCAATTGTTCAGTTTAAATATCCGAAAGCCGGAGAAAACAATTCAAAAGTCAGCGTATGCGTTTATGATGATTATTACAAATCTATAAAAACGATGAAATTAAGTGCTGATGATCAGGATTTCTATATTCCCCGTATCCGATGGACTAATTCAATCGATCAACTGGCTATTTTTAAGCTGAATCGCAACCAAAACAGGTTGGAGATGTTGATAGCGAATCCCCGTTCAACATTAACTAAATTGTTATTGCGTCAGGATGATAAATACTATGTTGATTATGAGGATATAGATTTTACCCGTTTTTCTGCCGACAACCAGACTTTTATCGGAGTGAGCGAAAAGGATGGTTATCGGCATATCTATTTATACAGGATGAACGGTACCATTGTGAAGCAACTTACCAAAGGAAACTGGGATGTGACGGATGTGTATGGCTACGATGAAAAAAAACAGGTGGTTTATTATCAATCAGCAGAAGTTTCGCCCCTACAACGGGATGTTTATTCGGTGGATACCAAAGGTAGGAAGACTCGTCTTACCAATGGAAAAGGAACACATAACGGTTTTTTTAACTCCGCACTTACCTGTTTTGTGGATAATGCTTCCAGTCTGGAAGTTCCTAACAATTATACACTTCGTACGAATACCGGTTCTGCTATCCGGTCGATTGAAAACAATGCTGCCCTGGCTTCAACATTCAACGCATTAAATCTTCCAAAGAAGGAATTCTTTCAGTTTACTACAACAGAAAATATAAAACTGAATGGTTGGATGGTGAAGCCTGCAAATTTTGATCCAACTAAAAAATATCCTGTTTTAATGGTTCAATACAGCGGACCAAATTCCCAGGAAGTCCTGGATAAATGGTCGGTTGATTGGGAGTATTATCTTGCGACCCAGAACTATGTTGTGGTTAGTGTAGATGGACGTGGGACAGGAGCCCGGGGGTCAGAATTCCGGAAATGCACCTATGAACAACTAGGTATTCTGGAAACAAAAGATCAGATAGAAACAGCCAGGTATCTTGGACAACAATCTTTTATCGATAAAGACAGGATTGGGATCTGGGGATGGAGTTATGGCGGCACCATGACACTAATGTGTATGACAACAGGGGAAAAAGTATTCAAATCGGGTATTGCCGTTGCTCCGGTGACCGATTGGCGGCTTTATAATACGGCTTATACCGAACGCTATATGCGCCGTCCGCAGGAAAACTTTAAAGGTTATGATGTGTCTTCGGCTTTGCAACGGGCTGATAAGTTACAGGGGAATCTGTTGCTGGTACATGGAACAGCTGACGATAATGTACATACTCAAAATACAATGCTTTACATTGATAAATTAGTTGCTGCAGATAAGCAATTCGAAATGCAGCTATACACGGATAAAAATCATAGCATCCTCGGTCAGCAAACCCGGCGTCATTTATATACCCGGATGAGCGAGTTCTTGTTTAAAAATTTGTAACCAATAAATCTTCGGAGAAATAAGGAATAAAGGCCTTTTATATGTTTTAAAACAGTATTTTATAACCGTTTCTTGATTATTTAGCTATTTGTTCTGGGATAAAAAGTATTAACTTTGTAGGTCGAATTTAGAAAAAATATTCGTAAAATCTATTTATTAATTAAAAACATTTATATGAACACAGAAAAGAAAAATTACACGTTGCCTATTGCAATGATGTTTGCCCTGTTTGCTATGATTTCGTTCGTAACAGGACTATCTAATCCTCTTGGAGTAATTGTAAAAAATCAACCGGGCATTCAAAACTGGATGTCGCAATTAGGAAACTTTGCAAACTTTTTTGCATACCTTTTCATGGGACTTCCTGCAGGAATGATTCTTAAAAATAAAGGTTATAAATTTACAGCTCTTTCTGCTATTGCAGTTGGTTTTATTGGAGTTGGAATTCAACTTACTTCAGGAATGATGCCATACCAAAAAGGGGGAGACTTTGTTCCAGTATTTTCTGTTTATCTGGTAGGTGCTTTTGTATCAGGTTTTTCAATGTGTATGCTTAATACTGTTGTAAACCCATTACTGAATACGCTTGGCGGCGGTGGAAAAAAGGGAAACCAATTGATTCAATTCGGAGGGGCACTTAACTCATTAGCGGCAACCAGTGTTCCTATTTTAGGGGGTTATCTGATTGCCGATGCCGCTAAAGCTACTTTATCTGATGCCATACCGGCATTACTTATTGCTATGGGGATCTTTGCTTGTGCCTTTGTTGTTCTTGCAATGGTTAAAATTCCGGAACCGCACATGGAAAAGAAGACTGAGGGAAATCAACCAAAAGATAAACATAATGCACTATCCTTTCGCCACTTTTTACTTGGTACCATTGCTATTTTCTTGTATGTAGGTATTGAAGTTGGCATTCCCAATTTCATTAATTTATTCCTGACAGCTAAACAGACGGTTATAGATGGTGCAACAGGAATGGGCGTTGATGCTGGTGCTGCAGGTACAGTTGTTGGAACATATTGGTTTCTAATGCTTATTGGACGTCTGTCCGGAGGATTATTGGGCGCAAAATTTTCTGCTAAGACTCAATTGACTTTTGTAAGTTCATTGGCACTTATTCTTATAATTGCCGGAATTTTTATGCCGACCTCTATTTCAGTGGGTATGCCTGTATTTAAAGCCAACATTAGCTTCGGAATGCAGGTTGTTCCTTTATCGGTACTTCTGTTTGTCCTTTGTGGACTTTGCACTTCGATCATGTGGGGAGGTATATTTAATCTTGCTGTTGAAGGTATTGGTAAATATACCGCAATGGGTTCAGGCCTATTTATGGTGATGGTTGTTGGTGGTGGTATATTGCCTTTATTACAAGGTTTAGCTGCTGATTTGACAGTTAGTTACTTAGCTTCATATTGGGTGATTGCTGCTGCGTTACTGTATATACTTTATTATGCACTGGTGGGATGCAAAAACGTAAATAAAGATATTCCTGTTGAATAATCATATAAAAAATATATAATAATGGATAAACCATATGTAATCGGAATGGATATGGGCGGCACGAACACCGTTTTCGGTATTGTTGACACCCGTGGAACAGTGATAGCAAAGAGTGCCATTAAAACAGGTGCACATACTGACGTGAATCTATATATCAATGACATTCACGAAGAATTATCAAAATTGATTGATGCAGCCGGTGGAATTGATAAGATAAAAGGAATTGGTGTGGGTGCTCCCAATGGAAATTACTATACCGGTAATATCGAATTTGCTCCAAACCTACCTTGGAAAGGTATAATCCCTTTTGCCAAACTTATGGCCGATAAATTCGGTATTCCTGCGGCTTTAACCAATGATGCCAATGCTGCAGCGGTGGGTGAATTGACCTATGGCGCAGCACGCGGTATGAAGAACTTTATTATGATTACTTTGGGAACTGGGGTAGGAAGTGGTATTGTGATTGATGGCAAAGTAGTATATGGCCATGATGGTTTTGCCGGAGAGTTGGGTCACGTGAACGTAATACGGAATAACGGACGTCTATGTGGTTGTGGTCGTACAGGTTGTCTGGAAGCATATGCTTCGGCTACCGGTGTAGCCCGCTCTGCCCGTGAGATCCTGGAAACTAGCTCGAAAGAGAGCCTTCTGCGTAATATTCCCAGTGAAGATATCACTTCGAAAGATGTGTTTGATGCAGCTAAGGAAGGAGATGAAATTGCTATTGAAATTTTCAACTTTACCGGGAAGATCTTAGGGGAGGCTTTTGCTGACTTTATAGCATTCAGTGCCCCGGAAGCGATCATCCTTTTTGGCGGACTTTCGAAAGCCGGCGATTTGATTATGCGCCCCATCGTGGAGAATATGGAAAAGAACCTGCTCAACATTTGGAAAGGTAAAGTGAAAGTATTATTCTCCGAACTCAAAGAAGCCGATGCAGCTGTGTTAGGTGCAAGTGCATTAGCCTGGGAAATCTGATATTAGATTTTTAGAACCAAGATTCAAGGTTAAAGACTATAAATTAAAAATCCCTTACTGAATAATTCGGTAAGGGATTTTTTTGTAGCTGTTTTATTTTTTTGTTCTTGGGCTCTTAATGAAACAGATTAAGAAAGTTTCGCGGCACCGGTGTCTCGAAACTAACTACTTCAGTGGTTACCGGATGATAAAAAGCCAGTAGGCGGGCATGCAATCCCAGTCGGTTTATCGGGCTTGATACGGCTCCATACTTCTTATCTCCGACCACAGGATGACCGATCCCTTGCATATGAACACGGATTTGATTCTTACGTCCTGTCTCCAGTTCGATCTCCAGCAAGGAGTAATTTTCATTCGATTTTATTTTTCGATAGTGGGTAATGGCTTGTTGACCGCCATTGTCAGAGTCGCTCGAATGAATCTTCAATGATTTCTCATTCTCCGACAGCCAGGTCACGATGGTATCTTCTTCTTTTTCCACTTCACCTTCCACTAAGGCTACATAAATCCGGTGGGTAATAATGCGGTGCCAGTTTTCCTGAAGTATTTGTTGCACTTCCCGATTTTTAGCAAACATGATGACTCCCGAAGTTTCCCGGTCAAGTCGATGAACGGTATAGATACGGTTGGTCGGAGAGCTTTTTTTTACATGATTTTTCAAAATCGAAAAGGCCGTTGTTTCTTCGCTATCTCCGGCGATCACGGTGAGTAATCCTTCCTTCTTTTCTACCACAATCAGGTATTCGTCTTCGAATATAATCCGCAGTTTAGGATGTTTCAGTTCAATATTTCCCCGGCCGCTATTCACAGTTACCAGGTCATTAGGCTGTAATGGCTGTTTGTATAAGGTCGATATTTTGCTATTTACCATGACCTGACGATGGGCTAATAATGATTTCACTGAATTACGGCTCATTCCACCCATTTTGGACAGAAGGAAAGTCATTAGTTCCATTGGTTCGGTTACCTTCAACCGGGTTTCTTTGGGAGCGGGTGCTGTTTTCGGTTTATGTCTCATTTTAATTCTTTGTTTCGTTTTTTTTAGGGCTTATGTACCTCGTCCAGTGCCGGGTTAATAGACTATTAATTTAGTTCACTCAATTTAGCCATTTTGCCACATGAATGGCCGCATTCTCCCCATCCACAGCCGATGAAGTAATACCCCCCGAATAACCGGAACCTTCACCAGCCGGGAACAGACCTTCTATAACCGGATGTTGGCCTGTTTCTGTGTCACGAGGTATGCGTACGGCTGCTGAAGAACGGGTTTCTACTCCAACCACTACGGCATCATTAGTCAGGAAACCTTTCATCTTACGATCGAATTTTTTAAAGCCTTCCCGTAGCCGGGAAGATATATTTTCGGGGAGCCAAAAATGCAACGGCGAAGATATCAATCCGGGCAGATAGGAGCATTCAGGCAGATCGGCACTAAGTTTCCCTTTAACGAAATCGCCTAACCGTTGTGCGGGGGCAATTTGTCCCTGTCCACCATTATTGGTAAAAGCCATTTTCTCAACCGATTGCTGGAATTTAAGCCCGGCCAAGACATCATATTCCTTGAACTCTTCGGGGATATCTTCCGGACGGATTTCAACCACAATACCTGAATTGGCATACGGCGAATTACGTTTAGAAGCAGACATTCCGTTTACAACGATTTCATTTTCCCCGCTCCCGGCTGGTACTATGTGACCGCCCGGACACATACAAAATGAATAAACCCCCCGGTCGTTCACCTGGTCCACCAGGTTATAGCTGGCTGCAGGCAGGTATTCACTCCGCGTTTTGGTGTGGTATTGAATGCTGTCGATTAATGATTGGCGATGCTCTACCCGCACCCCCATGGCAAAACCCTTAGGCTCCAGTTTAATGCCTTGTTTGTGGAGCAATTCATATATATCATGCGCTGAATGTCCGGTTGCCAGTATCATGGCATTTGCATTAAATAGGCTTCCATCGGCAGTCTTACATCCTCTCAGCTTATTCTTGTCTAATAATATCTCAGTCAGCTTCTGTTCAAAATGAATTTCACCGCCGTGTGTTGTAATCGTTTTACTTATATTATCAATAACGATCGGGAGTTTATCCGAACCGATATGAGGATGTGCTTCATAGAGGATATTTTCATTGGCACCATGAAAATGGAATATCTCCAGTATCTTTTGACTGTTACCTTTCTTTTTTGACCGGGTATAAAGCTTCCCATCCGAAAAGGTTCCGGCTCCTCCTTCTCCAAAACAGTAATTCGAATCGGGATGAATACCATTGTTTCTGTTAAGCTGGGCGATATCCACTTTCCGGTCGCTTGCTTTTTTACCCCGTTCGATAATAATGGGTTTTAGCCCCGATTCAATCAGTCTTAAAGCTGCAAAAAGGCCAGCCGGGCCCGCCCCGATAACCAATACCGGGGTGCTGTTTCCAACGAATTGGTACTCAAAATTCAGTTTTACAGGCTCAGGGGGCAGTTCGTCCCAGTATATTTCTACGGTTGTGTTTACTTTCGGAAAGTATGAACGGGAATCGATTGATTTTTTTAATATCCTGATGCGGGTAATCCGCTGCGGCGAAATTTGCAGTTTGTCGGCAGCTTGTTTGGCGAGCAAATCCGTTTTAAATGCTTGCTCGGGAGTAAGTATGAGTTGTAGTTCGTTATGCATGACCGGAAAATATCTTTACTTTTAATTTCATGACAAAGATACACAATTTATCAATCATCCGCTTTACCCGATAGAAGACAGTCGGTGAAGTTACGATAAATTAGGATCTGGCAAAGATTGGAGAAAGGTTGCCGTGAATAGTCTGTTTTATGAAAAACAAGATTCCACCGGATAGGTTGTGCAACAGGTCTGAATTGCTTTGAAAAGATAGATTGGCTATTCCGGTTGTTCAATACAGGATTTTGATTAAATGAACCGATATTCCATCTAGTCAGCCTTGATTCATGAACCAAAAATTAATTTTCGTAAACGAGAGAGGCCGTAATTAAGTAACTGGACGAATAGGATGTACTATGAATTTTCTTTTTAGCACCCGGCAAAGTTTTTCTCTTTGAGAGAGAAATTTAGGGATAGGCCGGGTTCTATAAATATTATTTCTTGACCATTCCTTAATCCTTCTCCAACGAATCCCAGTATACTTCTATTTTAGGTATAAAGCGGAATCGGGGAGAGTTGGCTGGGGGGCAGGGGGATCAGAGGTGCCTACCACTCGGAACTTCCTCGGAACCTTCAACGAAGTTAGTCAACATTCCGAATAGCTGACGGAAGAGATTCGGTAAATTGCTGTATGGATGGAGCCGGAACCTGAATTAAAAGAAGGACAGAAAAGTAGCCTGGCAAAGAGCTATTTGCCAGTTTTTTAGCAGTTTGACTGAATAGGAAACTTGCCCGAAAAAGGAAATTGACAATAAAAATTCTGATTTCATTGACTTTCAATGGCAAAATTCCAAAAAGGATGATTCATTTCATTCGGTGAACTTCCGTGTTTAATCGCCGGGAAGGGAAGAGTCATTTTTATTTAGGTGAAAGCCGGACCGGAATTCTGTTTCTTCCGGATGGAGGAGCATATCCGTGGGGCACCGATATGCCTGATTTTCTTGAGTCACTATTGTTATTTTTTACCGGATTTTATACTATTAATCAAACTTTACATGTCATAAGATGTTATAACTATTACCCTGTTTAATAAACGATTGAAATTAGTAATTAAGTTGTAAAATTATACTTAATTCAATCAAACGTTCCAAACAATTAAACAATTTAAGATATAGAGATACGAGAGCGTATTTCCTGAATAAATGTAATCACTATGTTAGGCAACACTTTCTGTCTATATATTTTACAAATTGATTCCTTAATACTTAAATTGTATAACTATGAAAAAAAACTATTCTTTATCGGATGCTTCTCAAAAAGAGAGAAGATTCTTCTTGAAACCTACACTCCTTATGTGCGGAGTATTTCTGTTCTCTGGGGCTATAAGTGCTCAGATTCAAAATGTTAACACTTTTAATTCTCCTTACAGTAAAATTAAAGCAAATAGTGCCCCGGTTGTCTGGGATAGGAGCATTGCTTTAACTTTAAATAAAACAGATTCCCTTATTAACGTAGCTAACTCATTAACAGAAGCAGATTATACCGTTCCATCGTGGACGTTATTAAGAAGGGCTGTAACGACCGCTTCCTCTTTAGAAGACTCTATTTCAACGGTTGCATTACAGGTGGCCCTGGATAGCCTCAAAAGCAGGGAGATGCCGTACAATATCAACATGACCCTGAGAAATGACCCTAAATCGAATTTGGGTTTTGCCTGGTTCACCAATGCCGATGTGACAGGAGGAAAAGTGGAAATTGTACAAGGGAATGTAGCTGACTCCAGTGCCTTTGCGAAACCGGATTTTACTTTTAATGCAGTTTGCACTCCGGTGGTAAATCTCAACTACTGTGATTCGGCGAATAATCTTAGTAAATTGGCTGGAATTCCCGATAATACAAAAAAAAGTTATACTGCAAACAAAGCATTGGCAACAGGATTAACGTCCAACACCAGCTATTCTTATCGTGTCGGGAAACCCGGTGCCTGGAGTGAAACAGGTACTTTTACAACGGCTAAGAATACAACTGACGAATTCTCATTTATCTTTACGACAGATCCCCAGGCAGATACTGATCCCGGACTCTACAGCTCTCAAACAGGTACTCATACGGCGCAAAACATGTATCCGTCAGCCAACTTCTGGCTGAACGGTGGGGATTTGGCTGAATCATACTCTCCGGCCAATTCAGAATGGGAGTACGAACAACTTTTCCAGACACAACAGGATATTTTCCTGAAAAAACCGTGGACAGTTGTTCTGGGAAATCATGACTTTTCGATGAATAAAAATTTTACCTATCACTTTAACACGGATAGTATTGGCTTTGATTATGCCCTGTCTACAGTCCCCGGTTGTTTTTCTTCTTTTGTTTACGGGAATGCCTTGTTTCTGGGAATGGCTTTTGATAATTATGATTCACCCGGATACCTGGATTCAATCTCGAATTGGATGAGGCGGCAAGTAGCAATAACTCCTTCCACGAAATGGAGAATTGCATTTTTCCATCTTCCTATTTACACGGGTGCCAGTCATCAGGTTGATTGGGAATTGAAAGTTATCCGGGATGCTATGGCTCCGGTATTTGATGAATTGAAGATTGATTTGGCCTTACAGGGGCATGACCATATTTACGAGGTAATCGGACCGGTCTATAATAAACAACTTGTTGCGAATGCTGTTTCAAATCTGGATTCTGTCGGCTATAACCGTTGGACGAATGTTACCGGTAAGTCCGCAGGGATATTCAATGTAAAAAAGGGGACACTTTATTTCTCGAATGGTCATGCAGGTTTGAAAGAATATACACCGAATATCCAGGCTGTGATGGACTCCATTGAGGCCGGACTGGGCATGACCAATTATTACGGATTATTTACCGGACGTTTTGGACAAACAAACAACCCTTCTTTTAGCTACATCACTGTCAGCACAGATACGATTAATATTAAAACGTATGCGGTGAGTGATTTGAATGTTGCTTCCCTTTATGATAACATTAAAGTTGTGAAGTCAACAACTGCTTTGAGTCAGGTAGATTCGCTTATTAATGTAGCCAACTCATTGGTTGAAGCAGATTATACCGTTCCATCGTGGACGCTATTAAGAAGGGCAGCAACGACCGCTTCCTCTTTAAAAGACGCGGCTTCAACGGTTGCATTACAGGCAACCCTGGATAGCCTTAAAAGCCGGGAGATGCCGTACAATATCAACATGACCCTGAGAAATGACCCTAAATCGAATTTGGGTTTTGCCTGGTTCACCAATACCGGTGTGACAGGCGGGAAAGTGGAAATTGTACAAGGAAATGCTGCTGATTCCAGCGTCTTTGCAACACCGGATTTTACTTTTAACACTGTTTGCACTCCGGTTGTAAACATAAACTACTGTGATTCAATGAATAATCTTAGTCAATTAGCGGGAATTCCTGATAATGCAAAAAGAAGTTATACCGCAAACAAAGCATTGGCAACAGGATTAACGCCTAATACCAGCTATTCTTATCGTGTCGGGAAACCCGGTGCCTGGAGTGAAATTGGTACTTTTACAACGGCTAAAAATACGACAGATCCATTCTCTTTTATTTATACAACAGATAATCAGGAAAGTAATGATAGAGTGGTAACTGCAACTCAAACAGCTGCACATACAGCTCAAGATCTGTATCCGACTGCCAATTTCTGGTTGAACAGTGGAAATTTGGCTGAATCGTCAGGTACTAACAACTCGGAATGGGAATACGAACAGTTTTTCCAAACGCAGCAGGATATTTTCCTTAAAAAACCCGGGGCAATGCTTGCCGGAAATCACGATATTTCGACCAATAAAAATTTTACACGGCACTTCAACACCGATAGTATTGGTTTTGATTATGCCCAGTCAACAGTTCCCGGCAGCTTTTATTCTTTTGTTTATGGAGATGCCTTGTTTATGGGAATGAGTTTTGATAATTATAATACGCCCGGGTATCTCGATTCAATTTCAAATTGGATGAGGCGGCAAGTCGCAGCAAATCCTGATCCTAAATGGAGAATCGTTTCTTTTCATAGGACAATTTATACCGGTGCACAACATCAGGTTGATGAAGATGGAATAGCTCTTCGTGAGGCTATCGCTCCGGTTATTGATGAATTAAAAATAGACCTGGCTTTACAGGGACACGACCATATTTACGAAGTAATCGGACCGGTGTATAATAAGCAACTCGTTGCAAATGCTGTTTCAAATCAGGATTCTGCCGGTTATAACAAATGGACGAATGTAAGCCGTAAATCAGGCGGTACATTCAATGTCCAAAAGGGGACGCTTTATTTTTTGAATGGAAAGTTCGGTGAAAAAGAATATGCACCTAATAACCAGGCTGTCATGGACTCCATTGAGACTGGATTAGGCATGACCAATTATTTCGGATTGTTTACCGGGCGTTTCGGACAAACAAACAATCCATCTTTTAGCTACATTACCGTCAGTCCTGATACGATTAATATAAAAACGTATATCGTAAAAGGCTTAAATGTAGTATCCCTTTATGATAACATCAAAATTGTAAAGATTAAGGATGTTTTAAGTAAAGTCGATTCGCTTGTTCATATTGGCAACTCATTGATTGAAAAGGAATATGCTGTTCCATCGTGGACATTACTAAGAAAGGCTGTAACGACTGCTTCGTCTTCAAAAGACTCGGTTTCCACGGTTGCATTACAGTTAGCCCTGGATAGTCTTAAAAGCAAAGAGATGCCGTATAATATCAACATGACCCTGAATAAAGATCCCAAAACGAAGTTAGGTTTTGCCTGGTTCACCAATGTCGGCGTAACGGGTGGAAAGGTAGAAATTGTGCAAGGAAATGTAGCAGACTCCAGTGCATTCAGGACTCCTGATTTTTCTTTCAATGCAAGATGCGACTCGGTCAAAAATCTCAACTATAGCGTTTCGGCAAATAATCTTAACCAATTAGCAGGGATACCCGATAATACTCTTAAAAGCTATACGGCAAACAAAGCCCTGGCAACAGGATTGACCCCTAATACTACCTATTCTTATCGTGTGGGTAAACCGGGAGCCTGGAGTGCAATAGGAACTTTCACCACGGCTAAAAATACCGCAGATCCATTTTCCTTTATTTATATAACCGACAATGAGGGACTGACTGATGCCGGGTTGGATGCTAACCAGAAAACAACTCATACAGCTCAAAATATGTATCCGGATGCCGGCTTTTGGTTGAATTGTGGAAATCTGGTTGGGTCTTCAGGGTCTCAGAACTCGGAATGGGAATATGAACAATTTTTCGAGACACAGCAGAATATTCTCCTGAAAAAACCTTGGGTGTCTGTTACCGGTGATCTCGATATTTCGACCAATAGGAATTTTACCCAACACTTTAATACGGATAGCATCGGTTTTGATTATGCTATGTCCACAGTCCCGGGTAGCTTCTATTCTTATGTTTACGGTGATGCCTTGTTTATGGCCCTGAGCTTTGAGAATTATGATTCTCCCGGATACCTTGATTCTATTTCGAATTGGATGAGACGTCAAGTCGCCGCAAATCCTGCTACGAGATGGAGAATTACCTTCTTCCACAAGCCAATTTACACCGGTGCTACTCACCAGGGTGATGCAGATGGAAAAATTATTCGTGATGCCATGGCTCCGGTCTTTGATGAACTGAAGATTGATTTGACCTTGCAGGGGGATGATCATGTTTATGAAGCAATCGGACCGGTCTATAACAAGCAACTTGTTGAAAATGCTGTTTTAAACCAACTTCCTGTAGCAGCTGATCCAATGACGAATGTAACCGGCAAATTGGGCGGTACATTCAATGTACAAAAGGGAACGCTTTATTTCCTGAATGGAAAGGTAGGTGAGAAAGAAAGTGCACCTAATAGCCAGGCTATCATGGAGTCCATGGAGTCAGGATTAGGTATGACCAATTATTTTGGAATGTTCACCGGACGTTTCGGTCAGACAAACAATCCTTCTTTCAGCTATATTACCGTCAGTTCCGATACGATTAGTGTAAAAACCTATATCGTAAGTGATTTGAATGTAGCTTCTCTATACGACAACTTCAAAGTTGTAAAATTTACAGATATTGGCACCGGGAATATTTCTACTGACGGACAAAATGGAATAAGTATTTATCCAGTTCCGGTAAGGGATTACGCTTACATACACTTACAAAAAGCCGTTGAGGCAACAGTGGAAGTATACTCTTCAAAAGGTATTTTGCTCAAAACTAAGTTTATTAATGGCTCAACAGCAATAAACTTACAGGGCCTTGCAAAAGATGTTTATATCCTGAAAGTAAGGTCGATAGCAGGTAACTACCTGGTTAAGTTTGTAAAGGAGTAAAATCATTGCTGAATATCTTAATTTGCAGGTTGTCCTATCCCGGGCAGCCTGCAAGGAGAAAGGCAGCGAAGACGATCGTGATTTACCAATAACAAGTGTCAGGCTATTTTAGCTTAAGGATGTGTTTTAAGGATCTTAATAACAAAGATTACAAAATAAGTAAAGACATGCGGAAGCGTGTCTTTATGGAAATAGGAGAAGGGGCATTCGAAATGCTATCTTAGTATCACAGCTAAATTATTTTGTTATGCTTAGCCTGAAAATACAAAAAAGCCGAAAACACGACATAATGTTTTCGGTTTTTTTGTGATCCGGAAGGGATTCGAACCCTTGACCCACGCCTTAGAAGGGCGTTGCTCTATCCAGCTGAGCTACCAGACCAGCATGTAATTCGCAATGTTCTTGCGTCAATTTTGATTTATTAAAATTGAGCTGCAAAAGTAGTTCAATTTTTGGAAAGATACAACAGTTTTAGCTAAAAATGGGAAAAGCGCTAATTATTTGGGGAAAAAACGCTAATTTTGCAAATTAGAAAAATAAGAATAATTAAACATTACTCATAACGATGAAGGTATTAAAATTCGGCGGAACATCCGTAGGTTCTGTCAATGGTATTTTAAGTGTAAAGCAGATTGTAGAGGAGCAGGATGAACCTGTTATTGTTGTAGTATCGGCCCTGTCTGGAATTACCGACCAACTTTACAACATAGCTAAACTGGCCTGCGATGGGGATAAATCTTATCTTGTTCAATACGAACTTATGCTTTCCCGCCATATGGAAGTTATTGAAGGGGTGGTTGCTGCCGATAAAAGAGATGACGTATTGAAGCAGGTTCATGCACAATTCAATGACTTGTCTAATATTTTCCGGGGCGTTTACCTTATCAAGGATATTTCAACAAAAATCATCGATACCATTGTAAGTTATGGGGAATCAGTGTCGTCTATAATTGTTTCTGCGGCGATAAAAGATGCTGTCCATTTTGACTCAAAGCTGTTTATTAAAACAGAAAATCAGTTTGACAAGCATATTGTTGATTTTGAAAAAACCAATACACTGATTCAAGATTATTTTGAAAATCCCCCCCGAATTTGTGTCTGTGGAGGATTCATTTCTACCGATTCGAATACAAATTTTATAACCAATTTAGGACGTGGCGGATCTGATTATACCGCTGCAATCATAGCTGCTTCTTTACATGCTTCCATCCTTGAAATCTGGAGTGATGTCGACGGGTTTATGACAGCCGATCCTCGAATAATCAATAATGCATACGTAATTGAAAAACTAAGCTTCATTGAAGCAATGGAGCTTTGTAACTTTGGTGCAAAAGTGATTTATCCTCCTACGATTTTTCCTGTTTTTCATCAAAATATACCGGTAAAAATTAAAAATACGTTTAATCCGGAGGCTGAAGGGACTTACATATCCCGGGAAAAGGCCGGTGAGGCAGGCAAAGCCATTAAAGGGATTTCGTCTATCAATGATACGTCCCTGATTACTGTTCAGGGCCTTGGTATGGTGGGCGTTATTGGCGTTAATTATCGGATCTTTAGGGTGCTGGCTAAAAATGGCATCAGTGTCTTTATGGTTTCCCAGGCTTCATCCGAAAATACAACCTCTATTGGTGTCCGGAATGCTGATAGTGCATTGGCTGTCGAAGTATTGCGTAAAGAATTTGCCTATGAAATAGGACAGGGGGAGATCAACGAGATTTTCTCGGAAGATGATTTAGCCACTGTGGCTATTGTGGGGGATAATATGAAACGGACTCCCGGTATTGCAGGTAAATTATTCGGGACCCTTGGACGGAATGGAATAAATGTGGTGGCTTGTGCACAGGGAGCCTCGGAGACAAACATATCTTTTGTAACTGACCGGAAGTCTTTACGCAAAGCCTTGAACGTAATCCATGATTCATTCTTCTTGTCAGAATATCAGGTACTCAATATCTTTATTGCCGGCATTGGAACGGTGGGTGGAAGTCTCCTGAATCAAATCAAAAAACAGCAGCAAAAGCTAATGTCTCAAAACGGACTTAAACTAAACGTTGTTGGAATTGCTTCCAGTAAAAAAATGCTGTTTTCACGCGAAGGAATTAATCTTGAAAATTATTCCGAAGAACTGAAAACGAATGGCATAGATGCAACGCCGGAACTTATTTGCCGGGAAATACTGAATATGAATATTTTCAATTCGGTTTTTGTGGACTGTACCGCTAATTCACAAATTTCAGATTTATATCATACTTTCTTACAGAATAATATCTCAGTGGTGGCCGCTAATAAAATTGCAGCTTCATCGTCTTATGATAACTATCTGAATCTGAAAGATACGGCTCGTAGAACCGGGGTGAAATTCTTGTTCGAAACAAATGTCGGTGCAGGCTTGCCGATTATCAATACCATGAACAACCTGATAAACAGTGGTGACCATATTCAGAAAATGGAAGCTGTGCTGTCCGGTACCCTCAATTTCATCTTCAATACCATAAGCGAAGATATCCCATTAAGTAAAGCTATTTTAATGGCAAAGGAGGCCCGTTTTGCAGAGCCGGATCCGCGCATCGACCTGAGTGGGAAAGATGTTATTCGTAAACTGGTTATACTTGCCCGGGAAGCCGGTTATAAGGTGGAGCAAAGTGACGTGGTTAAGAAGTTATTTATACCCGATAAGTATTTTGCCGGTAGCCTGGATGATTTCTGGGAAACGGTGCCTGAACTTGATGCCGATTTTGAACAGCGACGTAAAACTCTTGCAGCACAAGGTAAACGCTGGAGATTTGTAGCAACTATGGAAAATGGGAATTGCGAGGTGGGGCTTCGTGAAGTGGACAGTTTACATCCTTTTTACGATTTGCAGGGAAGTAATAACATTATCTTAATCACAACAGAACGTTACAATGAGTACCCGATGATGATTAAAGGCTATGGGGCAGGGGCAGGTGTTACGGCAGCCGGGGTTTTCTCCGATATTATGAGCATTGCCAACATACGATAGTGTCGCTATGAACAAATTACATAAACCGATCACATGGGTGATGCTTTGTTTTTTGCTGGTTTCGTGCAACAAACAATCGCCTCAATTGCCATCAAACAAGGGAATTGAAATCGATGAAAATAAAGTTTCGCTGCTTGCCATCAATCAAAATCTTGCAAAAAAAGAGGATAGATTGCTCGGAAGGTTTGCTCTAAAAAAAGATAAAGCTTTCAAAAGAAGCGCAATAGGTTTTTGGTATAAAATTGATCAACTGGGGAATGGCTCAAAAATAAAAGATTCTGTAAATTGTAAGTTCTCCTGTAAATTAATATCATTAACTGGTAATATACTTCAAAGTGATGAAAAGCGGATTGTCGTTGGTAAAAAGCAGGTTGTTTCAGGCCTGGAAGAGGGGCTGAAATTAATGAATAAGGGTGATAGTGCCACTTTTATAATTCCCTGGTACTTGGCTTACGGAATGAAAGGAAATGAGCCCCTGGTTCCACCATATACGTCAATAATTTATGCGGTTAAAGTTTTCAATTAATTTTTTGAAATTTAGGCGATTATTATTTTTGCCATAGAACAGCCAACTACATATCTTATAACTTTATTTATTTTCTTAACTTTTGAATCCCATTATTTAATCGGATATTTGTATAAAAATAATTTACTGATATGAAACGAATTTCTTATCTATTTTTCCTGACTTTTCTTGCTTCAATAGTTGCTTCATCGTGTAGCAGTACTAAGACCTATGCCGAATTATTGAATGAAGAAAAATCTTTAATTGATGGATTTATTAAACGAAACAATATCTTAGTCGTTTCAACCTTTCCAACGGATACTCCGTGGGTAAAAAACGGAAAAGAAGTTTATGTATTGATACCATCAAGCGGTTTGTACTTTCACCTGGTAAATCCGGGGGATTCCTCCCTTTCTAAAACAAACGCAGATACCTTAGTGCTTAAAAATAAAGTCGTACCCAGATATAAACAGTACACGCTGGGAGTACCATCGGATACCATTAGTAACTGGAATACCGTTGATTTTCCGTATCCAACCGATTTTATTTACGGAGACATGACTTCTACCGGATCTTGTACCGGTTTTCAGGAAGCAGTTTCCTATATGAAACGAAATAATTCGGAAGCAAAATTAATTGTTCCTTCCAAAATAGGATTTAATGCTGATATGATGAGCGTTACTCCTCGAGGATATGATCTGAAAATTAAATTTCAGAAATAGGAACAACGTTAATACTATCCCAGGTTGACTTTAACCAAAGACATAAATCATCTGTTTAATTATTTTCAAGTATGACACTTATTAAATCTATTTCCGGAATTCGCGGAACTATGGGCGGCCCGGTGGGCGATGGGTTAAATCCATTGGATATAGTCCGTTTTACAGCTGCTTATGCAACTCAGATACAAAAGAACAAAACCTATTCGTCTAAAATTGTTGTTGGCCGTGATGCACGCATTTCAGGAGAGATGGTTAACCAGCTAGTTATTGGAACTTTGTTAGGCATGGGTTTCGATGTTATAAATATCGGATTGGCAACAACTCCAACAACCGAATTGGCCGTAACCATGGAAAAAGCTGCAGGAGGAATCATTCTGACGGCAAGCCATAATCCAAAACAATGGAACGCTCTTAAATTGTTGAATGAAAAGGGTGAATTCCTGAACGCGCTTGAAGGTGAAAACGTTTTGAAAATTGCGGCAGAAGAAAGTTTTATCTTTTCACCGGTGGATGAAATAGGAAAGCTTACAGAAGATTTTTCATATACTCAAAAGCATATTGAAAGTGCTTTAGCGCTCGATTTAGTTGACGTGGAAGCTATCAAAGCTGCCAACTTCAAAGTGGCTATAGATTGCGTAAACTCGGTGGGAGGTATTGCAATCCCAGCTCTTTTAGAAGCTTTAGGTGTTAATCAGGTTGAGAAATTGTATTGTGACCCGAATGGCCAATTTCCGCATAATCCGGAACCGCTTCCGGAACATTTGACTGAGATTTCTTCTCTGATGAAGCAGGGTAAAGCAGATGTCGGGTTTGTTGTTGATCCGGATGTTGACAGGTTGGCTATTATTTGTGAAGATGGTAGTATGTTTGGGGAAGAATATACGCTTGTTTCAGTTGCAGATTATATACTTCAGCATACTCCCGGTAATACGGTATCCAATTTAAGCTCTACCCGTGCATTACGGGATGTGACAACTAAACACAATGGCATTTATACCGCAGCAGCTGTTGGGGAAGTAAATGTTGTCGCAGCAATGAAAACAGTCCATGCTGTCATTGGTGGTGAAGGGAATGGTGGCGTTATTTATCCAGCCTGCCATTATGGAAGGGATGCATTGGTTGGGATTGCTTTGTTTTTGACTCATTTGGCCAAATCAGGACTTTCAGTCTCTGCACTACGGAAAACTTATCCGGAGTATTATATCTCTAAAAATAAGATTCAATTGACTCCTGCAATCAATGTGGACGCCATATTGAAGGTTATCAAAGACTCCTATAAACAATACGAAGTAAACGATATTGATGGGGTGAAAATAGATTTCCCAACCGGTTGGGTGCATTTGCGTAAATCGAATACAGAGCCGATTATTCGTATTTATTCCGAAGCCAGGACTATGGAACAAGCAGAAGGTTTTGCCAACGCTATCATAGAGGAAATAAAACGAATTGCCAATATCTAACTGACAAGCTCAATAAAAAAAGGACTAATCCATACAATGGATTAGTCCTTTTTTTATTGAAAGAGTTCAAGACGTTTATTTCACGATATGTGCAACCGGATTGACAATAGTGTGTGGCTGGTTTTTTGTTGCAGATGGAGGCGTTGCTGTGGCCACTCTGGGTGAAACGGTTAATGTCTGCCCGGCGGGAACCGGACCGGACGATTTAGTGTTCTCATTAAGAGGAAAAACACCTTGTGGGTCCTTAATCAGGTAATGTGACATGGTTTCGTCAGATTCGAAACCGATACCGGTGATGATACGGGTCGTTTGTGTAATCTTGATTAAAGTATCCGAATAAAATTTAGCCTG